>JBFIPU010000046.1:0-19031 GCA_041609995.1 Acidimicrobiia bacterium
AAGGCGACACCGGCACCAACCTGGTTCACCTGTTCGCCCAGTGGGGGCTCGAACAGCTCATCCTGGCCATCGTCGCCTGGGTCGTCATCGCCCGATACCAGTTCCTCGTACCCTTCGTGCTGCTGCTCCAGCTCTTCGACTGGTTCATGCGCGGCGTGATCGGACTGATCAAGCCGCTCGTCGTCGACTCAATGCCGCCGGGCGGGATCGGTAACATCGTTTTGGTGCCACTCGTTGCCGTCGCCTTGTGGTTCTCGCTCCCCCAGGCCACCGATCAAGTCACTTGAACCAACCGGCGTCGGCCGCCCTCGACTGATCATGTATACACCGTTACCGGCGACGAGCCCATTCGTTGGATTGAAATCCGAAGCGAAATCGAGAACGAGGCGTTGCTCGAGCCCAGCCGACCCACGAAATGACTGGTACGGATTCCCAGGTCGTATGCCTCTAAGCGTCTACATGCGCCGATTGGCGTAATGGGGGGCGGGAGCGGGACATTCCCGTCCTGGATTGAGAAGGGAGGCGCACATGGCTCAAACAGTGGAAGCGCGCAAGGTCGTGTTCACACCGACGAGCCAGAAGATCGGTGGGATCACCGGCATCGTGTTCGCGGTGCTCCTGGCGTTGGATCTGTTCGCCGGGTCCTGGCCGGAGTTCACCGACCCCATCGCCGACATCAGGACCTTTTTTGTCGACAACGCAACGACGCTGCTGGTTGTCGGCTGGGCCGAGGCGCTGCTGATGACGTTCGTGTTTCTGTTCTTTGCCGCGTGCCTACGAGATACGCTGGCGTGGTCCGAGACAGTGCCGACGGAGTTTCCGCGGCTCACGTTTGCCGGCGGCATCGTCGCCGCCTCGATCGCTATCACCGCGACCATTCCGACCATGGCTGTTGTGGTTAGCGGAGCAGTGGTTGATGATGGGATCCTGCGTTTCGTGATGTACATGGACGCTGTGGCCTATGGGCTTGTCTTTGCCGTCGGCTTTGCGCTCATGGCATTTGCCGCATCGGTCGTGATCATTCGAACGGGCGCTCTGGCGCGGTGGCTTGGCTGGCTGGGTTTGACTAGTGCTGCGGCTCTGGTCATTGGAGGCTTGTGGATCGTGAGTGGCGAGGTCACCGGGCCTTTCGCGATCGTCGAATACACAGGACTCATGCTGTGGCTGGTGTGGGCCCTTGCGGTGGGCATCGATATGGTGAGGAGAACTCGCGTCACGTGACATCCTGACGTCCAATCAGGGGGCAACGCCCCCTGATTCGACGCGATGGGGGCAAACCCAAGAAGGTGAGGGGAATGTGGTGGGTCACCAGACGCTCGGGTTGAACTTGTATCTTCTGGTTGGCAGGAAACCGGGACGCTGATGGCTTTGACACGTTCTCGATCTGTCGCCCCACTGAGACCACTCCGATTGTCTGCGCCATGTAATTGTTGAACGCTGTCGAACAGGTAGCCGTGCTTGGTTCGGCAGCCGGGTCGTCGAGTGCCCAAATCGGATGGCGTCCCCGTAGCTCGTACCGCTAACCACTCGCCCACTGGTCGACAAACCTGTGCACGGCCTCGACAACGGCTGGTCCTGACACCAATTCCCAGTCGTTGTGATCGCCGCCCTCGATGATCAGGAGCTCCTTGGGTCCTGGTGATGCCGTGTAGATCGCCTTGCTCTGCTGGAGAGGAACGATCGAGTCGGCGTCGCCGGCGATCACGAGGGTGGGCACCTGCAGGCGGGCGATGACGTCGATCGGGGCGAAGCGATCCCGCAGAAGGGCCGAAACCGGGAGCACGGGGTAGTGGTGACGGCCCAGCTCGACCATCGACGTGAACGGCGAACGGAGTACGAGGGCCGCCGGAGGACGGGCGCCGGCCAGATCGACGGCCACCGCCGAGCCCAGCGACTCCCCGAAATACACGGTGGGGGCTTCGGGAGCGGTGCGCTCGACGAATGCCGCCGCCGCGTCGGCATCACGTCGTAATCCTGCTTCGGAGGGACTGCCGGGATTGCCGCCGTAGCCCCGGTAATCGGTGAGAAGCACGCCGGCCCCATGACCCGCCAGCGCCTCGCCGAGGCCGAGTCGTCCTGCCCGGTTGCCGGCGTTGCCGTTGAACACGACGATGACGGGTTGGTCGTCCTCGGGCGGCCGGTACCAGGCGATGAGGGTCAGCCCATCTTCCGTGTCATAGCCGACCTCGTGCCAGCCGGCGGCGTCCAGCCGGGGGGCGGCTGTGTCGGGAAAGTAGATGAGCTGGCGCTGGGTCGCCCAGATCAATCCCAGAAATGCCGCACCTGCTCCAATGATCGTCAGCCAAATCAAGATCTGCCGCCTCCTCATGGATCAACCCTAAGTCGAGCCGTCCCGGGGTTTCCAAGCTTGTCGAACCAATCTCATCTAAGTGGGCGGCGCCGCCAGGGACGAAGAACGGCGAGGGCGAGTATGACAACCTCTCTGAGGACTTTTCGGGGATCATCCCACTACATGCTCTGCAATCTCGTGTACTTTGCCACGCAGTGACTGATTCCGAATGAAGCCGAGGTCCCATGGAGACACTGTTCGTCTATGGATCCCTCCAACCAGGCGGAAGCAACGAGCATGTTCTGGCGGGCATCGAGGGCGAATGGCAGCCCGCCACCATCAAGGGGCGACTCGTCGAAGCGGGGTGGGGAGCGGGCATCGGGTATCCGGGTCTGATGATCGAGGAGAGCGGCGAAGATGTTCGTGGATACGTCCTGCACTCCTCGGGCCTGAGCGCCAGGTGGCCCCAGCTGGACAGGTTTGAAGGTCCGGCATACGAGCGCACGGTGGCGTCCGTGACGCTCGCGAACGGTGAAGTGGTCGAGGCTCACGTCTACGTCATTCGGGTACCTGACGGTTAGTCGCCCAGTTCTCTTTCGAGGGCATCTCCAGCGGCTGGAGAAGACCCGGTCCCGCAGTGGTCGATCGACCCGTGAGCGAGCCCTGACAAGGGATCGAGGTTCATACCCGCCGCGGACTTGGGTAACTTGAGTCCATGAGTGTGGCCGACGCCTTGGCGTCAACTCCTGTTTCCAGTCTCGATCTGTCCCGCTTCGTGTCCGTCGACCCGGACGCTTCTGTCGCAGAGACAGTCGAGGCGATGCGGGACGCCGGGCGCTCCTGTGCCTGCATCGTGGACGGGGCAACGCTGGTGGGCATCTTTACACAACGTGACGTCTTGCAGCGCGTGATCGGACGGCCCAGCACCTGGGATCGGCCCATCACCGAAGAAATGACTGGTTCGGTCAGAACGATGCTCGAAACCGCTTCGGCCTCGGACGGGCTGGCCATCATGAACGATTGGTGGGTGCGCAGTGTTCCCGTCTTGGATGGCGAATCGCGATTCGTCGGCAACCTCTCGTTCTATACGATGATCCGGACCATTGGTGGCATGCTGGCAACACGCATCGACGAGTCGTCGCAGCAAGCAACGTCGGACCATGGGCTGGCGTTTGTGGATTTCACGGGCCTCAACACTTCCGCTCCGGTGATGGTGGGCATGGACGATTCGGTCGAAGTCGCCGCCCACCACATGAAGGCACGCTGCATCGGATCCGTGCTCGTGACCGACGATCACAGTCAGCTGGTCGGCGTGCTCAGTGAGTTCGATCTACAAATGGAAATCGGTTGCGACACGGGCGATCTGTCCAAGATCCCCGTCAAACAGGTGATGACGGCAGATCCGGTCGTGCTGGCGGCTCGCTCGCCCATCGCCGACGCCATCACCCAAATCATCGAGCACGAGTTCTCCCACGTTCCTCTGGTCGGCGAATCGGGTCGTCCCGTCGGCGTGGCGTCATTCCGAGACATCGCGGCATACGTCGAGGCCAGCCTCGCGGCGCTCGGGTAGTCGTCCCCTCGTCATTACCACCGGTCCGGGTACTCAAGGCCGTCCGCGATCCATCAGCGATCAATCGGCTACCGGCAGGCCTGTCCCGAAGCTGCGGAGCTCGACGTCGGCCAGGCCCTGGCTGTTGGTGTTGCTGAGGAAGAAACGGTCGTCGGACGGCCGGTAGATGCCCACCGAGTCCTTTCCGTCGCCGTCCCAATCGGCAACGATGATCGAATCGAAAGCGGCGCCGTAAAAGAATTCGACAAATGCGGGGGCGGTGGCGTGCTGATCGCTCAGGTAGGCGAAGCCGGTTTGTGCGCGGTGGAGACCGACGTTGTCGATGCCGTCCCCGTCCCAGTCTCCGGCAAACGGCCGGTCCGCCGGGTTGCCGAAGTAGTAGGACATTTCCGCTGTGGTCGTGCTCAAGACGTTCGATATGAAGACCCTTCCCTCCGTCTGCCGATAGATCGAAATCGTGTCGCAGCCATCGCCGTTCCAGTCGCCCGCAATGGGGACATCGCCGTCCATACCGAAGAAGAAGTCGATGTCGGCCGGCCCGGTGGAATTGTCGTTTTTCAGGTAGACGAAACCGTTGGACCGCCGATACATCCCAACGGTGGAGACGCCGTCACAGTCCCAGTCGCCATATAGGGGGGTGTCGCCCGGGTTGCCGTAATAGAAATACTCGAGCCCTCCATCGCCGCTTCTCAGGACCCACTGGCCCGACGCCGGGTCGGCCAGCCCCAGGTCCGCCGAGATCTCCGGCTCCGGCTCGGCGGCGATGGTGAACGAATCGATCGGCCTTCCGTCAGCTCCCACGTATGTCACCTGCAACCCTTGCTTGGACACGTCGACGCGAGCGAAGCCGGGCACTGCCGGTGGGCTGGTGTGTTCGGCGAAACCTGCCGCTACGACGGGATGGGGCCAGCCGGGGCTCGAGACACCCACGATGCCTTCACCGCCGGCGCCCGATATCACCTGAACGACGCCTGCCCCCTGTTCGTACTCGCGATCGGTGTCCGCGACGAAGGTCGGCGTGGAGCCGCTGTAACCGGTGAGCGGGTAGGTCCAGCCATAGCTGTGCGAATGGCCGACCAACAGGAGATCGACCTCCTCTTCGACCAGCAAGGGCACGAGGTCCCGGTAGTACTCCCTGATCTCGGCTATTCGGTCCGGTGCCCCGGTCACGGGGTGGTGGAGCGCTACGATCTTCCAACGGTTGTGGGAGGCGGCCAGGTCGGCTCGCATCCACGCAAGGACCTGGCTGGTCAATGACTTTTCGTTCGAATCGACGACGGTGAAGTGAGCCATGCCGTAGTCGAACGAGTAGTTGTGTTCGGGAGGAAAGCTCGGGGGCGCCGACGCCGGGGCATTGACTCCGGCCACCTGGACCGGGTTGGCATAGGCAGCCCGGAATCCGATGCCGCCATCAAAATCAACATCGTGGTTTCCTGTCGCGGCGTAATCGACGTGGGATGCGTTCCACGCGACCGCGGCCGGCGCCGTGTCTCTTCTGAACCGAAGGTCGTAGTCGGCGTGCGTTCCACTCGGGTAGGCGTTGTCTCCCAGAAGCAATGCAAACGCCGATCCCGAGTTGTTGATCGCCGACTGAACCTGGTTGAACGCGGCGATGGAGGACGCCTCGGCCGAATCACCGTAGGCGGCGAATCTGAACGGGGTCGGGGAGCCCGGCGGGAGGCGGGTCCGAAACTCGGCTTCGTACGAGGAGGCGCCGTATCGCACCCGGTACCGGTATAACTCGTCGAAGTCCAGGTCCCGCACCACGACCGAATGGTTGACGCGTCCGTCGCCGACCGCCACGGCGATGATGGCAGGCAGCTCGGTCCATGCAGTTGACTCTGCGTGTCGGTATTCGAAGGTGAACGGGTCTCTCGGCATGCCGAGCGACTGCCAAATGACCTCGACCTGGTCTCCGCCCGCACCCGGGTAGCCGACCAGCGGCGCATTGCCGAGTTGCAGGTACGGCTCGCGGATCACGGCACCGTCTTCTGCGGCGGCCCCCGCAGCCGGCAGCACGGTTAGCGCGGCAAGGAGGAAAGCGGCCAGACGTCCCTTCAAGGCTGTCCCCAAGTCGCTATGCCCAAGCCGCTATCCCCACGTCCCTGACCGCTGAACGTCGAGGCCCCAAGTCCCCTCACCGGCTGATGCCAATCTGCCCACCAGTGCTCGTCCCCGGCCACCCGCGCATGAGCGCGTCTAGTCCCAAATCCTGTGGGCGACTCTACTACGTTCCGTGGTCATACTTCCCCGGGGCCGGTTGGGCCGTGCCGCTCTCCCAGCAATTGGTCGCGCCGGCGAAATCGGAGACTATGGTCGGTAGCCGATGAGGATCGGGCTCAAACTCGAACTCGACTTCGCCGAGCGGGAGAGTTATCACCGGCTGCTGGGCGGCCGGGCGGTACCGGACCGATTGGCGGGTCTCGGTGTCGAGGCCGCCGAGTTGCCGGTCGGCCCGGCGAGTGACCTCGAATACGCTGCCCAACAGGCCGAGCTGTGCCGCCGCGCCGGGCTCCGTCTGTCGTTTCATCCGTACACGGAGATGGATGAAGCGAACCCGACGCATTTCGACGGCCCTCGATCTACCGCTGCGATCGTTCACGAGCGGTTTCTGTTGTTGGCGGCCGCGTTATCGAACAAGCAGGGCGCAACCGTCGTGAACATCCACCCGGCGGCGGCCGTGACCTCGGATCCGGAGACCCGGGATCTGCTGGTCGAGCGATCGGCAGCATTCTTCTCGTGGGCCAAGAGATGGTGTGACGAGAACGCTCCGCTGGTCCACCCTGTCACCGAGCTGCAGGTCGCACCTGATCCGGGGGAGAAGCTGGTGAGAATCGGCGACAATCCGGCCGAACTGGCGAGGATTGCGAAACTCAGCGGCGTCGGGGTGTGTTGGGATGTAGGACATGCGGAGTGGAACCATCGTCGCTTCGGTATGAGCCGGGATCCGGGGCCGCTATGGAACCAGATCGCCCACGTGCACTGCCACGACGTGAATTCCGGCGACCACCGGCCACTGCGAAACGGTGACGCACACTGGCGCCGATTTCTCCAACGCCTGATGGGAACCGGCTACCAGGGGACCGTCGTCATCGAGGTGACCGCCGCCACCTTCGTCGAGGCCGGCGGCTTGGATGCTCTCATTGAGTCGCTCGCCGCCGTCCGCTCGGCGACCGTGGTCGGGCGGGAGGAACTGTGACCGTCGAACCCGCCACCTTCTCGGCACCCTCGAGCGCAATCCCAAGCCCCTTCACTGGTCGGCGGCGACTCGATCCAACCCGGCCAGCTCAAACCCACAGGCGTCGCAAAATCGGGCGGTCTCAGAGTGGGCGGCCGAACCACAGTTGCGACACGACTCTTCACGCGGGCGACGGGCACTGGCGACCTCGGCGGACACGATGCCGGTTGGCACGGCGATGACGCTGTAGCCGACGATCATCAGCATCGCAGCCAGAACCTGGCCGAGGGCGGTGGAGGGCGCAATATCGCCGAAACCGACCGTGCTCATCGTGACGATCGACCAGTAGAGGCCGCGGAACATCGAGTCATACCCGTTCTGAGGTCCCTCGATCAGGTACATCGTCGAACCCACGATGACATTGATGAGCACGACAACGATCAAGAACACGATGATTTTTCTCGAGCTCGCCTTGATCGCCCTCACCAGGTAGTTCGCTTCGCTGATGAACCGGGCCATCTTCAGCACCCGAAAGACGCGCAACAGACGCAGGGAGCGGATCACGAGCAGCGACTGCGCCCCCGGCAGAAGAATGCTCAGATACACCGGGAGAATGGCGAGCAGGTCCACCACGCCGAAGAAGCTGCGGGCGTACCGCCATTTGCTGTCGACAGTGACGAGCCGGGCGATGTACTCGAGTGTGAACAGAATGGTGATGATCCACTCGAGGACGAACAGCGGAGTCGCGTAGCGTGCCTCGATCTGTTCGACCGTTTCCAGCATGACGAGCAACACGCTGAAGGTGATGAGCGCGAGCAAGACGATGTCGAAAGCACGGGACTCTGGCGTGTTGTGGTCGAAGATGATGTGGCGGACTCGCTCCCGCCACCCGGTCCTGGTCGTCTGCACCCGGGCAGCGTAGTTCACCCCGGGGCCGGGAGAAGGCGGGCCGCTCCGGCCAATCACCAGCTCACTCGGAGGCGCTCGTCCGGGGACGGCTCGACTCTCGTCCCAAACGGGCGGCTGTGGTGGTCCAGCGTCCTGGCCAGCCAACTCACGTCGGGCCCGGTCACGCGTTCTGCGCGGAAGCGGCGCATCCGGAACGGGGTGAGTTCGAGCGATTCCATTCCATCGGGGCCCATCGTGGGGAAGTAGGCGAGAGCCAGATCGCCCCGGTACTCCTCGTGGCCACCGATGCCTTCGTAGTCGTTGATCAGATCACCGCACCCGTAGAGGATGGGTCGGTCGCGATAGACCTCGATCGCCTTCGGATGGTGTGATGAATGCCCATGAACGACATCCACACCGGCATCGATCAGGCGCCGGGCGAAGTGGGTCTGCGCCCGCGGAATACGGTGACCCCAGTTGGATCCCCAGTGGATCGACACGACCGAGAGCGCGCCGGTACGGGCAACCATGCCGGCCACGTAGTCGGCAGCCGCATCAGACAGGACAGGTACGAAGGCGACCCCCGGCCGCTCCGGGGTCGCTCCCCACGCCGCCGGGATCCCACTGGTGGCGCTGCCGACGGCCCCTACCCGGATAGCGGTTCCGTCGGCCGAAACGGTGGCCGGCGACTCCGCCGCGACCGGGTCGCGGCCCGCGCCTGCCACGGCGATGCCGGCTGCGTCGAGCGCCGCAATGGTGTCCTCCAGGCCCTCGTACGACCAATCGAGCACGTGGTTGTTGGCCAGGGCACAGACGTCGATCCGGGCCGCGGCCAGCACGCCGATGTTGGCCGGGTGCACTCGGTAAGAGATCCCCTTGTTCGGCCACGGCCGGCCGCGAGCCGTCACAGCAGTCTCCAGGTTGATGATCCGCACATCGGGTGCCATCTCGTCCAACTCGGCCAGGATGTCCCCCCAGACATAAGAGTCGTCGACTGTCCGCGGGATCCTGCCGTTGACGCGCTCGGCGAGTGTGACGTATTCACGAGCCGACTTGACGTACCGCTCACTGATGGCCGGATCCACAGAATGAGACAGGATTTGGTCGATCCCCCGGCCGATCATCACGTCGCCGGCCAGGAACACCTTCACCATTCCGAGGATGGTACAAGTCGGAGACCGGGCCGCGTCTTTGTGGCCTTGTGCCCTGGTTGCCTGCCGCCCCGTGGCGTATCCAGGGTGGGTGGGCACGAGCACCGAGAATTGGATAGGGTGAGCGCGATGCGATACCTCGTAGTAACGGAATGCCGGGTGGGACAAAGCCACATGCAAGAGTTCACCACCGAGGTGCAGAAGTGGGAACAGGACGCGTTGAGCAGCGAGCACGCCCCCGATTGGCACGCCGTGTATCTGCGGTCGGCTGATCCGGCCGACGTGCTGGTGATCACGCAGTTCTCGTCCCGCGAAGCCGCCGACGGCTTCCAACAGCACCTCGACCAGTTCAAGGCGATGGTGTTGCCGTGCGTCTCCGAGGAGCCCGGGATGGACGGCTTCGACCTCTTCTACGCCGCGACCCCGGCCGGGGCCGAGGTCATCTTCGGTCAAGAGGTCTCGCACGACTGAGGCGCGGGGACACTGCAGCGTGGTCGGTCCCCCCCCGGGGCTCGGTGCCAGGCACCAGCCGGATCTGTATCCTCGAAGATGAGTGACCCCTGACTTCAACATCCTCGGAGCGGTCGAGGTCCTTCAACAAGGGGAAGGGGTCGATCTCGGCTCTCCTCGCCAGCGAGCCCTGCTTGTCCGGCTGTTGATCGACGTGCCCCGCGTGATCAGCGCGGATCGGCTGATCGAGGACCTTTGGCCGGGAGATCAGCCGCAGACCGCCCGACACGCGCTGCACGTGTACATCTCCGGAATCCGCAAGAGCCTGGGCGTCGATCGCGACCGATTGGAACGCGTTGGCCACGGCTACCACCTGCGGGTCGAAGACGATGAAGTCGATTCCATTCGGTTCGAGCGCAATCTGACCGAGGGACGTGCAGCTCTGGTGCGGGGCGATCCGCAGATGGCTGCGGATCTGCTGGCATCGGCACTCGACATGTGGCGAGGACCGGCACTCGCCGATGTCCGAGACGAGCCATTTGCCCGCGAGGAGGTCACGAGACTCGAGAATCTCAGACTCGACGCACAAGAAGAACAGATGTGGGCGGATCTGGAACTGGGCAGACACGGCGAGGTGGCAGCCGAACTGCAGGACCGGGTTGCCCGGCATCCCTATCGGGAGGTGTTCTGGGAGCAGCTCATGCTGGCCTTGTATCGCTCAGGCCGTCAGGCGGATGCCTTGCGGACCTACCAATCCGCGCGGGACCAGCTGGCGGAGGCGCTCGGTGTCGAGCCCGGGCCCGCACTCCAACACATGGAGGAGCGGATCCTGGCCCATGATCCGGCTCTGTTGCTCCAGCCGAGGTCAGGATCGGCTCTTCGTCTGGTGCCACGGCCGCGAACGAGTTTCATCGGCCGGCAGCGGGAGATCAAACAGGCGATCGAATTGCTCGAACATGCCCGCCTGTTGACCCTGACCGGCGCGCCAGGGTCGGGCAAAACCCGGCTTGCGTTGCAGGTGGCCGACGACATCACCGACCGGTTTCCGCATGGAACGTTCTTCGTCCCCCTGGCCGCCACCGATGACGCCGGGCTGGTCGGTTCTGAGAT
This sequence comes from Acidimicrobiia bacterium, assembly GCA_041609995.1. Classification (GTDB taxonomy): domain Bacteria; phylum Actinomycetota; class Acidimicrobiia; order Spongiisociales; family SHLN01; genus JABDOU01. Next base: position 10,638 of record JBFIPU010000046.1, read on the forward strand.
CGGTCGAGCGCTCGAGCTACCGGAGCCGGAAGAGGACTTGTCAGCGTGGGACGCCGTCGAGGCCTATTTTGCGCCGCGTTGCGCGATGCTGGTTCTGGACAACTTCGAACAGATCCTCGATGCGGCTCCCCAGGTAGGCCGGCTGCTCGACGCCGCCAGGGACCTGACGATCGTGGTGACGAGTCGGGCCTCGCTGGGCCTGTCGGGAGAACAGGAGTTCCGCGTACCTCCCCTTGCCCTTCCACCGCCGGGCGAGCGGGATCCACATGAGGTGTCGTCCTACGACGCCGTCTTGTTGTTCACGGCTCGGGCGAGAGCCGTTGATCCCGGTTTCACGCTCGACGCCGGCAACGCCGGTGCCGTGGCCGACGTGACGACAATGGTCGACGGGCTTCCCCTCGCCATCGAGTTGGCGGCCGCCAGGGTCGCGCTGCTCTCGCCGCGCGATCTCGTCGAACGCCTCGAGCGCAGTCTCAATCTGCTGACCGGCGGACCGGCCGACTCGGTTGGGCGGCACCATACGATGCGCGACGCCATCGCCTGGAGCCATGACCTGCTCGAGGCATCCGAGCAGGTCATGTATCGACGCCTCGGCGTGTTCAGAGGGGGCTTCACCCTTGATGCCGCCGCCGATGTCGTCGGGATCGACGAGGACTCGGCCATCAATGGCCTCGATTCGCTGCGTTCGAAAGGTCTGATCTACCGGAAGACCGACGCAGGAGGGGCCCGCCTCGCAATGCTGGAGATGCTGAGAGAGTTCGCGTCGGAAGCCCTGGTCGCGGCGGGTGAAGAACGGGACGTAGGCCGGCGGCATGCCGAGCACTATCTCCGTCTGGCGGCCGAAGTGGAGCCCGAACTGACCCGCGAGCCGCGAGGTTGGGGTGTTGACCGGTTGGCTTCCGAGGTCGACAACCTCAGATGTGCGCTCGGCTTTGCGCTGTCCTCAGGAGAACCAAACCTCGGGCTGGCACTGGCGAGCCACCTGTGGCGGTTCTGGCAGAGCACCGACCAACTGGTGGAGGGAAAGGACTGGCTGGGCAAGCTCCTGGCGCACTCCGATGCCTCGCCGCAATCCCGCGCGCACGGACTCGTGGCATTGGCCGGGCTCACGTACTGGCAAGGGGACTACGAAGAGACCTTGCGCCACTACCAGGAAGCGCTAGATCTCTTTCGGACCGTTGGGGACCGCCTCAACGAGGCCGAGACGTTGTACAGCATGAGCCTGACGGCCAACTGGAAGCAAGATCTGGATGCAGGTGAGGGATACGCCGAAGCTGCCGGAACCGTGTACGAGGAGCTGGATTCACAAGAGGGAATCGGGAAGGTCCTGATGGCCCGGGCCTTCGTGTTGTGGAGGCGGGGCGAATTGGAGGCTGCTCACAAGCTGTGGCTGGAATCGCTGTCTATCGCTCGCGACTCTGGTGATCAGACAATGGCGGTCTCCCAGCTGGTCGGGCTCGCCGCACTCACGTTTCATCTCGGTGATCGCACAGAAGCACTCCGGATCGTCCTCGAGGGGGTGGAGGAGGCTGTTGGGCTCCACAACACCCATCTGATCGTATGGCTGCTCGACTTCGTGGCGGCGTATGCGGCTCCTGAGTTCCCCGAGCCCGCCGTTGAACTGGCGGGTGCTGTCGACGTACTCCGCAAGAAGGCGGGGGGAGGGATTCTTCCTGTAGCAATCGGAGTCGAAGATGCCAGGTCCGTCGGATCACGGCTACTCGAACCCGCGGCACTTGCGGCTGCCCTGGAAAGAGGCCGCCAGATGGACGTCGAGGAGGCGGTGGCGGTGTCCCGCTCGTTCAACCTGCTGATGCATTGATCGTCGACGGGCCGTTGATGCATTCTTGAGAAGCTGTTGACCGATCGCAGGCACAGTCGCATCAGCCGAATCAACAGGAGGTTCACCATGAAACGGCTGAAGAACACCTTCTCGATCGCCGCCGCCGGTGTGCTGTTGGCGACAGCGGCCGCTGCCTGCGGCTCGTCCGCCACCGAGGAGCCCGAGGTGCTGGGAAACGTCATCACAGCGGATCCAGAGGGTCGGCAACCGGTTTCGGATTCCTCGATCGCCAACTCTGAGCCCCAGGTACTGGAGGAACTCGTCCGTCTCGAAACGGCGGCCCTGGATCAGTACTACCACGATGTGGATCCGCAAGGGTATGTGGCTCAGTTCGCGGCAGCCCGCACGTACTTTGATCCCTGGAGCGCCGGACGCATCGACGGAGAGACAGTCGCGCAACATCTGTTGTCCTTCACCGGAACGTATCCGGTGTCTGATTACGCGATTGTCGATCCGGCAGTCTCGTTGCGAGGTGATGTTGCCATCTTCACGTTCCAGGTCGAGACATATGACCCTGCCAGCCAGGCGCTGACCAGTAGTTGGAATGCAACCGAGATCCGGGAGAAGATCGGAGGCTCCTGGCAAATGGTCCATGCCCACTGGTCGCCGATGGAGTGAGGAAGGGCCCCGCACGAGCGGAAGCGTATCCCCTGCGTCGTTTGACCCCGCGTAGGGTTGATGGTCAGAGGTCAGGATCCGGTAATCGAGTTGTGGAGGACGAACGCGGTTGATCGGCACCCAGGGATACCGACGACCGTGTAGCTCCTCCGTCCAAACCCCAGAGTCTCAGGAGGACCCACCATGAAAGTAGACACCAACCACGAAGTACTTGCGCTGGAGCGTTCCGTTCTGGATCGATGGGCTCGAGGAGATCCATACGGGTTCGTCGAAAATGCCACCGATGACGTGACCTGGTTCGACCACACCACCAGGTCGAGGATCGACGGCAAGGAAGCCTTGAGCCGCCACGTCGAACAATTCGTCGGCGCCATGGACATACCCCGCTATGAGATGCCGAACGTCCAGATCCGGATCCTTGGCGACTTCGCCATGTTGACGTCCAACTGGCACACCTATGCAGAAGACGGTGCGTTGACCTCGCAATGGAATGCGACCGAGGTGTATCGACGCGAGGGCGACGCCTGGAAATACGTGCACGTACATTGGGCTCCTGTGAGCGTCGCCGGCTAGTCGGCACCGAGGTCACGTTCGGTTCGTGGTGTTCGAGCGGCTCGTCGACGCGCAACGAACCGGGCCGACGTCGGGCTACGGCGCCCCAGCGGGGATCGTTCCGGGCGTTGTAGTGCGGCCCACCTGCGATAATCGGATCATGAAACGGTGGACACGAGCCGCCAGTCTCCTGATAGTCGGAACAAGTTTGTTGCTTGCGTTTCTGACACCAGCTTCGGCACAGACCGGGTCGAGCGTGGTCGTCACAGAAATCTCCGGCGCTATCACGCCCGTGGTAGCCGACCATCTGGCGGCTGCGGTCGAGCATGCGGACGAACAAAACGCCATCCTCGTCGTCACGCTCGACACGCCGGGTGGTCTCGATACTTCGATGCGCGAGATCGTCCAAACCTTTCTCAACGCGCCGGTTCCGGTTGTCGTTTTCGTGGAGCCAGAAGGGGCGCGAGCCGCTTCGGCCGGCACCTATATCGCCATGGCCGCCCACGTTGCCGCGATGGCCCCGGCGACGTCGATCGGCGCGGCTACGCCGGTTGACCTCCAAGGCGGAGAGATCACGGACAAGGTCATCAACGATGCGGCCGCGTTCGCCACCTCGGTTGCTGAGCGACGAGGCCGGAGTGTCGAGTTCGCCGAATCAGCCGTGCGCGATGGCACCTCGATCACAGCCAACGAGGCGCTCGAACAGGCTGTCGTCGATCGGATTGCCGATGACCTCGACGACTTGCTCAGGTCGATTGACGGGATGACCGTGGAGGTGCTCGGCGCCGAGGTCACCCTCGCCACCGCAGATGTCATACCCGAGCTCTACGAGATGTCCACGCTGCGCCGGGTGCTCGCCCAGATCGCCGATCCCAACCTGGCGGTGCTCTTCTTATCGATCGGTACATTGGCGGTGATCTACGAGGTCGCCAATCCCGGCCTCGGTTTCAGCGGCATCGTTGGTGCGATCCTGCTGCTCCTCGGGTTTTTCGCGCTCAGCGTGCTGCCCGTGACCACGGCCGGAATCGCGTTGCTCATCCTGGCCATCGCTCTGCTGATCGGCGAGATCTTCGTTCCTGGAGTCGGGGTTCTCGCCGCCGGTGGAACCATCGCCCTGATCCTTGCCGGAATCTTCCTTTTTGAAGGGCCCGTGGCAGTCAGCCCGCCGGTACTGTGGCCGGCCGCTCTGGTCGTGGGGGGCGCGACGACGATCGCCGGGAGAGCTGCGCTCAAAGCCCGGCTCCGCCCTGCCACGACCGGACCGGGAACCCTGATCGGGAGGCCTGCTACCGTGAAGGAGGCGCAGGGACGGACCGGTTCGGTGTTCCTCGACGGGGCCTGGTGGTCTGTCCGTACGTCGTCGGGCGATCTGCACGCCGGGGATACCGTTCGGGTGATTGCGGTCGAGGGGCTCGAGTTGATCGTCGAATCGAATGGAGCCGACTATGGGTAGTGACCATGAGTAATGAAACCGCGATCGGCCTGGCGATTGCCGCCGTCCTCCTCGTTTCGTTGTTGCGGGCATCTATCAAGATTCTCCCCGAGTATGAACGCGGAGTTCTCTTCCGCCTCGGACGGGTTACCGGAGAGGCTCGGGGTCCTGGACTGATCTTCATCATTCCGATTGTCGACCGCTTGCTGCGAGTCAGTCTGCGCACGGTGACGCTGGATATCCCACCGCAGGACATCATTACGCGTGACAATGTCACCGTTCGGGTCAACGCAGTCACCTACTTTCACGTTGTAGATCCCAACAAAGCCATACTCGAAATCGAGGACTTCCGGTTTGGAACCTCACAGGTGGCCCAGACAACTCTTCGTTCGATCATTGGCCAGGCCGACCTCGACGAGCTGCTCATCAACCGCGACGAGATCAATCGGCGCCTTCAGCAGATCATCGACAGCTTGACCGACCCCTGGGGCGTGAAGGTGAGCCTGACCGAGGTGAAAGACGTGGAACTTCCGGACGCGATGCGCCGGGCGATGGCCCGCCAGGCCGAAGCGGAACGTGAGAGGCGCGCCAAGGTCATTCACGCCGCAGGTGAGAAGGAAGCGGCCATGACGTTGGCCGAAGCTGCCGAGCTGTTGGAAGACCACCCGGCGGCAATGCAGCTTCGAATTCTGCAGACCATGACCGAAGTATCCGCCGAGCAAAACTCGACACTGATATTCCCGCTGCCGATGGAGTTGCTTCGCTTGCTCGACGCGGCGCGACCATCCCCCTGACCTGCTCAGCGGATGCTGAGCGAGCATCCGAGGCTCCGACGCCCGGCTCGTTCTGCGATCGATTGAGGGCGGAGGGGCTAAGACCGAGGCCGGGTTAGGTGGCAACGAGGGCCAGACGCCCGACACCGGCGCCATTCGGATTTGAACTCGCCTGCGAACCCCGCTGCCCACCTCCGACGAGGAGCGAGCCCGGTGTTCGGCCCGGGGATCGTCCTGCTGGTGAGATCCAGATCACGCCCCGCGATGCGGGCTGAGGGGTTATGCTATGCGCCAACGCACGACCATTTCGTGCCTCGCCTCGCTCTCGATGTCCTTCCGTCGAATATCGCAGCTGAGTAATCCCGGTTTCTGTCCTCGTGGCTGATCCCGTGTGCTCGGTTCGCTGGGTGCCATATCGACGGTTCAGCTCACAAAGGAGCATGCAATGTCCACCAATCTATTCGTGGGGAATCTCGCGTATTCAACCGGCTCGGATGACCTCGAACGGTTGTTCTCCGAGCACGGTACGGTCACCAAAGCCGCGGTGATAAGTGATCGGGAAACCGGCCGCTCGCGCGGCTTCGGCTTTGTCGAGATGGAGTCGAGTGAAGCCGCGCAGAAGGCGATTTCGTCGCTCGACGGGAGGGATTTCGAAGGTCGGAATCTCACCGTGAATATTGCCAAAGAGCGTCGGTAACCCGCTCTCAGCAAGCAAGAAGCATCCCGGGGCCGGACCGGAGACCTTCCACGGTCTCCGGCCCGGCTTCTGGGTGAAAATCGCGCATTGGCGATCTAGACCGATGGCTGAACCAAACCGAGAACTGGCTGGTCAGTTCGATCAATAGCCGAGTTCGCACCGTCGAATTCGAATGGCGACTCATGTGCAGTTGGGGAGGTTGTCACAACCTCGATGGCGCTATCCGCTACCGGAGCGTACGCCCCCACCTCGGGTTCGTCAGTACCATCGCCATTGCCACCCGCGCCCACCCATGCGAAACTCGATCGCACCTGAGAGGAAGGCCGATTCGTGGGTTACCGGTCCGCTTATGAGCGCTCGCTGAGAGACCCCGAAGGGTTCTGGTCTGAGGCGGCCGAGTCGATCACCTGGGAGCGGCGGTGGGACCGCGTGCTCGACGACGACAAGGCACCCTTCTATCGATGGTTCACCGGTGCGACGCTCAACACCTGTTACAACGCGCTGGATCGGCACATGACCAACGGCCGGGCAGACCAAACCGCTCTCATCTACGACAGCCCCGTGACAGGAACCGTGGAATCGTGGACCTTTCACCAGCTGCAAGATCGCGTTGCCCGGTTTGCCGGGGCACTGGCCGGGCAAGGGGTTGGTAAAGGCGATCGGGTACTGATCTACATGCCGATGGTCCCGGAAGCCGTCATCGCCATGCTGGCCTGCGCCAGGCTCGGGGCCCCCCATTCGGTGGTGTTCGGTGGTTTTGCCGCCAACGAGTTGGCGACCCGGATCGACGACGCCGAACCGAAGGTCGTCGTTTCGGCGTCGTGTGGCATCGAGGTGAATCGGGTCATCGAGTACAAACCGCTCCTCGACCGCGCGATGGAAATCGCCCGGCACACTCCCGACAAATCCATCATCCTGCAACGACCGCAGGCGCCGGCCACCTTGATCCCGGGACGCGATCTCGACTGGGACGAAGTCGTCGGTGCAGCCGAACTGATCGGTTGCACCCCGGTGGCCGCCACCGATCCCCTCTACATCCTGTACACATCCGGCACCACCGGTCACCCCAAAGGAGTGGTGCGCGACAACGGTGGCCACGCGGTCGCCCTCAACTGGACGATGAAGAACGTGTACGGGGTCGATCCGGGCGAGGTCTTTTGGGCGGCGTCAGATGTGGGATGGGTGGTGGGCCACTCCTATATCGTGTATGCGCCACTGATCCACGGCAACACCACGGTGCTATACGAGGGAAAGCCGGTCGGCACTCCCGACCCGGGAGCGTTCTGGCGGGTGGCGTCCCAACACGACGTCGCTGCCCTTTTCACGGCCCCGACTGCTTTTCGCGCCATCAAGCGAGATGACCCGCAGGGGGAATACTTGAAGCCGTGGGATCTGTCGACGTTGCGCGCTCTGTTCCTGGCCGGCGAACGCTGCGACCCCGACACGCTACATTGGGCCGAGGAGCGACTTGGTATTCCTGTCATCGATCATTGGTGGCAGACCGAGACCGGGTGGCCGATCGTGTCCAACCAGATGGGCCTCGAGCCGATGCCGGTGAAGCCGGGCTCGCCCACACTTCCTGTACCGGGCTGGGACATCCGGGTACTCGGTGAGAACGGTGATGAGGTGCCAGACGGCACGATCGGAAACATCGTTGCCAAGCTGCCGCTTCCTCCCGGCACGCTCCCGACGCTTTGGAACAACGACAGCGGATATCGGGAGGCATATCTCGACGCCTATCCCGGCTATTACCTCACGTCCGATGCCGGGTACCGCGACGAGGACGGCTATCTGTGGATCATGAGCCGCATCGACGACATCATCAACGTGGCCGGGCATCGGTTGTCAACCGGAGCCATCGAAGAAGCGGTGGCCTCACATCCGAGCGTGGCCGAATGTGCCGTCATCGGTGTCGCCGATGACATCAAAGGCCAGATTCCGGTCGCCTTCGTCGTCCTCAGTGCCGGGGTCGATCGGACCCACGAGGAGATCGCGTCCGAACTGGTGGGCACGGTTCGGGAGACCATTGGCCCGGTCGCCGCTCTCAAGACCGTTCACGTCGTCGCGCGTCTCCCCAAGACCCGCTCGGGCAAGATACTCCGGTCCACGATGCGCAAGATCGCCGACGATGAGCCGTGGACGATGCCCGCCACCATCGATGACCCGGTGATCCTCGATGAGATCGGCGCCGCCCTCGGCAAGTGACAGCGCTAACCGAGGGGCTTTCCACCCCGGCCGCCGCTCTTGCCCTACCCGCCACGCGACACACAGACACAGTCGGTCGATGAGTCCTCAACTCGAAAACAGGGGCGAAACCCGGGCGTTCAACCAGACATTGGCGGCGTCGTGAGCGCAACGACCAGGTCCCTGAGAAACTGCGCCGCCGGCCCGCCGTCGACGAAGGCATGATCGAACGTCAGCGACAGTACCAGTTGGTGGGAAACCACGACACCGCCGCCGGCATCGAACGCAGGCACTC
>JBFIPU010000047.1:0-18897 GCA_041609995.1 Acidimicrobiia bacterium
GCTGCCAAGAAGCCTGCGGCCAAGAAGCCTGCGGCGAAGAAGCCTGCGGCGAAGAAGCCTGCGGCGAAGAAGCCTGCGGCGAAGAAGCCTGCGGCGAAGAAGCCTGCGGCGAAGAAGCCTGCGGCGAAGAAGCCTGCGGCGAAGAAGCCTGCGGCCAAAAGATCACCGGCCCGAAAGCCGGCAGCCAAGAGTGGCGCCCGCGCGGGGAAGGCCTCGGACCAGCCGGAACCTTCCGCTCCTGCGCCGAAGAGAAAGCCGTCTCGCTTCAAGGCGGGCGACAAGGTCGTCTATCCACATCACGGAGCAGCCACCATCGTAAAGAAGGAGCGGATTCCTGTCGATGGTAAGAACGTGGAGTACTTCGTTCTCGAGGTAGCCACTGACCAATTGATCGTCCGCGTGCCGGTCGACAAGGCTGAAGAGCTGGGCACGCGCCCGGTGATCTCGAAGAACATGACCAGGAAGGTGTTCAGTGTCTTTCGAGAAGAGCCAGAAGAAGCGGGGAGTAACTGGAGCCGGTGGTACAAGGTTTTGACCGAAAAGATCAACTCGGGCGACATCTTCCAAGTCGCCGAAGTTGTGCGCGACCTGAGTTACGCCCAGCAGACCAAAGGGATCTCACCGGCGCTCAAACGCATGCTCTCGAAAGCGCACTCGATCCTGTCGAGCGAGCTCCAATTCTCGCTCAACGTCACCGAGGAAGAGGCCCTGGCAAAGATCACCCGGGCAATTCCCAAGATCGAGGTCGAAGAGGACTGACCCGGCCCCTGAAAGGTCGACCGTGATCGTCGAGGCAGTCCGACTGCTGATAACGCTGACGGCCACGGCCATGGGCTACTCGGTGGGGGGTGCCTTCGAGGCACAGGTGATGGGCGCTGTCGTCGGAGCCGGCACCGGCTATGTGGTCGGCGGAGGCTTCGGCCGGTTGGTGGGTCGGGCCCTCAAGGTCGCTCCGAAGGCGATTGCGCCGCAGCGGTCCAGCGCCGAAATCCTCACGGGATCCATCGGCGTGACGATCGGCATGCTGGTCGGCCTCGTGTTGTCCATTCCGATCATCGTCCTTCTGCCGGAGCTCTACGCGTGGCCGCTGGGAGCACTCGTCGTTCTGTTGGCCGCCGCCTTCACCGGGAAGGTGTTCGTAGGTCGGTCGCAGGGCATGCTCGGCTCATTTGGCCTGCGACCCAACACCCCTCTCCCGAGCCACAGCATCGGCTCGGATGCGCGTGCCTACTTGCTGGACTCGTCTGCCGCCATCGATGGCCGCATCCTCGACCTCGCCGAGTCCGGACTGATGCAGGGCCGGCTCTGGCTTCCGGAGTTCGTGATCGACGAACTGCAGGCCATGGCAGACGCCCAGGCCGACAGCCGTCGTCGTCGCGGCCGTCGCGGGCTCGACGTGCTGGAGGCGTTGCGGAACGTGGCCGGGATCGAGCTGGCCGTTCTGGAGGCCACCGTTCCTGAGCATGAGGAGATCGACGCCAAGCTGCTGACGGTGGCCGACCGGACGGGGGCAACCCTCGTGACCACCGACTCGAACCTCGGCCAGGCGGCGTCGTTACGCGACATCGGAATACTGAATCCGCAATCTCTGGGAGAGTCGATGCGTGCTGAGGCCGCCGTCGGGGATCGGATCACGGTGACGATCGAACGCGTCGGGAACGAAGAAGGCCAGGGCGTAGGCTATCTCAGCGATGGGACCATGGTTGTGATCCAGGATGCCGAGAACATGGTCGGCCAGACGGTGGATGTCGAGATCTCGAATGCACTGCGGACGAGGGTCGGCCGGATGCTGTTTGCCCGTCGGGCGGCGTGAGCCGGCCGCTTTCTGCTTGGGGAGTGGTCGTCGCGGCCGGTTCCGGCAGCCGATTCGGGCGTCCCAAACACGCCGTCGAGCTGGGTGGTCTGGCACTCTGGAAACGAGCGCGCAATGCGCTGCTCGATGGGGGTTGCACCGGTGTCGTCGTTGTCGGTGAAGTGCCAGACGGGGTCATCGGTGGGGCTCGCCGGCGTGACTCGGTCCTGGCAGGTGTCGGTGCCATCCCGTCGGCGGAACACGTCCTCATCCACGACGCCGCCCGTCCCCTCGCATCTGCTGCGCTGGTGCGCCGCGTTCTCGAGGCGCTGAAGGAGGGCGCGGTGGCGGTCATTCCGGCGGTGCCGGTCAATGATGCATTGAAGCGCGTGGACGGGGATCTCATCACGGGGCACGTAGACCGCACCGGGATGGTGGCGGTCCAGACGCCGCAAGGGTTTCGCCTCGACATTCTGCGGGCCGCCCATGATTCGGTGCCCGGAGACGCCCACGACGACGCCCAACTCGTCCAGGCTCAAGGGCACAACGTGCGGGTCGTTGCCGGTGAGATCCACAACCTCAAGATCACCTACCCCGAAGATCTCGAGATGGCGGAAGCGCTGTTGGGTCTGCGATGAGGATCGGGCACGGCTACGACATTCACGCCACCGGAGGAGACGGGCCCATGCGCTTGCTCGGCGTTGAGATCGAGGCGCCGTATGGCCTCATCGGCACTTCCGACGCCGACGTGGCGGCCCATGCGGTGGCCGATGCATTGCTGGGGGCGGCGGCGCTGGGGGATCTGGGAGATCATTTCCCCTCGTCCGACCCTCGGTGGCACGGCGCTGACAGCATGGAGTTGCTGACCCGAGTCGCCGGTCTGATCGCCGGAGGCGGATTCTCGATCGTGAATGTCGACGTAACGATCATCATCGAGGAGGTCCGGGTGGCACCCTATCGCGATGCCATGCGGCGCCGGCTGGCCGACAGCCTCGGCCTCGAAGCCGGGAATGTATCGGTCAAGGCCACGACCACGGATCGGTTGGGTCCTGTCGGCGACGGTGCTGCGGCAGCCGCTCAGGCGGTCGCCCTGCTGGGGCCTCAGGGAGGGGATGGCTGAGCACGGCGGTCGCCCACCCGGGCTACCGAGCCCGGCTCGCCACCTCCTGACGGTCAGATACGGTCAGATGTTTCCGACGATGGCGCGGGCGCGGGCCGGATAGTCGGTGATCACCGACGTGACGTTGCCGTCAACCAGGCGCTGAATGTCTTCTTCCTCGTTGACCGTCCACGGGTTGATGGCGATCTCACCGGCGGCCTCCATCAGCGCGTGGACGTCCTGGATCGCCAGGTGAAAGGGATGGAGGGCGTGGATCTCGATTGCTCCGAGCAAGTCCATCGGGTCCACTTCGGTGTCGGTGATGAGGCCGCGTGGCAAGGTCGGATCGAGCTCCCGTACCCGCTCCACCGTGGCCGGGTCGAACGATGAGACGAGGACTCGGTCCCGGTGTCGGCCGATGGCATCGAGGGTGGCGTCCACGAGGGCCAACCCATACCCGGGTTCTGCCGGGTGATTCTTGATCTCGACGTTGATCAACATGTCGGTGGTTGCCTCGAGCGTTTCCCACAACGTCGGAATATCGGGATCGGAGTCGCGCAGCTCGGCAAAACCGGTATCGACGATCAACAAGCCGTCTCTGGTGTCGGCGTCATGATGAACCACGACGACTCCGTCGGCAGTCCGCCGGACGTCGAGCTCCAACCCATCCGCCCCTTCCTCCCGGGCCAGTCGAAACGACTTGATCGTGTTCTCGCGAGTCGTCGAGCGGGACCCCCGGTGCCCCAGAACGAGGGGGATGGGATGATCGAACCAGCCGGGCATGGGCGCATTGTATGGGGCAAGCAGATGGGTCCTGAGCGAATAGGCTCGCGCCGATGCAGGTATTCAACACCTTGGGTCGCGAGCTGCAGACCCTGGTTCCCCGCGACCCCGGTCGCATCGGCATCTACCTGTGCGGTCCCACGGTGCAGGCCGCTCCCCACATCGGACACGGCCGCGGTCCGGTCGTCTTCGACGTGCTTCGCAGGTACCTCACCTGGCTCGGCTTCGAGGTCAATTTCGTGTCCAACGTGACCGACGTGAACGACACGATCTTTGAGCAGGCCGAACAGCGAGGCATCGCATGGACCGACCTGGTGACGGAGTCGAGCTCCCAGTTCATCGATGCCTACCGTCGCCTGGGGGTGAAAGATCCCGACGTCCGACCCACCGTGACGGAACACATGGACGAGATCGTCGCCCTGATCCAACAGCTCGTGGACAAGGGAGCCGCCTACGAGGCCGGGGGCGACGTGTACTTCCGCGTCCGCAGTTTCGAGGACTACGGAAAGCTCTCGGGCCGCCGAATCGATGAACTGATCTCTGGGGCCCGGATCGAGGCTGGAGAGCACAAGGAAGACCCTCTCGACTTCGCCTTGTGGAAGGCGGTCAAGCGGGGCGAGGCGTCGTGGCCGTCCCCATGGGGTGACGGTCGCCCCGGCTGGCACATCGAGTGCTCGGCCATGGCCCGGACCTATCTCGGTGACGGCTTCGACATTCACGGAGGCGGCATCGACCTCGTCTTCCCCCACCACGAGAACGAGGTGGCCCAATCGGAGGCCGCTACCGGTGTTCCGTTTTGTCGATACTGGATCCACAACGGTTTCATCAATCTGGCCGGCGAGAAGATGTCCAAATCGGTCGGCAATGTCGTGGATCTCGCCCAAATGCTTGACGAGCACCCACCACTGGCCATTCGCCTCTTCTACCTACGAAGCCACTATCGCAAGCCCGTTGACTACACCACCGAGGTCATGCAGGACGCCGAGGCCTCGCTGGAACGTCTGTGGGCCTTTCGGCGCCGCGTCGGCCGGCCGGTCACGGCGGAGCCAGACCCGGCTGCCATCGCCGACTTCCGTTCCGCCATGGACGATGACCTAGACACCGCAGGAGCTTTGGCCGTGCTGTTCGACCTCGTACGCAGGGGGAACACGGCCCTCGACGGCGGGGAGATCCCGGAGGCCCAGGTGGCCGCCTTCGACGCCATCATGGAGGTCCTGGGTCTGGTCGAGCCGGTGGCCGATCTGACCGACCTGGAAGCCGAGCTGCGGTCTCTGGCCGAGGAGATGGGTGTCGAGGAAGATGGTGATCTGATCGGCCGGTTGATCGAGCGTCGGCAAGAGGCTCGACTCGAACGGGATTACTCCACATCCGACCGCATCCGCGATGCGCTCGGCGCCCTGGGGATCGTCTTGGAAGACGCAGCCGATGGCACCCGCTGGCATCGGCAATAGGGTCGAGGGTATCCACGCTGTCCGGGCGGCCCTGGCGGCCGGCCGGGTCAAGCGGATATTTGTGGAGCGGGGTCGCAAAGATCTCACCGAGTTGACCGATTTGGCGCGCAAAGCCCAGGTCGAGATCGAGGTCATCAAGGACGCGCGCGACCTGGCACACACCGATCGACCGCAGGGTGTCGTCGCCCATTGCGTGCCCATCCGACCGGTTGCAGTCGACGACCTGGCGGGACCAGGCGCCTTGATCATGGTGCTCGATCACCTCACGGATCCGCGCAATGTGGGAGCCGTTGCCAGGTCGGCTGCCGCGTTCGGCGCCACCGGGCTGGTGGTCGCAGGCCGGCGTTCGGCGCCACTGGGGCCCCTGGCCTTCAAGGCCGCTTCGGGGGCTTTCGAGCATCTGCCGGTGGCAATGGTGTCGTCGATCGGCGACACCATCGAACGCTTGAAGGGCCTCGACGTGTGGACCGTGGGCCTCGATGCCGGGGCCGATTTGGACATTGCGGAGGTCAGGGTGCTGGGTGACCCCGTGGCACTGGTGTTGGGCGAAGAAGGAACCGGCCTGAGCAGGCTGGTGAAAGACCGTGTCGATGTGGTTGCCTCCATTCCCATGGCCGGTGCAACCGAGAGCCTGAATGCCTCGGTGGCGGCGGCAGTTGCCCTGTATGAGGCCGCCCGCGCCCGCGCAGGACGAGGAGCCGGCTAGTCGGCTACCGTCTCGGGCTGTGAACGAGTCGGCTGCGCGTGAGCGCTTTGCAGCTGCCAGGGTGGGGCATCTGGCGACGGTCGGACCGAATGGGCCACACGTGGTCCCGGTGGTGTTCGCCGTCGAAGAGGGACTAATCGTGACCGGTGTCGATCACAAACCCAAGACAACGAGGGCTCTCAAACGGCTCGACAACATCGGATTCGACCCACGGGTCTCGGTTCTCGCCGACGGCTATGAGGATTCCTGGGCCGATCTGTGGTGGGTCCGAGCCGATGGCGAGGCCTCGGTGCGTCAAAACCTTCCAGAAGGACTGTTGCGAGCTCTGGTGGCCAAATACGCCCAATACCGCGCTGCGGCACCGGCGGGCCCGTTCATCGTGGTGGAGGTGTCGCGCTGGAACTGGTGGGAGTCCTGATACGATCCAAGCTGCCGGCGAAGTACGCTCTTGGCTCACGCTGGCGTAGCTCAGTCGGCAGAGCAGCTGATTTGTAATCAGCAGGTCAAGGGTTCGATTCCCTTCGCCAGCTCGCGTGCGGTCGGCAAAAACACATGCGTGTAATTTTCCGGCGTTAACCTCTTGCCGTGCTTTCAGACCGTGAGAAACAGGTCCTGGATTTCGAGGGCTCGTGGTGGCTGTACCCGGGTCCGAAAGACCGGGCGATTCGCGAGCAGCTGACCATGTCGGCGACGCGCTACTACCAGATCCTGCGTCGCCTGATCGACTCGCCGGCCGCCATGCTCCATGCCCCGCTGACCGTCAAGCGGTTGCGGCGGCTTCGGGAGGAACGGCGGACAGCCGACATCGTCGAAACCCTCGAACAATGGGATCCAGGTCAGGGCTAGCCGACCTCCCTCCCGCCGATCTCGTCATCCCCTCGAATCGGTAAGCTCGCTCGATGAATACCGAGAGCATCAAGCGGGTCGGTACGGTGGCTTGGCAGCTCCTGGGGATCTTTGCGTTTCTGGGGGTATTGATCTGGGCGGGCTCCCATGTGGCGATCATCTTTCCGCCCCTGGTCTTTGCTGGAGCCCTGATCTACATCATCAACCCATTTGTCGATCGCTTCGAACGATGGGGACTGCACAGGCTGCTCGGGTCGTGCTTGTCGTATCTGCTGGTCGGGGCGGTGTTCACGGTTGCGGGCATGCTCGTCATCCCGATTGTCGCCGACCAGGGCAGTCAGTTCGTCGATCGTTTTCCCATGATCGTCGAGGACGCCAGCGTCGTTCTGGAGGATCTCGCGAGCCAACTGCCAGGCGACCTGGCGTTGCCGACTCCAGAAGAGGTCGGCGAATGGCTCAGCAGTTCTGAGAACGCTGGGCTGATCGGAGAGCAGGTCGGACGTCTCGGTGAACTGACCCTCAGCGTCTTCGAATGGCTGGTCATCATTCTGTTGGTGCCGGTGCTGGCGCTGTACATTCTGTCGGATCTCCCCCAGTCACGCGAGGCCCTGAGAAGCCTGGTGCCGGAGGAGTGGCGTGGCGAAGCGCTGTTCTTGGGCCACGAGGTCAACGCCGTGGTCGGGGGTTTCGTTCGCGGCCAGCTGCTCGTGGCGTTGATCGTCGGTATCGCAATGAGCCTCGGATTTCTGGCGATCGATCTCCCCTTCTGGCTGATCATTGGCCTGCTGAGCGGGATTCTCAATGTGATCCCATTCGTGGGTCCCTGGGTGGGGGGCCTGCTCGGGGGCTTGGCCGGATTGTCGTCGGGAGACCCGTCCAAAGCGCTGTGGGCCGGGCTCATCGCCATCGTCGTACAGCAACTCGACAATCATGTCGTGAGCCCGCTCGTCATGCGCGTCACAGTTCGGCTGCATCCGGTCGTGGTGATCGTCGCGTTGTTGGCGGGAGGGCAACTCGCCGGCCTGCTGGGGGTGCTGTTGGCGGTCCCGACGGTGGCGGTGCTCAAGGTGTTGATGGGGCATTGGTGGCGCACCCGCATGCTCGGCCAGTCTTGGGAGGAGGCGCAGGAAGCAATCATGTCTGTTCCCACGTCGCCGGTCGCCGACCGCATCAAGGCACGGGTTGTCGAAGACGACGACTGACCGTTGGTGACCGATTGTCTCTCAGAACGCGAAATTCATACCTAATGTTGCGCGGTGCTCAACATGGTGTTGGGCGCCGTATTCGCCCTGCTGGCTGTACGCGGATACTGGCGGGGCTTCGTGCGGGAGGCGATGGACCTGGCCGGCGCGCTCGCCGGTCTTCTGCTTGCATTTCGCTTTTCTTACCCGACCGGCGATGCACTGAGTTCGGTGCTGGGGGCCTCTCCCTGGGCGGCTCGACTCATTTCCGGCGGGCTCATTTTCGTAGGTGTAGGCGTGCTTGCCTCCCTGATCGCCGCCCGCCTCCAGAAACTCGTCGACCTGCCCGGCCTCAGATTGAGCAACCGGCTGGCGGGTGCCGGTCTGGCCGTGGTGTGGGGCGGCATCCTGGCAACCATCCTGCTCTCGCTCGGTCTGCTGCTGCCGTTCAATGCCGTGGAGGAGTCGATTGACGGCTCGTCGGTGGCATCGGCTTTGGTCAGCACCGATGGTCCCACCCAACGCCTGCTGGCTGTCCTCTCCGATGACCGTGCCATCGAGCTGCTGCTGAACCTCCGTGAGGCGGTCGGAGCCGAGCGCGTCACGCTGCCGGCGAACGGTTCACACACGTTGCCTCCCGTTGGCCTCGATCAGGTCTCCTTCGATGCGCACGCCGCCCGTGAAGTGTTCCGGCGGTTGAACAACGATCGAGCCGAAGCCGGTTTGCCTCCTCTCTTGTGGTCCGCCGCGTTGGCCGAGGTCGGCCTGGGCCACGCCGAGGACATGTATGAGAGCGGGGTGCTCTCTCACACGTCGGCGGGAGGCGAGACGCTGGTCGACCGGGTTCGACTGGCCAAGGTCTCAGCGTCGGTGGTGGGAGAGAACTTCGCTCTGGCGTCGGACTCCGCCGATGTCCAGCGGGGCCTCATGGAGAGCCGGTCCCATCGCGACAACGTTCTGCACCCGGGATTCGACTCCGTGGGGGTGGGTGCCGTGAAAGGCCCGTATGGCCTGATGGTCGTTCAGGTATTCAGCGGCTAGGCGGCCTTCGGGAGGTCGGGGGTTTCGCTGGCCAGGGCCGTTCGCTCCTCGAGATAGCCGAAGATGCCCCGCAGGAACCAGCCGCCCGCCAGTGAGACGATGACCACGAGCAGAATCCAATAGGGGAATGACGCGCCCGGGTCGGTGCTGGCCAGCAAGGCCCGGTCGTCCGACATACCGAGGCTCCACTCGACGGTCTTGTTGTTCACAGTCCGGTCCCCGTTGCTGCTGATCAGCTCTCCCGGGAGGTCGAGCGCCAGGACCACCTGCACGTCGGCATTGATCTCGGAAGGGTCGACGCCTCGCAGGACCTCGGCAATTTCCTCGCCGGTGGCGAAGGCGTTGAAATCGGCGGTGAAGCTGTTCTGATCGTCTAGCACGATTGACACGTCTTCAAACGACGGCGACAAGTTCTCGATGAGCTCGGCGAGTTCCTCCGGGGTACGAGTGACGCCTCGCAGCTGCCAGGAGAGGTCGGTCGAATCGACCAGGGTGAGGGCGGGAATGTCCAGAGCCCGGCGCCTGATCTCCAGGTCGAGGTCGCGACCGGTCAACGCGTAGTTCGACGCGAATTCCTCGTCGGCCTCAACCACGATGTCGATGAGTCCGATTCCGTCGTCGGTGATCCGCGCAGAAATGTTGGTGTCGATTCGACATCCCGCCAGCACCATGCAGGCGAGCATGAGCAGTATGTGTCTGCGGTGCACGGCACCCCGTTTGGTAGATCGTCCCGTAGAGCATCGTCGTAGATTGGCCGGTGATGAAGCGTTTTGATGAGGCCGGACAGCGGCTGGCAACCCTGATGGTGGAGGCGTTCCGGCCTTACGTCGAACGCCGCCTGGTAGAGCACGGCTACCCACCGGTGCCTACGGAACGGGTCGAAGAAGCAGTGACCAAATTGGGCGAGGCGCTCAATTCGCTTCTGTCGCAGCCCGCCACCCAGCAGCGGCAAGGCCCCCTCCAGCTCTTCCAGGCCGCGCTGGCGGGACCGAATGAAGCTCTCCGGGAGGCAGGCGTACCGGTGCCAACCCGGGACGAAGGAGCAATCAGGGCATTGCCGGGGGACCTATACGATCTCGCCCCCGCCTCGTCCGCCGCTCTGGGAGACGAGGTGTGGGAAGCTCACCTCGCCTGGGGAGCGGCCAAGGCCCAGGCCATGCGGTCTCGGTCGGTCGTGATGCTCACCTCGAACCTGATGGACCGGTCGCGAGTCGAGGCCATCGCCACAGCACACGGTCTTGTCCTTGAACCGGTCTCCGATGCGGAGGAGCTTGAGCGATCGCTCGGTCGATCTCCTGTGCAGGTACTGATCGACCTGGCCCATCCCGACGCCGAGCAGGCCATTTCCGCTGCCGCCGATTACCGGGTTGTCGCATTCGGCCCACATGTTGATGCGGACGCCATGACTCGCGCTCGGATGCTGGGCGCCGATCAAGTGATGTCCCGGTCGGCGTTCTTCCGTCAGTCTGACTCGGTCATCGCCGGCTCGATCTGACGCCACTCGTCGAGCTTGGCACGCATCCACGTTTCGGCTTGATTGATGAGGACCAGCTCGTCCTCGGGCTCTCGCTGGATTGGTGCACCCAGGGCGATCCTGACCGTCGTGCCGAAGGGCACCGGGGTGAAGTTGTTGCGTCCCAGTTTCCAGGTGCCGTCGATCGCAGCCGGCAGGACCGGTACGTTCGGCGCCGCGCGCAGGAGGGCCTTGGCACCGGCGACCCGATACGGGGCAGGGTTGCCATCGCGGGCCCGCGTGCCTTCGGGAAAGATCAGCGCTGCCACCTCGTCCGATTCCGTTCGGCGGCCCAGCTCTGTGATGGCGGCCACCGCCTGGCGCCGGTCCGAGCGATCGATGAGTGCGTTGCCGCCGTACTTCAGGTTGTAAGAGATGCTGGGAATGAAGCCCCCCAGCTCGATCTTGGCCACGTATTTGACGAAGTTCCCGTACAGCTCGGAACCGAAGATCGGTATGTCGAACATGTTCTGGTGGTTGCTCAAGATCAGATATGGCTTTCCCGGTTGGATCCCGGGATCTCGCTCTACCTCCAACCGGGTTCCACAAATCCGGATGGCACGTACCAGTGATCTCTGCAGGCTCGAGACCACGGTCGCCATGGCGCGAGGTCCCAAGCGTCGCCCCACCCGCATCGCAAGGTCGTATACGGCCAGAATCAGACCGAAGGCGACGAAGAAGGGGATCGTGAATGCCCAGTCTCTGATGGTTCGCAACATGCGCCCTCGGTAGGACTCGAACCTACGACACCCGGTTTAGGAAACCAGTGCTCTATCCCCTGAGCTACGAGGGCGGGAACTCAGGAGGTGTTCCCGCCGGGGAACACCTCCTGAGTTCCTTGGAAGTACCACACCAGCGGAGCTGTTGTGGTACTTCTGGGATGGTGGGTGTGGGCGGGTGTCGTTCCTGGGTTCGTGGCGGGCTCATGTTATCGAGGGTGGGGCGGTGGTCTGGTTCCCGGTTCGAGTCCTACCTTCGGTAGTGCTCGGGGTCAATGAGTCTTCGCTTCGCGCCAGACTTCGATTTTGGAGCGTTGCTCGCTCATTGATCCGTCCTCTGACGGAAACCTACGGACGAGGCCGTGTATGCCGGCGCCGCCTTCGCTCAGGGGTGCAAGTCACCGGGCCCGTCATGGCAGCACGACGAGCTTTCCGGTTGCTCGCCCGGCTTCCATGTCGGCGTGGGCTTCAGTGATCTCCTCCAGACGGTAGGTGCGGTGGATCGGCACGCTGGCCCGACCGGCCGACGCGTCGTCGAGGAATTCCTGCAGTACGGAGGGCGGCAGGTCGGTCGCGTCGCCGCTGTAGGCGGTGAGCCGCACCCCGCGCGGAAGGTACTCGATGGGGTAGAAGTCGCGCACCGTCCACTGGTTCGACAACATCCCCGTGAAGCACACCACGCCATGCACCCGGGTCGCTCGAAGCGTGTCGGGCAGGGTGGGCGTACCGACGAGCTCAAGCGCCGTGTCGACCCCGTCGGGGATGAGGCTACGGACCTGGGCGGCGACATCACCGTCGTCCACCAGCGGGTGCTGCACCCCGACCTCGCGAAGAACGTCGGCGCGGTCTGGGTTGCGGGTGGTCGACAGCACCGTCATGTCGAGACGGCGGGCGAGCACGGCGGTCGCCATGCCCACCGACGAGGTGCCACCTCGGATCAGAATCGACTGCCCGGGTTGGGCGTCGAGGCCGACGGTCAGCGAGCCGTAAGAGGTCTGCAGCATCTCGGGCACGGCGCCGAGGGTGGCCCAGTCGAGGCCGCTCGTGAACGCAATGGTTTGGGCCACCGGCACGCAGGTGTACTCGGCGTATCCACCGTCGAAGGTGCGGCCCATGCCGCCCATCATGGCTGCGACCTGCGTGCCGCGCTGGAGCTCATCACCCGGGCAGTCCACGACCACCCCCGTTGCCTCGATTCCAGGCACCCGCGGGAAGACGACACCGTCGGCGAGCCCGAGCCGCGTGTGCAACTCGGACCGATTGAGTCCGAACGCCTCGACTTTGATCAGCACCTGGCCTGGCTTGGGCACGGGTACGGGGACGTCGCGAATCTGCAGCGCCTCGGGCGGACCGGGCGCGTCCAGTACGACGGCCCGCATCGAGGGCGGGGTCTCTGCCATCAGGTGCTCCCGCGTTGGGCGGCGATGTGGTGTCGCACGTCTCGCAAGGTCGACGCGAATGAACCGAGGCGCCCGGGTGTGAGCGCGGCGCCGAGCAGGGACTCGAGTTCGTCCTCGAACGAACCCTGGGTGGCGTCGAGACGGTCGCGTCCGGCGCGGGTGAGGGCCAGGACCGACGATCGGGCGTCGTCGGGGTTCGGGGCACGGCTACACAAGCCGGCCCGCTCGATGCGATCGACCAGTTTGCTAGTACCGCCCACCGTGATTGATAGCGCCTTGGCGATGTCGGCAACTCGGCAGTGGGGAACCCGATCGATGACCTGGAGCGGCTCGAACCACGACAGCGGCAAGCCGTGATCGCGACGGAGTCGGCGGTCGATCAGATCCCACAGTTCGGTCTCCAACCTGACCAGATCACTGAACAAGGAGGCCAGCTGTACCTCACAAGATGATGCGGACGGAAGTTTCGATTCCATGGAATGAATCCTAGCCGGAACGTTACATTCCATGGAATCTACTGTGAAAGGGCATCACCATGAGTACCCCCGAGAACCTGATACGAGACCTCCTCGCTACTTACGAGCGGTCCCTCAACACGGGCGAGGCCGGCTTCGCCGCATCCTGCTACTCAGAGGACGGTGTTTTCATGCCCACGACTCTGCCAACCGTCACCGGGGCCGACGTGGCCGACGGATACCGCCGGATCTTCGATGCGATCAGCTTGGAGGTGACGTTCACCATCGACGAGCTCGTCGTCACTTCCGACGAGGCAGCTTACGCTTTGACACGTAGCAATGGAACGCAGACCGTTGTCTCAACCGGAGACGAATCGGCCGAATCCAACCGAGAAGATCTTCCTGTTCCAGCGAACCAACACTGGGGGCTGGAAGATCTCCCGCTACATGTTCAACAAACCCGAGTAGCCAGCCAGCTGCGACGGGACATGAGGTAACGCGAATCGGCTGTTTTTGCGGTGGATCGGAAGCCCGCCAGGTCTGGTCATCGTCGGGTTGGTCAGGGCTCTGGTCTAGGTCTTCGCATTCGACGGCCGCAGGTGGGGGCGGCGGTCGCCGCCTCGACCTCGCAGAGTCGCTAGCAGACGTCGCGGCCCGCATCTCTTCGGGTCGACGAGAAACTATTGGGACCGGATGACCGTCTTTCGCGCTTCCTGCGGGACATGGCTCAACGACCACCTCCTCGAGCACACCGAGTCGGGCCCGGACGGACTGCTGTTCACCAACGAGAACGGGGCGCCGCTGGGGACTCCGAATTCAACGGCCGCATCTGGAAGCCGGCCGTCCGAACAGCCGACCTCCCCAACGGCCGGGTTCGAGTCCTACCTTCGGTAGTGCCCGGGTTCGATGCAGGTAGGGCGGCTCAGGCTCGAAGCAGGGTTTCGATGGCCTCGGCGACTTGTGCGGGCCTCGTGCGGATGGCGAGGTGGTCGGCGTCGAGTTCGATGTGGGGCCAGCCCTCCCGTCGGGCGCGAGCCAACTCGGTGTCGTATGCCTCGCTGAGCCTCAAGTATGCGCAGCGGCGGCTCGTCCAGCCGTCTGGCACAGGAACGGACTCATCGAAAAACGATCGCGGAAGCGTCGGCATGTCTGCCAGGAGGGATGCTCGATCGTCGGCGTCGGGGAGCATTGACAGAACGACGTCTTCGGACCACCACTCCAGCCACGGGCGCAGGCAGCCGTCGACGGTCTGTGCATCCAACAGGCCCTTCACCCGTTCGGGGGTTCGGTGAGCACCGCTCACGGGCGGGATCACGGCGTCGGCGAACAGGAGCGTTGCCTCCCGGGGTCCGAGTTGGTCGGCGATGGCGGGCAGGTACGCTCCCGCTCCCGAGTGGCCGACGATGACGATGTCGCCCGGGAGCTCGTTGGCCGACGCGACCGCGGTGTCGACGAAGGTCTTCCAACGGGGAGGGTGAGCCCGGGCCACCGCGGTCAGGTCGGGTACAGCAATCGCCAAACCCATGTCGCGCATGCGCTCCGCCGTGGCCGTCCACGAGGACGGGCCGACGAGGGGGCTGTGGACAAACAGGAGGGACATGACCGTGAAACGCTACCGCTGAATCGCGAACCCAGGGTTCTAAGCGGCGATATCCGCCACTTAGAACCCTGGGTTTCTCGTTCCGGTGTCTAGCCGGCCGCGACTGGTTAGAGTCGGCCCGTGCAGATCGGTGATGACGTCGGAGATTTCGAGGCCACAACCCATACCGGGGAGAAGGTGCGGCTCGACCAGATGCTGGAGAAGGGCCCGGTTGTCTTGTTCTTCTTCCCCAAGGCATTCACAGCGGGCTGAACCATCGAGAGTCGTCACTTTCGTGACAAGGCTGCCGAGTTCGGCGCCATCGGAGCTCAGCGGGTGGGAATCTCGTCAGATGATGCGGCCACCCAGGCCGCTTTCGCCGACGAGCACGACCTCGACTTCACACTGTTATCGGACCCGGATCAGAAGGTTGCCCGGCAGTTCGGGGCAAAGAGGGTCGCCACCCGTCTCGACAAGCGGTTGACGTTTGTCATCGACACCAACCGCACCCTGCTGGCGCAAATCACTTCCGAGAAGGACATGAAGCGGCACGCGGATGAAGCCCTCGAGGTGTTGCGGAGCCGTTCAGCCGACTGAACGTTCCCGGGTCCGTGCAGGTGACACTTCCAATTGGCGCCCCTCGAGGTCGCAGTGGTGGAGTGCGTCGATGGCGGCCAGCGCCTCGGACCGGTTCGGCATCTCCACGAATCCGAATCCGCGCGATTGGCCCGTGACAGTGTCGACGACCACGTTCGCCTCGAGCACTTCGCCATGCTGCTCGAACAGCCGGGCGAGCAACTCATCGTCATGTGACCACGGCAGATTGCCAACAAAAATCTTGATATTGCTGTCCTCGTGCACGACGATCTGAGTGTAAACGTCGACTCGACAGGTGGGCAATTCACTCTCTGTGGCCACCTCTTTCGATCGCCCGATGGGGCTTTTTCCGGTAGGTTCTACCGCCATGAGTGATTTAGTCGGAGCCATCGACCAGGGGACCACGTCGTCGAGATTCATCATCTTTGACAGCAACGGTGACATCGTGGCGATGGACCAGAAAGAGCACGAGCAGATCTTCCCGCAGCCGGGTTGGGTCGAACACGACCCGGTGGAGATCTGGTCGAACACCGAGGAGGTGATCGAAGGCGCCCTGGCCAAAGCGCAGGTCACAGCGTCCGACCTGGCTGCAGTAGGCATCACCAACCAGCGCGAGACGACCCTCGTGTGGGACCGGACCACCGGTCGGCCCGTCGCCAACGCCATCGTTTGGCAGGACACCAGGACGGACGACTATTGCACCGAGCTGGCAGGCGACATCGGAATCGACCGGCTTCGCCCGACCACCGGCCTGCCCTTGGCCACCTACTTCTCCGGCCCCAAGATCCGTTGGATCCTGGACAATGTCGAAGGGGCGGCCGAGCGGGCGGCGTCCGGCGATCTGGCGTTTGGAACCACTGACAGCTGGGTCGTCTGGAACCTGACAGGAGGCACGGGCGGGGGCCTGCACATCACCGACGTCACCAACGCCAGCCGCACATTGCTGATGAGCCTCGAAACCCTCGACTGGGACCCAGAGATCTGCGACCTCATGGGCATCCCGGCCGAGCTCCTGCCGCAGATACGATCGTCATCGGAGGTATATGGCGAGGCGGGGGGGATGCTGGCCGGTGTCCCGATCGGCGGCATTCTGGGGGATCAGCAGGCGGCCCTGTTCGGCCAGGCCTGTTTCTCACCCGGAGCGGCGAAGAACACCTACGGCACCGGATGTTTCATGTTGCTCAACACGGGCTCGACCCCGGTTCCGTCTCCTTCCGGGCTTCTCACCACCATGGCGTATCGACTCGGCGACGACGATCCGGTCTACGCGCTCGAGGGATCGGTGGCAGTGGCGGGTGCCCTGGTCCAGTGGGTGCGTGACAACATCGGTCTGATCGACTCTGCCCCCGAAATCGAGAGCCTTGCCCGCAGCGTCGATGACAACGGGGGGGTGTACTTCGTGCCCGCTTTCTCCGGCCTGTTCGCCCCCCACTGGCGCTCGGACGCCCGGGGCGTGATCGCCGGTCTGACGCGTTTCGTGACCAAAGCACATCTGGCCCGTGCGGTGCTGGAAGCCACCGCCTGGCAGACCCGTGAGGTGCTCGATGCCATGCACGAGGACTCGGGGGTCGAATTGACGTCGCTGCAAGTGGACGGCGGCATGGTCGAGAATCAGCTGCTGATGCAGTTCCAGGCAGACGTCCTGGGTACGCGAGTCGTTCGCCCCAAAGTGGCCGAGACCACCGCCCTCGGGGCCGCCTATGCCGCCGGCCTGGCCGTCGGGGTCTGGAGCTCGTTGGAGGAACTGGCCGCCAACTGGCAGCAGGCGGCCGAATGGCTTCCGAGCATGGACGAGGCCGTACGGGAAGAGCAGTATCGGCTCTGGAAGAAAGCAGTCGAGCGGACGCTCAACTGGGTCGACTGAAGCCGGGCGTGTTGTAGCCTCCAGCCAGGAGGATCATTTGAAGCTCTCCGTACCGAACATCCTGGCGTTGCTGCGTGTGATCGGAGTTCCGGCCGTCATGGTGCTCATCTTCCGTGATCAATGGACGGCGGCAGCCATTGTGTTCACCATCGCCGCGCTCACCGACTTCTTCGACGGGTTCATCGCCAGGCGTCTCAACGACACCACGACCTTCGGCGCGTTTCTGGATCTGATCGCCGACAAGTTGCTCACTGTCGGCACGCTGATGGCACTGCTGGCCAAGGACCGGGTTTCGCTGATCATCGCATTCGCGATCATCGGGCGGGAAATGGTCGTCACCAGCCTGCGGTCGGTCACAGCCGGCAGAGGTGTCGACATCAAGGCTTCGGATTTCGGCAAGGCGAAGGCCTGGATCCAATTCATCGCAGTCGGCATGGTCTTGATCCGCGGAGACACCAAGTGGGGTGCGCTGTTTCCCGACGAGTGGGCCATGGCGCTCGCCGCGGTGTGGACCGTAGCAAGCGGTATCGAGTACCTGTGGCGATTCCGCCGTGTGCTGAGCTCTGACGACCCAGCGGTACCGGTGGCGTGAACACCCTGGTCGCCATTGCGGTCGCGTACCTGATCGGGAGTCTGAGCATGGCTCGTCTGGCTGCCCGAACCTCGGGGATCGACATCACCAGTGTGGGCAGCGGTAATCCGGGCGCCACCAACGTTGCCCGTTCGCTGGGCAAAACAACCGGCGCCGTCGTGCTGGTAGGTGACCTGCTCAAGGGCGTGGCGGGCTCGTTGCTCGGTCTATGGCTGATCGGCGACGTCGTCGGCGGCTTTGTCGGCGGCGCCGCCGCCGTCGTCGGCCACTGCCTGCCTGTGTGGTACGGGTTTCGGGGAGGCAAAGGGGTGGCAACGGCCGCTGGAATGGTGATGGTCAATGTCTGGGTGGTCGGGCTGGTACTCACGGCCGTCTGGGCCATGCTGATCCGCGTGGTCAAGATCTCGTCCGTGGCGTCGTTGGCTGTGGTGGCGTTGGCGGTTCCCGGGGTCTGGTGGGTGACCCGCTCCGGTGACGCCACCCTCATCATGGCGGGCGTGGCGGCGCTCATCGCGTGGCGGCATCGCGCCAACATCCAGCGGTTGCTGGCCGGCAGCGAGGGGACAGTGGTTTAGTTAGCATCGGCCGCGATGGATGCGGTGCTGATTGAGGCCCTCGTCAAGGACTACGGGTCGGTTCGGGCCGTGGATGGCATCGACCTCGCCATCCCGTCCGGTGCCGTGTTTGCGCTGCTCGGGCCCAACGGAGCCGGCAAGACCACGACCGTCGAGATCCTCGAGGGGCACCGGGTTCGGACCAGCGGCCACGTGTCCGTGCTGGGAATGGATCCGGGTACCGCCGGTCCCTACTACCGGGAGCGCATCGGCATCGTGCTCCAATCCAGCGGCTTCGACCCCAACCTCACCGTGACAGAGTCGGTTGCGATGTATCAGAGTTACTACGAGGCCCCGATGGCAATCGACCAAGTTCTGACCCTGGTCGGATTGCGGGATAAGGCCAGGGAACGGGTCAAGACCCTGTCGGGGGGCCAGCAACGGCGGCTCGATTTGGCGCTCGGGTTGATCGGCGACCCGGACATCTTGTTCCTCGACGAACCGACCACAGGCTTTGATCCCTCCGCCCGGCGTCATGCCTGGGAGGTCGTCAGCAACCTCCGGGCCCTGGGCAAGACGATCTTGCTCACGACCCATTACATGGACGTGGCCGAGTTCCTGGCCGACCGGGTGGCAGTCATATCGAATGGCAAGATCGTTGCCGAGGGCAGGCCGGATGCACTGGGCCAAAACGGCCGAAAGACGAAAGTGTCATTTCGAGCCAC
>JBFIPU010000048.1:0-18841 GCA_041609995.1 Acidimicrobiia bacterium
ACCAAGCCGCTGGGCGATCTCCTTACCGATATCGATCGAATAACCCTCATTCTCACCCGTCGACTCATTGATCTTCGTAAACGGCGGGAAGTTCCCCGTCGTCACCAAGATCAACTTCCCCTCCTCCACCAAATCCGGGACCGCGCCGGCCTCAGGAGCAGCAGTGGTGGCTGTTGTGCCCTCCGTAGTCGGTGTGGTTTCGTCACCGCCGCAAGCAGCAACGATGAGAGCCAGTGCTATCACGGCCATGAGTAGCTTCATCAATCGTCTCAATGTCTTTCCTCCTCTTCGGGGCCGCTACGGCCCGACCTTCTCATACCGGCGCTGGCAGATACCTGCTACTTGTTGCCGGGCGTCATTTCTCCAAACTGATCGACGTCATTGCCCTCCATTGCTCGGCCGCCTCTGATGTGACGGCCAGCAACTCGGGCACAAATCGCTGCAATTCCTGAAACCTGTCAGCGGATGCATACAAGCTAAGCACAGCTGGAATGTTCCCGCTCTGGTCGAACATCGGGGCAGCAACCGCAGCCGCGCCGGCGACGGTTTCCGATTGGCTGGTGCTCCAGCCATCGGCCCGGGCCTGATCGACTCGCTCCATGAGCTCATCTGTGCTTTGGGGTGTGTTGGCCGCCAAGGGAGTGAGGGTGGTCCGGTCGAGCAACTCTGCGAGATCGTGCGGAGACAGCCCGGAGAGCAGCACATACCCGACCGCTCCAGACCAGACGGGAGCTGTGAACCCGGGACCGCGGGCCCAGCGGATACCGTGGTACCCCTCAACCTCTGCGACGCACCGGCGCCGGTCCCCCACCCGGACGTGGAGGCTGCTCGTCTCCTTGGTGGCTGCCACCAGACGCTGCAGGTAGGGCTGGATCAGATCTGACAAGCGGGCGGCGTTCGTACCGTCACCCAGCAACAAACCGAGCTTCGGCGTGATCACCGTGCCATTGTCGATCCGGGCCACGATCCCCCGCTCCTCCAGAGTATCGAGGATGCGGTACACGGTCGGGCGGGGGAGATCCAGCTTCTTCGATAGCACGAGTGCAGAGAGCGGTCGATCGGCTCCCGCAATTTCGAATAAGACATCGAGCGCCCGGTTGACCGACTTCACGTGCAGCGACCGCAGGATCTACGACCGGGGGGAGACATCATCCGCAATCCAATCTAGATGTCCACGATGCAGACACATGCCCGCATCATGACCCGACGCTAGAGCTGAGGGGAGGTTGCGTCAACACGACGGGCGAGCCGGCCCGGCTTGTTACTGTGTCGCGACATGGCCTACGAGCGATATCCCGACGCATTGCACGCCACGCAAATCGGAAGCGTGTCGCTACGGAACCGCATCTTCGTTCCCGCCCACACCACCAACTACGGCGAGAATCACCTGCCGTCAAACCGACATCTTGCGTATCACGAGGCACGGGCGAGAGGTGGGGCAGGGCTGATCATCTTCGAGTCGATCAGGGTTCACCCGTCCAGCCTCGGCAAGCCACAAGGGATAGCCGGATACGACCCGCGTTGCGTCGAGCCGTTTCGCAGCATTGCCGATGCTGTCCACCACCACGGCGCAAAGCTGTTCGGCCAGATCATCCACCTGGGCCGACAGATCGACGGCGATCCGGTACGGGTGGCGCCCTGGGCACCTTCGGCCATCCCCTGGGACCCCATGTCACCGACCCCCCACGTCATGGACGGGGCCGACATAGCGGCGTTGATCGAAGGGTTCGTCACCTCCGCCCGGCACGTATTGGCGGGCGGCCTCGACGGACTCGAGGTCCACCTCGGCCACGGCCACCTCCTCCAGCAGTTTCTCTCCCCCGCCTGCAACGAGAGGGAGGACGAATATGGTGGTACCGAGGCCAATCGCCTTCGGCTCTCGATCGAGGTCCTGGAGGCCGTGCGACAGGCGGTCGGCCCGGATGCGTGCCTGGGCATTCGGGTCAGCGCCGACGAGTTCCTTCCTGGAGGTCTGGGACTCGCCGACATGATGCGGATCGTTGACACGATTCTCCAAACCGTCCCACTCGACTTCGTGAACGTCTCGCATTCTGCTTACCACAACAGCTACACGCTGGCGACCCAGATCGCGGATATGGCCTTTCCGGTTGAACCATTCCGCCATCTCGCCACCGGCATCCGCCAGGCCATCCGGGCGGCCGGTTTCACCATCCCGGTGATGGCAGTGTGCAAATTCCGTACTTTGGCGGAAGCAGACGACATGATCGCATCCGGCGGGGCGGACCTCGTCGGGATGGCGCGGGCACACATCGCCGATCCCAACCTCGTCATCAAGGCGGTAGAAGAACGCGAACACGAGATCCGAGGTTGTATCGGGTGCAACCAGGGCTGCGCCGGGTTCCTCGAAAAAGGGCTGCCGATCACCTGCCTGGTGAATCCCGCTGCTGGACGCGAGGCGACGTGGAGCCCGGAGCCGGCACGCGATCAGACCGATCGTCGCCGCAAAGTGCTCGTCATCGGAGGCGGCCCGGCTGGACTCGAGGCCGCCTGGGTGGCAGCCGCTCGCGGCCATCAAGTTGAGCTGTGGGAGCGGTCCGATGATGTCGGCGGACAACTGCGCTCGCTGGGACACCTGCCGCTCAGAAATGACTTCCTGGGGTTGATACGAGATCAGGTGGCAGCCTGCCTACGTCACGGGGTGGTGATCAAGACCGGTTTGTCAGCAACGCCGGACCGGGTAGCCCGCTACGAGGCAGATCGCATCGTCCTGGCAACCGGTTCTGCACCCCAACCCGTTCGCTTCCCCGAGGGAGGACACGGCCACACGCTCGAAGCCGCGATTGCACAGCCTTCTGAACTCGGGACCAGGATCGCATTCTTCGACGGAACCGGCGGGTGGGCGGCGGCATCGGTCATCGAGTACCTCGCCGGTCTGGGTGGCAAAGTCATCGTGTTCACGCCCGCCGCGACATTGGGTCCCCACATCACGCGCTACAGCCGACCTGCTCTGCTCGAGCGGCTCCGCCGGCTGGCGGTGGAGATCCTTCCCATGCGCTCGATCGTGAGATTCGAGAACGGGACCGTTGACGCCAAAGACGCGTTCTCGGGAACCACCGAGTCCTTCCCTGGGTTCGACTCGATGGTTGCCTCGGGACCCCGTCGCGCGATGACCGACCTCCATTCGGGTCTGGTGACATCGGACCGGTGGGTCACCCCGGTGGGCGACTGTGTCGCTCCTCGCACCGCCCTCGAGGCCGTCTTCGAAGGCCACGAGGCTGCGCGTGCCCTCTGAATCGACCAAGACTGTCCTTGTCACCGGAGCCAGCGGCTTTGTCGGACTCAACGTGGTCGAGCACCTGTTGACGATCGGCCAAACCGTCGTTGCGCTCTCAGTTGATGAGTTCCCGGCAGAAGCAAGCGGGGAGTTTGCCGACCTTCCTGGACAGCTCCAGATTGTGCGAGCAGATGTCACCGATGCAGCCGCCGTGGCCGAGCTGTCTGCCGACGCCAACGCTGTCATTCATGGTGCCGCCGTCACCGCGAGCGATGAGGGAGGATCCGCGGCGGCCGGGCGGATGATCGAGGTGAACATCGACGGCACCAGGGCGGTGCTCGAGGCGGCCCGCCGGCACGAAAGAATCAGCCGGGTGGTATATGTCTCCTCTGGTGCCGTGTATGGGGCTTCCACATTCGGCATCGACGCCCTCTCCGAAGACACCCGACCTCGGCCTTCGAGCCTTTACGGGCTCACCAAGCTGGCCTCGGAACTCCTCGTCAGCCAACATGCCGTATTGCACGGAACCGAGACCGTGAGCGCCCGCATCTCCGCCGTGTTTGGGCCCTGGGAACATGACAGCGGGGTCAGGGACTCACTGAGCCCCATGTATCAGTTGGCCCGGGCGGCGCAGTTGGATCGCCCTGTCATCGTCGGCGAATTTCAACCTCGCAATTGGCTGTACGCTCGCGACGCCGCCGTCGCACTGGTCCGCCTTGCGATCGGACGGCCTCCTCTTCATGGGCTATACAACATCAGCCCCGATGTTTGGACGACCCCCCGGGCGTGGGCGGAGCGGTTGGCGGCCGAGTATCCGACCTGGGGAAAGCACAGGTTGAACGCCGAGAAGGGCGGGACCCTCACGTACGATTCGAGCCCCGAACGCCCCCGAGCTGCGGTCGACAATCGACGCATCCGGGGCGAAGTACCCAACTGGCCGTCGCATGATCCCGACAGGGCCTTCGACGACTACCTCGGATGGCTTCGAAGACACGGGCCCTGAGTCAACCGGCCGAGCTGAATTCGGCGAAGAAATCCAAGGCCACCACTCCGCGGCCCACCGGGAGAACGGCGATGGGATTGATGTCCAACTCACGTAGGCGAGGGCCGGCTCCCGCCACGATACGAGAGATGATCGAGATGGCCTCAGCCAATGCGTCGGTGTCGCGCTTGGGGCTTCCCCGGTAACCGTCGAGGAGCGGATATCCGGCTAGGGAGCGCACCATGGTTCCGGCGTCGGCGACACTGAGCGGCGCCAGCCCGAACGCCGTGTCATCCAACAACTCGATGCCGACGCCTCCGAACCCCACCATCATCACGTGACCGAATGGTTCTTGCCACGAGGCACCCACCGCCAACTCGATGCCGCCCGTGATCATCTCTTCGATCAGTACGCCCCCGCCGACCGTTACCGCCAGTTCCTCGAATACCCGGGCGGCATCTGTGTGATCAACTCCGAGCCGGACGCCCCCCAAATCCGATTTGTGTGAGGCGTTGCCGATCTTCATCACCACGGTACCGCCCAGGCGGCGGGCAGCGATGCTCGCTTCCGCTCCAGAGGCAACGAGCTCGCTCCGGGGAACGGCCAGTCCGTGATCGGCCAGCAAGGCCTTGCCCTCGGCCTCGGTGAGGGAGGCCACACGCTCTGCCGACCCTATGGGAGCAGCACCCTCGGGAGGACGCCACGATTTCCATTCGACCAGCGTCTTCAAGACCCGGACAGCTTGCACGGGGCTGTCGTAGAGCGGCACACCGGCAGCTCGAAGGCGATCGCGCTGGTCATCGGTTGCGAGTGGCGAGACAACGACGATTGGAGTGGTGCCGGCCGCCTCCACGACCGCCTCGACCCAGGCACCATCCGCTGTCCATCCCAGACCCGCAAACAGGATCACCGCATCGCCCACGGCTGCGAGCTCCGATAGCACAGTCCGTAAGCCGACAGTGTTGGTGACGAATTGGCCGGTGAAATCAACGGGGTTCTGCACCGCAGCAAACGACGGCAACACCTGGCCGAGGCGCGCCACCACATCCTCCGGGAACGGAGGCACGGTCAGGCCGTGGTCGTGAGCGGCATCGCACAACAAGACCCCGGCCCCGCCGGACATCGAGGCAATGGCCAGCCGGTCGCCGGCTGGTACGTTCGGCATGACATCGAACGCCTGGAGAACATCCAGCAGATGCTGCTCGTCGATGGCTCGAGCGACACCCACCTGGTCAAAGGCCGCCTGATAGGTTCGGTCGTCTCCGGTGAGGGAGCCGGTGTGCGAAGTCGCCGCCGAAGCGCCGGCGGCGGAGGCACCGACTTTGACCAACACAACCGGCTTGCCGGCCTGGCGTGCGGCGCGGCCGGCCTCCAAAAAGCCGGGACCGTCCCGTATTGCCTCCACGTAGCCCCCGATGGTCGAGATGTCCGGGTGTTCGACCATGGCGGCGATGTAGTCGGGGATCCCAAGCTGTGCTTCATTGCCGGTGCTGATGTAGGTGTGTAGTGACAGGCCCTGGTGGCGGGCCAGACCATATAACACGGTGCCGAAAGCTCCACTTTGGGAAACGATCCCGATTCGCCCTGGAGCGGTGAGCGGTCCTTGCCGTAGTGCCGCCGTGAACGTGACTGCCATCCGGTTGGCGGTGGCAATGACCCCAACCGAATTGGGACCGCATACGTGAATCCCCGTTTCCTCGGCCACCGCGAGCACCTCCTGCTGCAGGTCGGCTCCCTCCCCTCCCGCTTCGGCGAAGCCGGCGCTGATGATCACAGCCGCCGCGATGCCGAGCTCGCCGGCTTCCCGGAGTACCGCCGGTACCAGTGGTGCCGCCACCATGATGCCGACGAGGTCAGGGACGGCCGGCAGGGAGCCCAGAGAGGGATAACAGCGGAGCCCGTTGACTTCCTCGACTCTGGGATTGACCGGATAGATGGCGCCCTCGTATCCGAATCTCACGAGGTAGTCGACCGGCAGGTAACCGATCTTCCCCGGATCCGCCGACGCTCCCACCACTGCGACGGACCGGG
Organism: Acidimicrobiia bacterium; assembly: GCA_041609995.1. Classification (GTDB taxonomy): domain Bacteria; phylum Actinomycetota; class Acidimicrobiia; order Spongiisociales; family SHLN01; genus JABDOU01. The sequence continues at coordinate 6,249 of JBFIPU010000048.1, forward strand.
CATCGAGCATCTGAAGGATTCCCGCGGTTCTGCTGTTCACTGACGCCTGTAGGCGGCGGGCCGATGGTCGCCAGGCCTCACCGCCATGGCCCGGTGTTGCTCACGCCGGTCTCCATCAAGCACGTTCGAGAACGATCGCGGCACCATGACCTCCGTTTCCACAAATCGTGGCGAGGCCGTACCGCCCCCCGTCGTGGGCAAGGCCTTCAGCTGCGTATTGTGCCACCCGGGCCCCGGACGCGCCCACAGGGTGACCGAGTGCGATCGCCCCGCCGTATGGATTGACCCGCTCGGGATCGATTCCCATCTCCTGGCAGGCAGCCAGGACCATGGCGGCGAAGGCTTCGTTGATCTCGATGTGATCCATATCGTCGTAGGTGAGCCCTGCTCGTTCGAGCGCCTGGTTCGAGGCCGGCACCACGGCCAGCCCGTAGTCCTCTGGCACCGTCGCCGCCACGGCCCAGGATCGAACATACGCCAGCGGCTCGAGGCCTTGTTGGCGGGCCACGTCTGCTGCCATGACGACGAGCGACACCGCTCCGTCGGTGACACCCGAGGCGTTTCCGGCGGTGATCGCACCATCGGGCGCAAACGCCGGACGCAATTTGGCGAGGCCCGCGAGGGTCGTGTCCGGACGGGGGTGCTCGTCAACATCGACTGTGATCAGATTGCCGCGGGCGTCCGGCACTGCGACGGGCGCCATCACCCGTTTGGCGAATCCGGAGTCGATGCCGTGCTTGGCCCCGCGCTGGCTTTGCAATGCGAATCGGTCCTGAGCTTGCCGATCGAGACCAAACCGACCCGTCCATGACTCGGCGAGCTCTCCCATCAACTTGCCCGTGAGCGGATCGTTGAACCCATCTTTGGACAAGCCGTCGATGGCCGGTGCATCACCGGCCTTCTTCCCCCAGCGCATGTCGAAGAGGTAATAGGGAATGCCACTCATGTGTTCGCTGCCGCCGACCACCACGGTGTCGGCCTCGTGAAGCTGGATCGCCTGGCCGGCAAGAATGATGGCTTTCATCGACGAGAGGCAAGCCTGCTGCACGGTGTGGGCGGGGACAGAGGCCGGCAAACCGCCGGCGATGGACATCAACCGACCCGGGTTGGGCCCGTTGCCACCCTGGCGGGCCTGGCCGATGATGGCCTCGTCGACCGATGCCGGATCGACTCCGGACCGCTCGAGTACGGCCGCAATTGCCTGGCCTCCGATGTCGATGGCATCGCTGCCGACCAGTGTTCCACCAAACTTGCCGATCGGGGTGCGGACGGTTGCCACGATGGCAACCTCACGGTGGCTACCGATCATGTACACCTCCTTCCTGTTCATAGACATAAAAGCCACGGCCGGTTTTCCGGCCGTAATGGCCCTCCTGGACGAGGTTGCGAACCAACGGATCAGGCCGAAATCGGTCGTCACCGAGCGCGTCGGCCAGCAGATCGGAATTGTTGGTGTGTACGTCGAGCCCGACCAGATCACTGAGCTCGATCGGCCCCATCGGCCAGCCTGAGCCCAGCTTCATGGCCGTATCGATGTCCTCCTTGGTTGCCACGCCTTCAGACACCATCCTGATCGCTTCGTTCCGAACCAAGAGCTGGAGCCGGCTGACGATCCCGCCCGGTGATTCCTTCGCGACGACTGCGGTCTTGCCGATATCACCGGCAATCTCGCGCAGCCGGCCGATGGTCGCCGGGCTGGTCTGCCGAGCCGGAAGAATCTCGACGAGCTGCATGCGTTGGGCAGGATTGAAGAAGTGCAAACCGCTGAACCGGTCGGGATAGCGCAACCCGGCGGCGATCTCGGTCAGAGACAGGGTCGACGTATTGGAAACGAGCAGAGCCGGAGGAAGGCATATCTCGTCGAGAGCGGCGAAGACGTCCTTCTTGGTCTCTAGTTGTTCCGCCACCGCCTCTATCACCAGATCCGACCCGGCCAACTTCGACAGATCTTCCGCACCGGAGATGCGGCCCGTAATGACGCCGATCTGTTCGGGGGCCACTTTTCCCCGGGCGACTCCCACTTGCAGGTCACGGGCGATATGACCCAATGCCCGCTCGATGGCGGTGGCGTCCATGTCGTACAAGACAACAACGTGACCGGAAGATGCGAACACCTGGGCGATACCGGCCCCCATGAGCCCCGCACCGCACACACCCACCCTCATCGCCCGTACCTATCCCAGTAGGCGGACCACAATTCTTCCTCTGAAGGCACCACGCCCGCAATGGGGAAGGCAAGCCGGGTCGTGTTGAGGAAATGGCGATATGACAGATTCTCGGAAATGCTGTTGCCCGCCCATGTCCCGCCGCCCATCGACAGGCTGAAGTTCAAACCATTGTTGAAATCGCCACCATTGCCTTGCGAATGCGCCTGGTTCACGAGCACACGAGCAACGTCGACTTCGGATGCCAGGCGGAGGGCGCGGGCCTCATCCTTCGTGTGGATGCCACATGAATGCCCCCGGCCCTGATACGCGAGGATTTCTTGCACCCTGGCCACAGCCTCGTCGAAGTCGCGGTACCGATACATGGTCAGCACCACAGACAGCTTCTCGCCCGAATAGGGAAACCCGGGCCCAACGCCGGCTTCTTCGACCATGAAAAACTCCACGTCGGGAGGCGCATCGATCCCGGCAACCTCCGCGATCCTCCCGGGTGATTGGGCGATGACGTCGCGGCTCAGCCGGCCGTCGACCCACATCGCTTCCTGGAGGGCTGCGGCATCCTCGGCCGAGAGCAGCCTCCCGCCCAGGGAAGTCAGCTCTCCGAGCATGGCGTCGTATACGTCATCGTGGATGACGAGGGAATTCTCCGATGAACAGCTGGTGGCGTAGTCGTACACCTTCGATGTCTTGATCTTGCCGGCTGCGTCCGCCAGGTCGGCGGTCTCGTCGACCACGACCACGGCGTTACCCAGGCCGACGCCAATTGCCGGCTTGCCGCTGCTATATGCGGCCCGGACGTTCCTCTGGGACCCCGTCACCACCGAGAGGTCGCACTGGCGCATCAACTCGAAAGACGCCTCCTTGCTCGGCTCTGGAAGGACCTGGACGAGATCAAGCGGCGCCCCGACTTTCGAAAACTCCTTGTGAATGAACTCAATCGCCAGCGCACAGGTGCCGGCACCCCCCGGCGACGGCGCCATGATGATGGCGTTGGCACCCTTCAGGGCCATCATCGTCTTGTTGATCGGGGTCGCTTCGGGGTTGGTGGAGGGAATGAGGGCTGCCACCACGCCGACCGGCTTGGCGAACTCAGTGATCCCGGTGCTCGCGTCTTCGGACACCACTCCGACAGACTTGACTCCCCGCAGGTCGCTCAGAGTCCCGAGCGTCTTGCGACGGATCTTATTGACCTTGTCTTCAACCCGGCCCATGCCTGTGTCCTCGACCGCCCGCTGGGCGAGCGACTCGGCGTTCTGCAACTGATAACCCGCCCAGGCGGCCGCCGCCACCACATCGTCGACCTGGGCCTGGGTCCAGGTACCTGCCACGGACTGGGCGGCCCGTGCTCTTGCCACATGAGCGGCGATTTGCCGACGAACAGCCGCTGGGGCTTCTTTGGCGGTTGTCATGGTTGGCACTCCTTGCTCAACCCCGGCGCCTGGTCCCCATATTCAACCGGACACCCGCGGCTCAGAAGGGGTGTCCGCATAGTGGACGAGCGACCGTTATGTGATAGAGCCACCTTACCGCCGGCCCACGCAGCCATCACTACTCGACCATCACGGAATCGAAGTGCGCTGACCGGCGTCGAGCAACAGCGTGCCGCCGGCCAACGCCCGGGCTTCCGGATCCAACAGCAGCACCACAGCCCAGACCACCTCGTCAACCGTTACGAGATGCGAGATCGGCGACCGCTCTCGAAACTCGGCCATCACCTGGCTTTCCGGGATTCCGCGTGATCTCGCCGCGTCACGCATGAGATCGCGCAGCCGGTCGGTCCAGATCGGGCCAGGCGCCACGATGTGGCACGTCACACCGCGCGAGCCGACAGCGCGACTCAATTGGCGGATTGCATTGGCCAGGGCCGCGTTTCCGATACCTGCGGTGGCGGCCTCCGGGATCGGGTCGTAGCCGAGGTTGCCGCCAATGGCGACAATGCGGGAATCGGTCGTCAGGTATTCGTCTGCGGCCCGCACCAGGTGGAGGGTTCCGAGCACTTTGATATCGATGGCCGCCTGGATGGCGGGCGGGGTCACCTCGGTGATTGGTCCGCCCATCGGCGCAGCAGCGGAATTGACGACCATGCGCACAACGCCCGGAATTGCTTGTTGTATCAACCGTTGGCCCTCGGCGGAGGTGATATCGGCGTCACATGCCACCACGTTCGGGTGTTGCTCCGCCAGCGCCTCGAGAGCATCCCGGGTCCGGGCTACGGCGACCACGCCCAATCCATCGCCAGCCAGTCGAGCTACGATCGCCGATCCCACCGCCCCGGTCGCGCCGGCAACAATCGCCCATTCCCCTGTAGCTGACATGTGATCCTCCTGGTAGTCGGCGACGGTAGTGCATGCAATTGGCCACGCCTGGACGCCGGAGCCGGCATGTGGCATGGTGGGCCGGTGTTCAGGCTCGAAGACAAGGTTGCCATAGTCACCGGCGCCGCCCAGGGTATTGGCGCGGAAGTGGCCGGGGCCTTGGCCCGGGCAGGTGCCACGGTGGCCGTAACCGATCTGCCCGACCGCCTCGATGACTGCATCCGCGTGGCAGAGACGATTGCCAGGGGAAACGCTTCCGCCGGCGCCTTCGCATTGAACGTGGATGATCGAGACGGCATCGCTGGTGCTATCGAAGGAGTTGTAGAGGAATTCGGCGGAATTGACATCCTCGTGAACAACGCCGCGTGGAGCGTGTTCGGCCCTACCCTCGAGGTATCCCCTTCTGACTGGGACCGCACGATCAGCACCACGCTGACCGGAGTCTTCTTCTGCGCACAGGCGGTCGCGCCCTTCATGGTCGAAAGGGGTCGAGGCCGGATCATCAACGTCGCTTCCCAGCTGGGACTGGTGGGGACCAAGGACTCGGCCCCCTATGTCGCGGCGAAAGGGGGGGTTGTCAACCTGACCCGGGCTCTGGCGCTCGACTGGGCTCCCCACCGGATCACGGTGAACGCCGTCGCACCCGGGCCGGTCCTGACGCCTCGCCTGGAACGACGAATGGAGATCTCGGGCGAGACCGTCGATGACTTCGTGACCCACATCCCGCTGGGGCGCGTGGCCGAGCCAGGGGAAATCGGACCCCCGGTGGTGTTTCTGGCGTCGGAAGAAGCGCGCTTCATCACCGGCCACACACTTGTGATCGATGGGGGCTGGACCGCTCAGTAGCCGGAAGGCCGTGTCCCCGCCCGGTACTCGCCCATGTCGTTCCATACCTTCTGGTCGATGATGAGACCGTCTTCGAGCACAAAGCGGTCGACAAAGCGAATCCCATTGAACGCGGCGCCGTCGAGACCCCGGCCGTTGAGAGTGCCGAAGCAGTACACAACCGTCGAGCGGTTCGACCCAGAGACGTCAAACCCTTCGAACACTTTCCGAACCACCTGGAATCTCTTGGCCGACGACGCCACCTGATCCTCCAGACTGGTGAATGACCTTCCTCCCGGGAAGGTGATGTTTGCACCGGGCGCGAGGTAGCGGGACGCCCCCTCGAGGTCGCGGTCCTCCACCAATCGAAGGAAGCGAGTCACCAGCTCAACGGCCCACTCCCGGCCGACATCGCTCACCGGCCGGCGCCGTGCTCTGCCGCCGACCTCAGCATGTGGTGGACCATCTCTGGCTTTGGTTCCAGCGGCCTCGGGTACGCCCGTCGGCTCTGGGTTATGCCAAGAGCCAGGAATGATTCGATCAGCTTGTAAGAGAGTGGGCCGGGATTCACGACGGGCACCGGCAGCCGTTCTTCGAGGTGATGGTGTGCCTGATGCATGGTGGTGGATCCCAGGCAGATGACATCGGCCCCTGCATCGATCATCCGCCGGCAGGCCGCTTCCATCTTGGGAAGTGTTACGTCTGCCTTGTCCCCGAGCAAGGCGGCGAAGTCGGGCGGGGTGTCGAAGTGGTCGACGCCGGCGCAGTGCCCGACCAGACCCCATTCGTCGAGCACCTTTCGATAGCGCGGCAGCGCGGGTTCCCATTGTGCAAGGATCCCGAACCGGCGCCCCAGGCTGAGAGCGAAGAGAAGCGAGGCGCGGCCCGGTGCCAGCACGGGTATGTCGAGCACAGAGCGGAGGGGGTCAGCGCCGGAATCGCTCACCGTGTCTATCACGACGGCATCGTATCCATCGTCCTCGGCGCTGAGTCCGGCTTCGAAGACAGCGACTTCCATCAGCGCCCAGTCGTGAGGACTCATGAACGCGGTGGGGCCGGCAGTAACCGGTTGGTATTCGAGTGTCACATCTGGCCGCAGCAAGACTTGAGAGGCCTGCTGGCGGCGGTTGGCGATTTCGTCATCTGTGAGAGCAAACGGCACCAGGACCAGGATTCGCTTCATAGCCCGGCCTGTTGGTCGGCAGCGGCCCGCATCATCGCTTTGATCATCTCGGGTTTGGCGACGATCGGCTCGGGATAGGCAGGCCGGCTGTGCGACAAGCCCAACGCCGTCATCGCCTCGGCGATTTGATACGAGAGCGGACCGCCGTTCAGGACCGGGACCGGCAGGTGTTCGGCAAGGTAGGAATGTGCCTCGTGCATGGTCGTCGAACCGAGGCAGACGACATCGGCGCCGTCGGTGTCAACAAGCAGAATCGCCGCTTCGAGAAGGCGGGGCAGCACTTCCTCTTCCTTGCCGCCTAAAAGGTTGCGGTTGTCCGGCTGGAGCCCTGCGGCTCGCATGCCGGCCAACCGGTCGGTGAGTTGCAGGTCTTTGAGCGTCCGCTCGTAAAGCGGAAACCAGTTCTCCCACATGGTGACAACTCCGAATCGGCGCCCCAGCATCAGAGCGGTGAGGAACATGGAGCGCCCCGCTGCTACGACCGGGATGTCCAATACGGATCGGAGGGCCGCGACACCCGAATCGCTGACCGTGTCGATGCAAACGGCGTCAAACCCGTCCTTCTGGGCGTCGAGCCCGGCCTCGAGCAACGATAGGTCGGCCAGTACATAGTCGTGGTGCGATACGTACGACGATGGTGCAGCTTTGACAGGCCGGTAGTGCAGCTCGAGATCTGGGGGCAATTCGGCAGCTTGGGATTGCGCTCGTCTCAAGTCGAGCTGCTCTTGGGTCATCGGGAACGGGACCAGCACCAGGACCTTGCGCATGGCGAGACCCTACCGGATAGGGTGAGCGCCGATGGAGACGGATGTTGACGTTGTAGTCGCCGGGGCGGGCGCCGCCGGTTTGGCAGCAGCGTTGTCGGCTGCTGACGCCGGATTGAGCGTGGTCCTATTGGAGGCGAGCGAAACGTTCAGGACCGGCAACAACACTTCGATGAGCACCTCGATGATCCCGTCTGCCGGAAGCCGGTGGCAGGCTGAGCTCGGCATCGAAGACTCCGCGGAGCTTCTTTACGTCGACACCATGAAGAAGACGAAGGGCCAGGCCGACCCCGCCGTTGCGCGCGCTCTGGCGGACGTCTCTGTGGCGTTGGGCGAGTGGCTGGCCGACGACTGCGGTGTCCCCCTCGAGCTCGTGACCGACGTCTGGTTTCCCGGGCACAGCCGCCTCCGCCATCTCTGTGTACCAGACCGGGCCGGCCGAACATTGCACCGCCATCTGCTGGCAGCGGCCGGTTCCCGACCCGAGATCACCCTGATCACGCCCCTGCGGGTGGCGGGGTTCAAAGAAGGTGACGTCGTCACAGTTGACGCCGTTCGCCCGGACGGCCAGGCCGAGTCACTGCGGGCCGGCGCGCTCGTCCTCGCCACCAATGGATTTGGAGCGAACCCGGACCTGGTCAAGGAGCACATCCCGGAAATCTCGGATGGCTTGTACTTCGGCGGCGACGGCAGCAAAGGCGACGCCCTGCGGATCGGCGAGATGGTCGGCGCGGATACGGGGTTTCTCGACTCCTACCAGGGACATGCATCGGTGGCGACCCCACACGGGGTGCTGCTGACGTGGACGAGCGTCATGAACGGAGCATTCCTCATCAACCGCGAAGGCAAGCGCTTCGGCGATGAATCGACCGGATACTCCGAGTTTGCCGTTCCCGTGCTCCGCCAGCCCGAGGCGGTGGCGTGGGTCGTGTTCGATGAGGCGATCCACAACAAGGCCACGCCCTTTGCCGACTATCAGGATTTGCTCGCTGCCAACGGGGTGAAGTGGGCCAACGACGCAGATCAACTGGCGGCCGCCATCGATGCGCCGATCGAGACTGTGCAGGCAACCATCGACCAGGTGGCATCGTACGGCCGCGAGGGGAAAGCCGATCCTTTCGGCCGGACCCTCTGGCCGCATGTACTCGAGGCCCCCTATGCCTTTGTCAAGGTCACGGGCGCCCTGTTTCACACCCAGGGCGGTCTCAGCGTCGATGCGCATGCGAGGGTCCTCCGCGACGGCAAGGCAATTCCCGGCCTCTATGCCGCCGGCGGAGCAGCGGCCGGCATTTCCGGGCACGGGGCGGAGGGATACATGTCGGGCAACGGCCTGCTGAGCGCACTGGGCCTCGGCTTCCTGGCGGGCCGGGCGATCGCAGACCCGATTGGCTCAGTCAGCTAGCTCCAGGCGGGGGCCAGCTCGCGCAGTGCGCCTGCTTCATCGACCCCGCCGGCGATGACCTGGAGGCAGACATGGTCGGCTCCGGCTGCGAGGTGATCATCGACGCGGATTTTGATCGCTGCAACGTCACCGCCGGCGTAGAGCGCGTCCACCAACCGGTCGGAACCGCCTCCGGCAAAGTCGGATTCGTCAAAACCCATCCGCAGAAAATGGTTGCGATAGTTGGGCCACCTGAGGAAGCGTTCCAGATTGATGCGCGCCGAGGCCCGGATAGTCGCCTTGTCGGTCGAAAGCACCACCCCTTGTTCGACTGCAATGAGCTTGTCGGGCCCCAGGATCGAACGGGATTGGGCAGTGTGATCGGGCATCGAGAGAAACGGATGGACACCATCGGCCAGCCTTCCCGCTAATTCCGTCATGCGCGGACCAAGCGCAGCAACGACCTTGAGAGGATCAACGGCGGGTGGAAAACCGTCATATGGAGCATCGTTCATGGCCTCGAGATAGGTGCGCATTGCGCTCAGCGGCTTGGCGTACTCGTGCCCACGTAGCACTGCGGTGCTCTTGTGACTGATTCCCACCCCCGCCACGAACCTCTCGTCAAACGCCTCGGACAGGGTGCGGGCAGCGTTCATCATCGCAACCGGATCTCGCGCCCAGATGATGGCGATCCCGGTTGCGATGGGTATGCGAGCAGTTGCAGCCAGCAGGACGGCCGAAAACGTCAGCACATCCCGACCACCCGGTGATTCAGGAACCCAGACCGCCCCGAAACCCAGCCCCTCCCACTCCTGAACCAGTTCCCGCGCCTCGGAGGTGGGTCGACGCTGCAGTCGACCACTCCAGACCCCTACTCGTCCCAGATCCACGGATGCCTCCTTGATCACCGGTGACCTTACGTGAAAAACGTGGGCTCTCGATGACGGCACGCCAGACTGCCTGCCCGGCTCGTGCGCTTCTCCCGGCTTCCCGGCGATTCTTCAGCCTCTGCCCAGGAAACCCCCAGCCGGGTGCCCGATATTGATCGCATGGAGTACTCGACTCGGGAGAGATCTGCCCACGCAGCCCGGCGCCTGGGGCTCGGCGGCCAGCCGACCGACGAGCTGGGCGAACCGGATGAGGTGATCACTCAGATGCTCGACCTCTCCTCAGATGCTCCCCCGCCGCCGGAGATCGAGCCCCCCGCCGACGTCGACGCAGGACGGGACGGCGAGCTCATCCGGGAAGGAGTGCTGTGGTGGTTGGAACACATGGTGGCCTCACCGCGCCCGGTGGAGGAGCGAATGGTGTGGTTCTGGCACGACCACTTCGCCACCAGCGTCCGCAAAGTCAACTTTCCCTATCTGATGTGGCGTCAGCACCTGACCCTCCGCCGGCATGCGGTCGGCAACTTCGCGGACCTGCTGTTGGCGATCGCCACCGACCCTGCCATGCTGATCTATCTCGACGGCCGCTCCAACACCGCCGACAGCCCGAATGAGAACTTCGGGCGCGAAGTGCTGGAGCTCTTCACCGTCGGCCACGGCCACTACAACGAGGACGACGTGTTGGCGGCCACGGCTGCATTCAGCGGCTGGAAGATCGCCATCCCCCGGCGGCGCATCCCGGCCGGAGTTGAACCGTGGGAGTCGGTGTTCATCGGTCGCCTCCACGACAGCAGCTCCAAGACCTTGCTCGGCGTCACCGGGCGCCTCGATGCCGCCGCTGCGGTCGATGCCATCCTCGAACATCGCTCCACGGCCGAATCGATCGCCGCCAAGGTGTATCTGCAGCTGGTCGGTCGCGTGCCCGACGACGACATCCGGGTCGGTCTCGGCAACGTCTTTCGACGCGACTGGTCGATCGTGGCCCTGGTCACTGAAATCGCCGGCGACCCGGTGTTCCTGGACGCCGCTTCGATCAATACCCGGGTGCGCACGCCCTTGGAAAAGGCGCTGGGCATCTTGCGCGGCTTTCCCACTCATCAGGGATCGCCGGCGGTGGCGGCGCGGGCGCTAGAGCGCCTGGGCTATCAACCGTGGAATCCGCCCAATGTGGCCGGGTTTCCGACCGGACCCACCCTGCTGAGCCCCTATCGCATGGTCCACAGCTTCGACCTGGCCGCCGCCATACCACCCCCGGACGTCCAGGAACTCGACTCGGTCACCGCCATGGAGCGGCTCGGCATCGCCGACGTCTCTGCCCAAACGCTGGCCGTGCTCGACCAGGCGAACTCGGGGTGGCAGCGGGCGGCCCTGGCCATCAACTCACCGGAACACCAGCTCGCATGAACGCGGCCTCGCCCGACCCCGCCTGTTCGATCGTGACCCGCCGCCGATTCCTGGCCGGGCTGGGCGCCACCGCCGCCACGGTCGTCGTCGGAGGCTACGCGATCAGCATCTACGGCAAGAGGGACGGTTCGGGAGCGGCGCTCGGCAATCCAAGCGTGACCGGTGCGGGTGCGGGCGGAACGACCCCGGCGGTCCCGACCGCGGCCACCGGCCGGACGCTGGTCGTGATCGAGATGGGCGGCGGCAACGACGGGCTCAACACGGTTGTCCCGCACAGCCTGGGCGCCTACCACGATCTGCGCACGGACCTGGCGGTGACCGACAGCATCGACCTCGACGGCGAAATCGGCCTCCACCCCAACCTCCCCTACCTCGCCGAGCTGTACGCCGAGGGCGACCTGGCGGTGATCGAAGGCGTTGGCTATCCGGACCCCGACCTCTCGCATTTCACATCGATGATGACCTGGTGGTCAGCCGGCGCCACGATCGGCACCGGCTGGCTGGGCCGTTACCTGGACCTCACCGCCGGCCGCGACAACCCGCTGGCCGCCATCGTCATCGGCCCCGGTCCCAACCCGGCCGTGCTGGGCAGTGAGTCGTTCGCCGTCACCATCCAGGACGCCACCGGCTTGCGGCCCCAGCTGCCCGAATGGGTGGATACCGGCGACGAGCTGCTGGGCATGTGGTCGGGGTTCGCACCGTCGCCCATCGATTCACCCGGCCTGCTGGGCCAGGTGCACCAGGCGATCGCCGACTCGACCAGGGCGGCCACGTCCCTGGATGCGGTGCTGGCCGATGTCTTTGTCCCCGAATCGAACCAGAACCAGGCCGGCCGGCGGGGCGACCTGGTCGACTACCTCACGCTGGCTGCTGCCCTCACCAACTCCGACCTGGCCCCCCAGGTCATCTACGTGCACGGTTTCGGCGACTTCGACACGCACGACAATCAGGCCGGGCACCACGCCGACCTCATGACCGAGCTCAACGACGGGATCCAGGCCTTCTTCACAGGCGTACAGGACCCAGAGCGGGTGGTCGTGGTGACGACCTCAGAGTTCGGCCGGCGGGCGGCCTCCAATGGGCGGGGAACCGACCACGGAACGGCCTCCAGCCAGTTCGTCATCGGGAGCCCGGTCGCCGGCGGCCGCTACGGGCTCCCGGTCGACCTGAAGCGCCTCGACGCCCGCGGCAACCCGATCCACACCATCGATTTCCGGAGCACCTATGCCACGGTGCTGGACCGATGGTTGGGAGTTGATCACCCAGCGGTGCTCGATGCCGATCACGAGGTCCTCCCACTCCTTTGATCAGGACAGCGCTGAAGCCAGGTCGTCATGCGTCGTCCGGCAGGCGGCGCTTCCATACGCCAGCAAAACTCCGGGCGGTGACTAGTCACCCTCCGCTGGGATAGGGGGCGTATCGCTGATCGGTGCTGCGAGCCTCTATTGTGGATTGCAGCTAGTAGGGGCAACTGTTGAAGCAGCAACGCAGGCGACAACGAAGTGAGGGTCCGTCTCGACGGTCTGCAGGCTTGCCCCGGCGGCCGACCGTTGTGGGTTCGGCATGACCGTCACGACGAGACACGCCACCGACCCATTCCAGGCCTATGTGCCGCACCTTCTCGTCGAATGGCACCTCGACCATCCGGACGAGACACACCGCGAGATCG
>JBFIPU010000049.1:0-18488 GCA_041609995.1 Acidimicrobiia bacterium
ACCGGCTGGGGATCCGGCGGGGTGCCGGGCTTCTTTGGCGGTTTCGGGCGGACCAGTTTGGTCGACCTCTCCGGCGCGCTGTACTTCACCTTCTGGATCAATCCCGACGGCACCGATGGCGCCAGTCGCACGCAGGACTACACGCTGGAGATCAACCTCCAGGAGGACGACAACGGCGACGGCGCACGGCCCCGCCGTCGACACGACGCAGTTGAACTGGAACTCGTCGTCCGCGGGTGAGCTGATGGCGTCATCTCCGTCGTCGTCGTCTTGGAGGTTGATCTCGAGCGTGTAGTCCTGACCGGCGTCGGGGTTGATCCAGAAGTTGAAGTAGAGCGCTTCGCTGAGGTCGATCGGGTTGGTGCGCCCGAAGCCGCCGAAGAAGCCAGGCACCCCTCCGGAGCCCCAGCCGGTCTCGAGCGAGAAGGAGCCGGTGGTGTCCGGCGGCAGGTCGGTCGCGTTTGCGCTGATGCCGCCCCCACCCACGGATCCGTTGACACAGAACCAGCCGTGGCCGAGCGGGTCGCCGTGCTCCATGTCGTCGAACACGACCTCAGTGGCCGTCCCGGCGGCCTCCGCCACCGGATAGCGAGAAGGTGGGATGACCGTCAAGATCGCTGCAAGTACCAGCAGCGCCAATATCACGTGGGCCCAGCCGCGTGCCCGTACCGAATCCGACCTCGTCATGGTGTTCCTCCGACCCTTGTTCGTCCCAGCACCGATGCTCCGGTGCATGGGCTGGGCCCTGGGAGCGCTCCCAGAGCGTCGACGTAGGGTAGGTCATGATCACCCTCGGCGTCAAATACAGATGCCTAGAGCGCGAAACAATCGCAGGGTGGCAGATCCGACTACAGGACGTGGTTCGTGCGTTTTGGGCCGAATCGTCAGTCGGCGAACGAGAAGTGGTTGGGGTCGGTGATCTCCACCAGCCAGATCCGGACGCCGTCGGGATCGTCGATGCCCACCGACCGGTCTCCCCAGGGGTTGTCTTTGACCTCGCGGGCGATCGCCACGCCCCGCTCGGCCAGCATGTCGGCCCACTTCTTGACGTCATCGACGTCGAAGGCCAGCTCGATGCCGGCGGCCGGCTGCTTGACCGTGCGGGCGCCGTAGGGGGGCCCAAACAGTTCGACGCTGCGCCCCCGGCCGGCGGACACGATCGCCCCGGGCCCGTCCTCCCCGTCCCACTGGGTGAGCACGGGCATCGCGAGTATGTCCCGGTAGAAGGCGAGTGACTTCTCGAAGTCGGCGACGTTGATGGCCACATTGAGGCGACTCGTCTGCATGGATTCAACGCTAGCGACTGGATCGCTCGATGACCGTCGAGCCTCGGATGGTCTTCGAACGAGCAACAGGGGCCGAGGTTATTCTGCAGATCGGTGACTGTTCCTGGCCCCTCTCCCTGGTCCGCCCTCGCCGGAATACCCTGGTTCCGGTATGCCGAGCTCGCCGGCTACCGACGCGGCTGGCAACGGCACGGAGACGTCTACAACGTCAAGATCGGTCACCGCGACCTGTGGATCTGCTCCCACCCCGATCTGGTGCACGAGGTGCTGGTACAGGGCCGGGACGTGTGGCGACGAATCGAGCGTGGGCTTGACGGGACACCCTTCGGTCTGCGGCTGGTGCTGGGCGACAGCGTGCTCACGACGGATGGGGACGACTGGCATTGGCGGCGGCGACTGGTGAACCCCGTCTTCCACCGCCGTCGGGTCGATGCCATGGCCGGGACGATGATCGAGTGCGGCCGGCGGATGCAAGACCGCCTCGACAGAGCAACTCGGGAGGGCGACACGGTGGACCTTCTATTGGAGATGAAGCGGGTCACCCAGGACATCATCAGCCGAACGATGTTTTCCTCCGATGTCGCCGAAGACGCAGATCGGATCGGCCACGCGGTGGACGACTCTGTTCAATACGCCGCCCACCGGTCCCGTGCGTTTGTGAACATCCCACCCGGGTGGCCCACCCCGGCCGCCCGTCGCTTCTCCCGGGCTCGCACCGCGATCGATGAGCTGATATTTCGCGACATCGCCGAGCGCCGAGAGGAGGGCGGGGAAGGGGATGACCTGCTGGGGATTCTGCTCGATGCCGTCGATGACGAGACCGGTCAACGGCTCACCGACGAGCAGGTCCGCAATGAGGTGGCCACGGTGTACGGGGCCGGGCACGAGACCACCGCCAACGCACTCACGTGGGCGTGGCACGAGCTGATGCAGCGGCCCGACGTTCTGCTGAGACTCCGGGCCGAGGCGGCCGCGGTCGACTTCGACGACCCAGTCGATCTCGATCGGCTGCCCTACACCCGGATGGTGTTCGAGGAGACCCTCCGCTACCGTCCGCCGGTCCCGATCAACGCTCGCTTCGCCCGGGCCGCCACCGAACTCGGCGGATACCGGGTCGACCCGGGGGCGGTGGCCGTATTGGTGGTGAACAACGTGCACCGGCATCCGGACTTCTGGGAAGACCCGGATGAGTTCGACCCCGATCGCTTCACGCCCGAACGCAGCGCCGGACGCCACCGGGAGGCCTGGTCGCCCTTTGGCGCCGGCCCTCACCTGTGTGTCGGACATCACTTCGCCATGGTCGAAGGAACCCTGCTGCTGGCGATGATGGCGGGCCGCTATGTCTTCGAGCCCGCCGTCCGCTTGCCCCGCCGGACGGTGGTCGCCGTGACGATGAAGCCCCGCGGGGGCCTGCCGGTGCGGGTGAGCCGACTGTGAGCTCTCCCACGGCCGCCGTCGCTCCGATCCGGCACGTAGGCTCGGCGTACAGCAGCGAGTGACACACGACGAAGGCGTTGAGTAGCGAGGAGCACTGACATGGACGTGGCCGACAAGACCGTGCTGATCACCGGCGGAGGTTCCGGCATCGGGCTCGGCATTGCCAACGCCATGACGGCGCAGGGCAGCCGGGTCATCATCACGGGCCGGACCGTGAGCCGGCTCGAGGAGGCGCAGGCTGAGAACCCGAGCCTGGAAATAGCCCGATGCGATGTCAGCGATACGGCCCAGGTCGAAGCCCTTCGCAAGTACTGCGACGAATCGTTCGGCGGCATCGACGTGCTCGTCAACAACGCCGGGATGTTCACCGAATTCGAGATCCACGCCGGTGAGCTCCCGCTCGACGAGCAACTGCGTGAAGTCGATGTCAACGTGGGCGGACCGATCCGGATGGTGCACCATTTCTTGCCGGGCCTGCTGGCCCGGCCCGAGGCGGCCATCATCAACGTGTCGTCGGTGTTGGCTTTCGTTCCCTACCCGCCCGGCCTGGTCTATTCGGCCACCAAGGCCGCCGTGCACTCCTGGACGCTCTCATTGCGCAAGCAACTGGAGGACACTTCCGTCCAAGTGATCGAGCTCATGCCGCCTCTCGTCGACACCGAAATGGTGGAGGACATCGACCTTCCCAAGATCACGGTCGACAGGCTGGTGGCCGGCTTCATGAAGGATCTGCGCGCCGGCAAGGAGGAGATCACTCCCGGCCCGGCTGCCGCACTCAAAGCCGCCGGCCGGGTCGCGCCGAACTTCTTGTTGAATCGATTGAGCCCTTAGCCCATGGCCCCGATCGTCGCCGTCACGTTGGTCCTCTCTCTGCTGTACATCTTCGGCCGCGGGGGCCTGTTGCTCACCCCGGAGGACACGGTGGCGTTCTACCGGCGCACCATCAACGACCCCCGCCGGCTCCGGCTGAGGGGAGACCTGCTCGTGTTCATGGCCATACCGGTGATCGTCGTTGCCCGGATGTCCCGTCCCGACCATGGCAGCTTCACGTTCGTCATCGAGGCGCTCGGCTGGATGTTTGCGGCCGTGGCCGTGTGGCTCCACGCCGAACCAGAGCGCTATCAGCGCCAGGTGGATCGCTTTCTCGGCGCGTCACCGGCGGTCCACCGCTCGGTCGGCGCACTGGGAATCGCCGGCGGGCTCTTCCTCGCCTGGGGAGCGTTCGTCCTGCTGTGAGTGAGACCCCGATCAGCCCGGTGGCCCCAGGATGCCGAGGTTGGGGATGAAGGGGCCGACCGTTTCTCGATAGCGGCTGGCGATGGCGGCCATCGCTTGCGCCTGGTGATTGAGGTCATGGATGGCCCAGGCCGCCAGGATGTTGTCCGTTGTCACGTCGCCCAGTACCGGATGAACGCCCGGCTCCGAGCGCATGTCCAGTTCGGCCAGTCGATGAAGGTTGGCATTTCGCAGCCGCTCGAACTCGTCCAGCATCTCGTCGACCTCGCGATCGGGATCGGGCCCGCCGGGGTCGACCCCCGGGATGGCGGTCCCGGGCCGATCCAGGAGGTGTTCGATGCGGTGGACCCAGGCGCCCCGCTCGGTGTTGACGAGGTGGATGAGCACGGTGTGCGCCGACCATTCGCCGGGCGGAGAGGCATGAAGCCAGGCGTCCGGCAATCCGCGGTACATGGCTCGCAGCACGGCCGGTCCCCGTTCGAGCAGTGGCATCACGTCGGACACATCCACCATGCCCTCAACCTAGCGAACCCTCCCGTGACTCCCATATGCCCTGCCGTCGACTGAACCCCATCTAGCTTGCGGGTGTGTCCGTTTTGTGAAGGCCTGCGTGGAAATCCCCCGTGGTTCGGAAAAAGCCGGCAAAGCCCTCGCGAATTGGCGAGGTGGGCCGAGCAAGCCAGCCCGGTCGCCGAGCACGTCGAGCTGCGGGCACGCGAGTGCTGGCCCTGGTGGTCTAGCGGTTCGACTACCTCAGGGTCGTTCAACCCAGAATTCGAGACCGGTGTGCTCATCCGGTTCGCCCGGATCGAAGAAGATCTCGAATTCGGCCCCGGCCCCCGGCAACACATCGTCGAAGAAGTACTCGTCCTCTACGTTGATCACGTAGCCGTTGTCGTCGTACAAGCCGACCCACAGTCTCTTGACTGGGTCCGGCCCGTCGTTCACCAGGGTCCCCCGGATGTAGAGGGTGCCCGTGGATGATCGGGAGTCCGTGACGTTCTCGACGTGCCAGATCGGTTCGGGGCCCTGAACCGAGGCGACCGTGGTCACGTCGATATGGCAAGTTTGCCAACCCTCCGGGAACGTGTTGATCTCGTCTGAGAAGTAGAAGAGGGTTGGGAGTTCCTGACGGAAGGTGATCCTCATCGAGTGCTGGAGCACCGTCTCCAATTCGAGCCGCCGATAGCCGATCTCGAGCCCGGAGGAGTCGAGGTACCGGATCTTGAGATGAATGTCACCGACTGCGTCACCGGAGGCGTTTCGGACCTCTCCCACAACGGTGAGGCGGCGGTTCTCCCCGTCGATCGCTACGACGTCCGTGTCGACGAACGCTCGGGCGTTCGTGACGTTCACGCCTGCTTTGGGTGCCCCGATGACGCATGCGTTGGACGGCGCCCCCGGAGGCATGGTCGTGGTCGTCGTCGTGGTAGTTGTTGTGGTGCTGGTCGTCGACGTCGTGGTTGTCGATGTCGTGGTTGTCGTCGGAGAGGTTGTCGATGTGGTGCTCGTCGTGGTGGCGCCCAGGTCGGATTCGACGTGGCCGGCCAGCCATTCCCGAACGTCGGCCGTTGAAACGTGCTGGCCGTACCAGTTCTCCGTCAGATTGCCCAGATCGAACGAGTGGCTGAACGGGCAGGACCCGGGCCGGGATCCGGACACATCGTCTGACGCCAGGCGTTCGGCGCTCCGGGCTTCGAACAGGATTGCCCTCCGTTCGTACCCCCATCGGTTGATCGTTCCGAATGGCGTGTAGGTGCACGTTTCGATCTTGTACAACGAGTCGTCAGAAGCGACCTCGGCGACCAATTGCAGCGTTTCGACCTGGGTGGATCGCCACGACGCAGGCAAATCGTCGTTCCAGGGGTGAACGTCGCCGTCCGGTTCAAGCATGACCAAGGGATGGGGGCCGGGCCCGGCGTAGGCGGCAGCTCGTGGTATTCCCGTTCCGTCGACGACGAGGGCTCGTGCCGCGATTGCCGGCGAAGGCTCGAAAACTCCAGCCAACGGGATCCAGTCGCCATCTCCGAACGGCACTTCTTCGTCGGCGAAGCCCTGGCGGTTTTCGTAAGAGAGATAGAACGTCTCGTCCGACGGGCGGAAGATGGCCACCGAGTCGGCCCCATCGCCGTCCCAATCCCCCGTCAGGATGCGATCGGAGGGAACACCGTAGAAGAAGTCGTAGTCAGCGATGCCGCTCGACAAGCTATCGCGGATGTACGCGTACCCGGTGGTGTCCCGGTACAGGCCCACTGTTGAGATGCGGTCTCCGTTGAAGTCGCCGGAGAACGGGCGATCACCCGGGATCCCGTAGTAGAAGCTGAAGTCGGCCGGGTGTGTTCCGAGCCTGTTGCTCACGTACACCTTGCCCTCGGACTGACGATATATGGCGAAGGTATCGCAGCCGTCTCCATCCCAGTCCCCCGCCAGAGGAATGTCGCCGCCGATTCCATAGAAGAACTCTCGATCGGCCACCCCGAAGGTGTTGGAGTTGCGGAGGTAGATGAACCCGTTCGACGGGCGGAACATGGCCACCGTGTCGTACCCGTCACAATCCCAGTCGCCTACCAACGGCAGATCTCCGCCGATGCCGTAGTAGAAGCTGTCTACCACGCCGTCCTCGTACCGAATATGCCAGGCGCCCGTCTCGACATCGAACATGGCAAGTTGCGAGCGCTCGTCGCCCGACCTGGCGGGGGCGGTCGTGAGCAGTACGACCAGAACCAGGAGGAACAGAGCCGGGATGGCCTTGACGGCCGACAGAACTCCCTTGCGGCCCATAGTTCCTCCAGCGCCGAGTATCCACGCAGAGTGACCGGTCGGGTAGAGCCAAATGTCCCGAATACGGTTGTGCACGCTATGCGAGCCGCGGTTGGTTTTCAGAAACGGCTAGGCACCGGAGTCCTCCGTGAAGCCCATCTCGAAAAGACGAACTCGATCGTCGATTGAGGGGACCTGAAAGGACGCAGCCAGGTGCGTCGCGGTGAGGCAGTGGCGGCTCTCAACAGGTGGCAGGCACCCGAACGGTGAGACGGTCATCAAAGAGTGGCCGAGAATGGAGAAACCCGCCACATCTCGTTGACAGCAACCTTGCGAGCCGTACGTTGATGGGCAGCACCGAGTGGAGCGCATATCAATTTCAGGGCGGGAAGCAGAAGTGGCTCCACTACAGCGGGAGTGTCGTTCGTCATCATCATGGCGATGGTCTCATCGATATTCGGCTCCGCACTTCCGGGCGCTGCGCAACAGCCTCCGACAGAAGACCCGGCTGCGGTCGAGGTGCGCCTCGGTCTGATTTCACTTGGTAGGGCTTTCGGTGGCCTTGCTGCCGTCGACCCTCTTGCCACGCCGATTCCGATCACCAGCGTGGCGATACGCGACGTACTGAACCTTGATAGACAGCTGGCCGACCGCGTCAACGACGCGCTGTTAGGCGAGTCGGTGACTCTTGACAACATCGATGAGCTGGTTTCCTCTCCGGACCCCACGGCACTGAGGATGGAGGATGTGACCCCGGCGGCTAGCCCCCCGGAATACCGAGAGTGGGATCTGACGCTGGCTCTCCCAGGTGCGACGACCGTTCCGCTTCTATACCAAGAAGAACGGCTGGTGTTCGGCACAGGTGAACTCGAAGGGGAACTCGCAGCCGAGCTCACAGGCACACTCCGTCTCCGCTACGACCCGGCCGCGCAGCCGCTGCAGAGATTCGCCGTGATCGGGGACAGCGTTTTGAACATTCGTGCGTGGACTCGCCCTGGGTCTTCCCAGACGGACGTAGCACAAGATTTGAACATTCGCGAGTTCCTGGCCGTAGATGGCTTTGTGGAGGTCGAGGTCGAAGGGGAGGTCGCCGCTGGTCAGGGCATGAAGGTCGATGCCGAGATGAGTGTGCGAATGCGAGATCCGAATGGACGCGGGCTCCTCGTGCGAGAAGACCTGGAGCTGGGTCTGGCCCAAGATCTGTTTACCGAAGACGGCGTGGATGACGTCGGTAATCCACTGAAGCAGTTCGACAACGACGCAGTGGACGTGGGTCTCGAGTTGAACGCAGATTTGATTACCGCAGCTGGTCCGCATGGAACGATCACGGTCGGCCCCAAGGCACCGGAGGATCAGGGACCTTTCGCCGCCGTGAAGATCGATCGGGGTGAGGATCTGGCTCTGCTGAGCTCCGTCCAATTTGCTGACGCCGTGGGCGCATTTGGCCGCTTTGCGAACGCTGTCGCCGTCATAGAGGGCAGCGTCGATGCTCGGCTGCCACTGCTCAACGCTCGGCTCACGGACCTTCACGACCCAGGTAAGCGACTTGCGTCGCTACTCCAGGAACAGGCGCTTATCCGCGTGGTGTGTGGCGCCGCCGACACCATTCCGCCAACAGGTGTCCCGCGGCCGGGACACGTTCAATATTGCCAAGCAATCACGGCCGGTCTCGAGCCGGACCCGAGCAAAGGGGTCACGTGGTCGAGCTTGTCCGGCATCGATCCCACGCCCGTGGCCAACGCTTCTCGGACAGTTGGCGCTAACCCCACCGCCAATATTGCCCTGCCGCCCGGCGGAACCGGGTTTCCGCATCTGGTCGTCGACTTCCAAACCGAGGACGGGACGCGCTACCGGGGCCGCAGCGTTATCAACTCGGTACAGACTCTGGGTGCCGTGCTCGATTCCATCGGATTGACGGGCCAGGTCACATACGACTCCACGCTTCGTTCCCTCGAGGTCGCTGTGCGCGATGAGGAAACAACTCGAGATCTCACTGTCACGACTGGAAGTGCTCCCAGTCTTGGGCCCCTGACCGGACTCCAGGGCCTTTGCGCAGCACGTGTCCTGGATGCGGCAGATCCTCCGCTCCGCGAATGTCCGCGTGGTGGTGACGAACCAGATCCGAACACCCCGTCGCAACGTCCCGGTCCAGACCAGACAGTGGTCGCTCTTTCAGCGACGGGCCGATTGTTCGATGCAACCTTCGGCCTGGGCCTCGGCGCCGCCGAAGAGGAATCCTCACGTGCTGACGTGTATTTGAAACCGGGGCCGAACGACGAGATTTGGCGCATAGCCGGCCTCACCGCGACCTTGCCCCAACCGGCCCCCATGGTGGCTCGCATCGGCTTCTTGAAGACCAATGTTGATTTGACTGCACTCACGCTCCAAAGTCCGCCGGATGCCGCTGCGGCGCTGGTGACCCTGGACACGAGCCAGGAAGTTGTGCTTGGTGGTGATCCGACGAGAACAGTCGACGGGGCCGTATACGTGAGTAGCTTGCTGGCGAAGGCCAAGCCGAACGATGAAGATCCGCTGACAAGTTCGCCCGGTGATCTAATACCCGCTGAGCTGCAGCCGGAGGTGACATACGCCGTTCAGGTTGACGCCGATCTGCAAGTGAGCGATGCACCCACCGTCACTGCCCCACGCAGCCGTCTTCTGGATCAAACCGCTCAGCTGACTGCTCGCTGGACCGGTCTCCGTGATGAGCCTTCTGTGGTCACCGGAGCCGACTATGAGGCGTTGAGACTTCTCGACCTGCTTCCAGAGGTACGCGGCGTCTTCGATGTTGCGGAGCCGGTAGCGGAGATGGTTGACGACAGCGCGGACTTTGAGCGGGACTTCGGTATCGATGCGGGCCTTCCAGAAACCGATGAAGGACGCGTCGTCACTCGCACCCTTGAAGATCTGACCAGTGGCGAAACGTGTTTTGAGTTCCGGGTTCTAGGCCACAATCGGCTGGAATGCTTGGACGGTCCGTTACGCGACGCCGGCTTCACCGCCGGGAACGCTTACATGGTGCGAGGTGATGACACGTTCCTGCGCGATGTATTGCTTGACGATCTCGCCACCGTCACCACCATTTTCGCGACGCCCGAAGATTCACTCGGAGCGCAAGAGACGTTCCCCCTTCTGGACCTGAATCCACCTGATATCAGTGAAATCGAAGGATCGGCCCGCAGTCAGACAGAAGAGCTGGTCAGCAGGTTGTTCAAAGCCGGCAATGATCCCGATGACCCTCTGAACTTCGAGGTGTCGACGCTGCAGGGCTTCGCACAGGCGATTGATGAGTTGCATGATGCCGGAGTGGCGCCTGCTATCAGCATCTCAGGCATCGATTTGAGCACTTCGCCACCAGAGTTCATGTTCTCATTGGCTACGGACGAGCCGGTGCCGACCGAGGTCGAAGCTCCTTTGCGCATCAAGGTAGGCGACGGGCTGTTGCGAGTCGTCGAAGAAGTCGATGGCGAGGCCAGAGACAAGAGTCTTGCGGTCTCGACGGAGTCCACGATTGTGGTCAAACTCGCAATCGATTTGGCGACCGGCACCACCAAGGTGCACCGGAGTACGGCTGTTACCGAATCCGTCACGGGCGTTGCCGGCGGATCGGCCACGATGGCGAACGCTGACGCCGTCCTGGGCTCGGTCGCTGCGAACGTGGGTGATCTTGCAGATATCGCACTAGCCGTTGGTGTCGAAGCGAGGACAGCCTCCGAACCGGCAAGCGCCGAGTGGACCTCGCTAGCTGATTTTCGCGGTGTCCTCGAAATGCACAGAGCCAGGCTCGGCGATGCCCCGGACTGTGAGGTTGCCGCCGCTCTGAATCCATCAGCCGCGGCCTGCGCCAAAGTCCCGCTTCTCGATGATGAAGGTGACGCCCTGACGGTTGTCGAGGTGCAGCTGATGGCCACTGATTCATCAGGAGGTGCCGGCGCTCCGGCGGTAGATCCCGGGGACCAGCCTCTCGCCTATCGATTCTTGGCTGAGGGTCTGGGTTTCTATACGGATGATCTGGAGGCCGCACTCGACGGAAACCTGGCAGGATCGGGAGATCCGCTTTCGGCCCCGCTCATCGGCACGCGACTCGACGCCGGTCTCGGCATAGTGGCCTCGTTCGAGGCCTTCACCGGCCAAGCCCGTGCCAACCTCTCCGACATCACCCTCGGCGAGGATGCGTCTGCCGCTGAGCTGATGACGCAGCTCGGGGAAGCCATAAACACCGCCGCCGACGCAGCCGGTGTCACCCCGACCGAAGCGATGGACGCCCCGACGTTCACATGCGGCGATGCCTGCCCGGCAGATCCGACCGTGGCGCAAATCGACAAGATCACCATGCCGTTGAGATTGCACCGGGAAGTATTCGCCACGTCCCCCGGGCAGGTGCCGTTCTCGACCGGCTTGGCTGGAGCTCCACTTCACAGTGACCTTCCGGTCGAGACCTGGGGGAGTTGGGACCTCAACGTCAATATCGGCATCGAACGGGGCAAAGGCCCGATCCTTTCCTTCGGAACGGACCCGGTTTTGGATTTGAACGTGAACGCGAAGCTCCCCGAGAAGGATGCTCCGACCTGCCACGAATGGACACGTTCCTCCGCGAATGAGGCCCTCCGTGCCCTGGGTGTTCCCACAGATGCCGACACACGTTGCATCGACGCCCTGGTCGGGTACTTGCCGTCGGTGCTCGTAGATCTTGGTGACACAGGGGCCGAAGTCGGCGTGTCAGTCGACGTGGCTCCAGACCAAAAGAATAGGGACGTATCGCTTCCCGAACTCATCGGTCCGACGCTACCGGCGACTACCACCCTGGATGGGTCCGGGGAGCTGGATGTCTACTTCGAATCATGGGCGAGCGAGCTCGGAATGTTCGACGTGCTCGGCACCGTTTCTCTGGCTTGGACGTCAGCCGATGGATATCGCGATCTCGAATACGGAAGCCTCTATCTCGACGCGGGTACGGTCAAACAGCTGTTGTTCCCCGGCTTTCAACAAGTCAAGGAATGGCTCAATCCCTTGAATCCGGCGATCGAGGCGCTACAGACGCCGGTCCCGGTGATCAGCGACATCTCGGAGCTGGTGGGGGAAGGTCCGGTGACGTTGTTGTCCATCCTGGTCGCGCAGGGCGGCTCTGCCGAGATGGTCAGCAGGATCGTGGCGTTCAGGCAGGCGGTCGACTCGTTGGCGGAACCGGGAGACGAAGTCGATCTCATCGCCCTTGGATCAACCGCCGCGCAGGGAGGCAGCTTCAGTCTGGAACCCGACGATCTCAAGTTTGTTGTTGGGTGTCCCACCAAGCCTTCAGTGTCTGCCAAGTGTGGTGAGGATGATCGAAACAAGAAGAAGGACACCGACGACCCGAAGAAGCCCAAGGCCAAGCAAGCCGGCAAGGGCCTTTTGAACCGCGCTAAGGACTCCGCTCAGACGGGCACGTATTTCAGCGTTCCAAGCGTGAACTTCCCGGTTCTCACGGATGCGAGTGAGGTGTTCAAGCTTCTCTACGGTACGGGTGACACGGCGCTGGTCTCCGTGGATTTCGGGGCTATGGGAGGCACGGTCAGCTGGGAGAAGGAGTTCGAACCGGGATGGCCGGTGGGGCCGGTCAGGGTTGTACCTTCGATCGCCCTCTCCTTTGGCATCGAGGCCCACTTCGCGGTCGGATTCGATACTTACGGGTTGACCCAGCGGGTCAGGGCACTCGAAACGCCAGGCGATGTGAGCGCGCTATCGGACTTGAGCCTCGAGCGCGGCGAGGTGTTCATGGAGGGCTTCTTCGTCGACGATCGAATCGAGAAGGCGCCTAGCGGCTGGTGTTTCGGGTTACGACAGGCAGAGGTGACATCGAACTGTCCTCAGTCCAACGAGGACCAGCCTGAAATCCAATTCACCGTCACGGCCAGCGCGGGAGCGAGCATTTCGATTGGATTTGCCTCGGCTGGGGTGGTCGGGAGCGTGGTGGTCGACTTGTCGCTCGATGTGTTCGATCCCAACGGTGACGGCCGTCTACGCGTCGACGAGTTCGCAGGCGGATCTGGAGGCAATGATTGCGCCTTCGATGTGTCATCAGGGATTCAGTTCTTGCTCGAAGTCGTGCTTTCCCTCGATCTCGGGTTCTTCAGTACCGAGGCTTCTTGGACGCTTGTCGAATCGCCGCGCGTCAAGATCTTCGAGTTCGCATGTGATCCGCCCCCCAAGCCGAAGCTCGCCACCGCAGATACTGAGTCCGAGACCCTTTACCTCAATATGGGCAGCCGGGCGACCGATCGCGGCGGCAACCTCGAGGGTGAGATAAACGAGTCCTTCACCGTTCGTCAAATCGACCTGGACGACTCTGGAAATGCCCGAATTGAGGTTGCTGCATTCAAGCAGGTACAGACCTTCGTCCTGGGTCCATGTGCCCCTAAATCGTGTGACCCACCGACGCCTCAGTCTCCTCCTGCTGAGTGGACCATTGTCGCCGACGGTTCGACCGGAGCGGACAAAATCCGCTTTCACCCGGGACAGGTGATGGAGGTGGCGACCGACGGCGCGATCAGCGTTCGAACGGTGCCCTTTACGCTGCCTGTGATTGCGTCGGGGGGAGCCGGCAATGATGAGATCGTCGGTGGTGACGGCGCCGACCAGCTATACGGCGATCGGGTGTTGCTCGCAGAGGATCGTCTCACCTTAAAGGTCGATGTAGACGAGCCGGCCGGGTCTGGAAACGACACGATTGACGCTGGAGCCGGTGATGACTTCATCTCGGCAGGTGCGGGGAACGACACTGTCACCGCCGGACCAGGGCAGGACGACGTTCGGGGAGGTTTGGGCGCCGATAACATCGACGGTGGGGCAGGCGCCGACCGCGTGGTGGGTGGCCCCGACAACGACCGTCTGTCAGGTGGGCCCGGCCTCGACCCGTTGTCGTTGTTTCCGACGACAGATGCGGCATTCATCGCCAGTCTGCTCGACAGCGGCGATCTCGTGGTTGGCGGCTCCGGTTCAGACAACGTTGAGGGAGGAAACGGGTCCGATATCGTGATCGGTGGGGACCTGAATTCTGTATTCGACCGGGATTGGTCTGATGATGAGACCACTGGTGGGCTGCAAGCAGCAGCAGGGTTCACTGTGACGGGTGTTGATCCCGACAACAAATTGGTTCAGGTATTGATTGACAGCGCGTTGACCGTGTCCTTGCCGACGGACGCCCAGTTCCGAGCCGATTGTTCTTTGCAGGGTGCGCCGGCCGACGCCGGCGACATCGACTTGGTGAGCGGTGGCCCGGATCGTGACTACCTCCTCGGTGGCCGAGGGCCCGATCGATTGGAAGGTGGGGCCGGCAACGATTTGTTATGTGGTCGGGCCGGTGATGATCTTCTCATCGGCGATGGCGCAGGCGCCAAAGGCGACGACGAGCTCCGCGGTGGCGACGGCCGTGACCGGCTGTATGGCCAGGGCGGGATGGACACCCTCCATGGTGATGCCGATGATGACCTTCTCCGGGGTGGTCCCGGTCCAGATACGCTCGAAGGCGGCTTGGGGGCCGACCTACTGCTCGGCGAGGAAGGTGCCGACACGCTCTACGGGGACATCGCGGGTCGAAACTCCGGCGCTGGAGCAGGTGATGCCCGGTCTATCAGGTGTTACGTGGAGACCCGGATCGTTGATCGGATGGTCGATCTGAATGGAGATCTCGTTGGTGACGCCAATGACGATGGTCAACTCGAAGGTATGCAGGTCATTGACGGGCGAGTGCTTGCAGCCGACGGGGGCTGGTTCACCGGTGCGTTGGGAAGCTATGTCTTTCATGACGGGCTCGTGGATTTGGACGGCGACGGCAACCTTGGCGGCAGCCCAGGCACTGGGGTGGCTGCTGATAACGGCCTTGTTGCTTTGGCGGGCATGGCTGGAGCAATCGGCGACGGCGACTGCATCTTCGGTGGTGCAGGGGCTGATCCCCACATCAAGGGCCAAGGCGGCGGCGACTTCCTACACGGGGGTGAAGGCTCCGATCCGGACATTGACGGCGGACCAGGTAACGACTTCGTGCGGGGATGGGACGGTGACGATCGGGTGTTGGGAGGTCCCGGCGATGATCTCGTCGTCGGAGATGGAGGAGACGACACGATCGAAGGTAACGCAGGCAACGATCGTATCCGTGGAGGCGAAGGTGACGATCGCCTCATCGGTGGATCACAGGTTGCGGCGGCCGACGGCGAGGACACTCTATTGGGCGGACGGGGCTCGGATGTGCTTGCTGGAGAGAACGCAGTCATTCGCGATTGGATCGCCGGCGATCCTGCCTCTCCCATCGAGGGCACCTACGTTGAGCTCATCGGTTCACCCGGCGGGCAACCTGCAGACGCCTCGGATCCGTGGTGGGACGAGCTCTATGGCGGCTTCGATGAAGACTGGGTGTTTGGCCAGGAAGGGAACGACCTGGTGCGTGGCGGGCAGGACAACGATTATGTGGAGGCCGGCCCCGGATCAGATGTTGTGTTGGGCGATGCCGGAGACGACCTATTGATCGGAGGTAGCTCGGTCAATCCTGCCACCTCCGGCGGTGCAATTGTTGATGGACGCTCAGGCGGCGGTGCCCCCGACGGTGCCGACACGATCCTTGGTGATGGCGGCCCAGATGGTTTGCTGGGTGCTGATGTGTTGATTGGCGACAATGGAACGCTTACGAGGATCGCAGCGGCGGAAGCCGATCACCTGGTTCAGCTCGCCGACGTTGGGTTTGCTGCACCCGGCAGATTCGGGAATGACACGCTGATCGGTGACGGCCGCCCAGGGAGCTACTCGTTGATCGGCGGAGGCAATCCGCCACCGGACGACGGCACTCTGCTGTGGTGCGCTGCTCTCGAACCCTCAGTGGTTTCAGGCGCTCATCAGACGAATGATCATCTATTCGGCCAAGCCGGCGACGACTGTCTCGCAGGCGGCGGTGGCGACGACTACTTCGAGGGCGGTCGAGGCGCTGACCGCATAGCAGGTGGGGCCGGGCGTGATGACATCATCGGAGGCGGCTCGGCGACCGACGGGCGACCGACGGGAGATGACGGCCGTCGACTACGCGAGTCTTTCGATCGCGACAACGATCCGTCCGGGCTCGTCGACAATACAGCAGCAGGCCTTGCTGACGCCGGAGATGAAATAAGCGGCGGCCCGGATGATGATGTTGTGCTGGGCGACAACGGCCGTATCACGCGACCCTGGACTGGTGACCCACTCCGTCACGTCGCGATGGCCGACATCAGGCCCGGCCACACATCCGGGTCCGACATCATCTTTGGCGGAAGTGGCAATGACGTTCTCTATGGCCAGCTCGACGACACCGCGGGGGTGGGTCGCGCCGCCCTCGGAACGGGGGATGTGCTCGAAGGTGAGGATGGCTCCGACGTGCTGGTGGGGGATGTTGCAGTTCAAATCTTGACACCCGCGGAGCAGCTCAGCGCCCCCCGCACCCTTCGTCTCAAGGGAACGCTGATCGCCGAGTCGATATACCAAAGGGGAACCGTCGTGCCGCTCTCCTACACGCCCGCCTCGGTCGTCGACGTCGGCGGATCCGATATTGCGCGAGGTGGGCCTGGTGACGATGTCATCCGGCTCGGAGCTGGGTCCGATCTCGCCAACGGCGGTCCCGGTGATGACGTGTTGTTCGGCGCCCAGGACCAGGATGCTCTATGGGGAGGCGCGGATCACGATCGGATATTTGGCGGATATGGTGCCGATGTGCTGGACATCAAACCTCGCGCGACCGACCCGCCCATCTTTTTCGATGTCGCCGGGACAGTAGACACTGACGGCAATCCGCGGACTGGAAACGGACCGGACCTTGTGTACGGTGGCTGGGGGCCCGACGAGCTCCAGGCAGACGTTGGCAGTAGCGGAAGAAACCAGACGTCGGACCATTTGATCGACTGGGTTGGCAACCACAACGTCTTCTACGTGTGCGAAGGGGCGCTAGGACGAGGTCGGGTCATCCGGTCGGCGAGCCCAGCACTCAATGCGATGCTGACCGAATTGGCGATTGCGGCCGGTGCTACCGACGTAGATGTTGTCGACAGCGGCGGGTGGGAGGAGCTAGGCCTCGTCCGCAGGAGAGACTATGCCGCCAACAGCAGTCCACACCCCGATTCGCCTGGCAACTTCACTTGTGGCTGAGTTGCCAACACGCTGACCCCTTCCTGTTTTGGCCGGATCCTGGGCGGTTGGGACGATCTGTACCCTCGACGTCAGACTGATGGGCCTGGCGCGACCAACGCGTTGGTTTGGCTCTCAGCTGCGGCTCCCGTCCTTCAAAGAGGGGCGTTCAAAGTGTGCTCCGAATTCGTGACGTAGTCCTCTTGTCACGTTGTGTGGCCAAACTCACAATGGGCCAAAAGGAGTGTGTCATGACTTCGGAGACCATCGACTCTGATTCCGCTGCCTCAATCTCACGGCCACACGCAGTCCCGGATGCCTACGTCCCGTCGGGGCGCACAACTGTTCTGGCGGTGGTGCTGATGGCGGCGGTGGCAGCAGTCAGCGGCCCGATTGCGGGGGCAGTGGTGATGTTGGCCGATCAGCTGATTTCGGCCATCGGCGAGATCGCGGCAGCATCGGGTGAGTTTCCCTTTCTCGTTGTGTTCGTCCTCGCCCTCGTGGCCTATGCGTTCGGGGGAGCCTTCGTCGGCTCTGTACAAGGCAGGCTGATCGGCAAGGCCGGGAAGGTGGGACGGAATCGCAATCCGAATCTGGCGACGCTCTTCGGTGTCGTTGCGGCAGGGGCGGCCCTGGCTGCTTTTCATGGGATGCGCCGGGGCGAACTGGGTGCGGAAGCCTTCGACTCGGCCATCGACTGGATCAAATTTGCGCTCTACGGAGTTGGGGCGGTTCTGGGAGCAGCAGTTGCTTCCCGGGAACCAGCGGAGCGAGACCCTTTCTGCGAAGCGTGCGGCACATTCCTGGACGTCCAGACAATGGCCACCGTGCCGGCCACCTTGGAGTCTCAGGTGATCCGGTACCTGCAGGACGGGCCGCCGGCGCGGATCCTGTCGCTGCCGACCGAGCCCGATCCTGAACGCGATCAAACTCAGGTGACGCTCCACTTCTGCCCGGTTTGCCGGAACACCGGCGTCCTTTCTGCCCAGACCAACATCTATCGGTCCGAGAAAGGCGAGGACGGAACAGAGTCGGTCCGTGCCGACTCACGTCAGGTGTTCTCAGAGCTGATTTCGCGAGAGGTCATCGGGACGCTGATTGATGGCAGACACGATGTCGCGCCCGTTGCTTCAGCCCGTTTCAAAACCGGCCCCGATGCGTCATCTGAGTTGGCCGACGCCGGAGGTCAACCCGCGGTCGTGCCTTCCATCGTGCCGGATTGCTTCACCTGCGGGGCTCGGCCGGCCGCAACCACGTCGATCGTCAGGTTCTCCCGCACCCCCGATTTTGAGATGTCGAGTGCAGCCGATTTCTTGAAGGATCGTGGCTACCTACGAACGGAAGGGATCCTGGTGCCCCGGTGCCGGGAGTGCATGGACGGCGAGAAACGCATTGCAGTCGCAGGACAGGTGGCGGCCTGGACGGGTATCCCGGCGGGTTTTGCTGTTGGGATCGGAGCCGCATCGGTCATGGGTGGCGTCGTGGGCGCGGTCCTCGGTGCATTCACCTTTGTGGCAGTGGTGGCTGCGATCATGATGTGGGCTCGCAGGAGTGGTCCAGCTGATATCAACAGCCGGGCACCGGCCGATCACGCTGCTGCGCAACTGGCGCTGCGGGCCGGGGCCAAGCCGGGGGGCTGGATCATCCCCA
>JBFIPU010000050.1:0-18392 GCA_041609995.1 Acidimicrobiia bacterium
CTGCTCGTCGAGGGCCCGGCCCAGTGACCGGGCGAGCGGGGGTGGCAAATGGCCGCCGCTGTATGCGACGACCTTCTTGAGCTTGTTGGGAACATCGGTGTCGTCGAGTCGCCGCAGCGCGGCCCGGCCCGCCTCGAGCGCAGGCGTCAACAGCTCCGCCGGAACGTGGTCGTACATCACGACCAACATAGCGGGACCCTAGGAACATGGATTTGTCACCGGCGCCGTTGGTCACCGCCGCCTCCGACGGCCGCCTGTGATAACACCATCGAGGAGGTCGAAGCGAGGTGCAGGGCCAGGCCGCAGCCGGCATGATGTGGCGTTCGCCACGCGTGCTCTATACTGCCGAAACCGTGATTCAGACCAGTGTGAAGCTCGTAGTAATCAGCTAGCGCAACGGCGTGTTGCCCGTTGCGCCTCCCTCCCGGCTGCGGCCTGGAGGGTTTTTTTGTTTCAAACACGTACAACATCCAATAAGTTGGATTCCGACAACCAACAAAGGCGGACAGGTCCCAAACGTGGAACGGATACCGATCTCCCAGGCATTGATCAAGGCCCTCGAATTCGAGGGTGTCGACGTCATGTTCGGACACCCCGGCGGAGCGATCCTGCCGGCCTACGACCCGCTGTATGACAGCAAGATCCGCCACATCCTGGCCCGCCACGAGCAGGGCGCCGGCCACATGGCCGAGGGATACGCCCAAGCGACCGGGCGGGTGGGCGTTTGCATCGCCACCTCGGGACCGGGGGCAACCAACCTGGTCACCTCACTCGCCAACGCCTATATGGATTCGATCCCCATCGTCGCCATCACCGGCCAGGTGCCGACCGGCGCGATCGGCAACGACGCATTCCAAGAAGCCCACACGTGGGGCATCACGATGCCCACCACCAAGCACAACTACCTCGTGACAAACCCCGACGAGATACCCGACGTGGTGCACGAGGCCTTCCACCTGGCGGCCACCGGGCGGCCCGGACCGGTGCTCATCGACCTTCCCAAGGACATCCTCAACACCGAGATCGTGTGGCACGATCCGACCGGGACCGTGGAGCTGCCGGGGTACAAGCCCACGACCCGGGGCCACCCGCTCCAGGTCAACGCGGCCATCGACCTCATTCAGGACTCGGAGCGCCCGGTGCTCTACGCGGGAGGTGGCGTGATCGCGGCCGGCGCCCACGAGGAGCTGCTGAGATTCGCCGAGCAGGCGAACCTTCCGGTGGTCACCACCCTCATGGCGCGGGGAGCCTTCCCCGACACCCATGACCTGCATCTCGGGATGCCGGGCATGCACGGGTTCTACTCGGCGATCACCGCCATGCAACAATCCGACCTGCTCATTGCCATCGGCGCCCGATTCGACGACCGGGTGACCGGCGACCCCCGCCATTTCGCCCAGGGCGCCAAAGTGATCCATGTCGACATCGATCCGGCCGAGATCGGAAAGATCCGCAAAGCCGATGTCCCCATCGTCGGCGATGCGAAAACGGTTCTGGGCCAACTCAACGACCGCCTCGACAAAGCGCTGGGCGACAACCCACCCCGGGCAAGGGCCGCCTGGTTCGAAACCCTCAACGGCTGGAAGCAGGCCCACCCCATCTCGAACTATGAGCAGGAGCCCGACGGCCTGCTCAAACCCCAGTTCGTGATCGAGGAGCTCTTCAAGTCCACGGGCGGCGACGCCATCGTCGTGGCCGGGGTCGGCCAGCACCAGATGTGGGCAGCCCAACTCTGGAAGTACATCAAGCCGCGCACCTGGATCAACTCCGGTGGGGCGGGAACCATGGGATTCGCTGTTCCGGCCGCCATCGGGGCGAAGACCGGCATGCCAGAAGAAACGGTGTGGGCGGTCGACGGCGACGGATGCTTCCAGATGACGATGCAGGAGATGATCTGTGCGGCCACCGAGAACATCCCCATCAAGGTCCTGATCATCAACAACCACAACCTCGGCATGGTCCGCCAGTGGCAGCGCCTCTTCTACAACGAGCGTTTTTCTGCTTCGGAACTGACCGACCACACGCCTGACTACGTGAAGCTGGCTGAGGCCATGGGATGTGCCGGGTTCCGGGCCGAGTCGGCGCAAGAGGTGGCCCCGGTGCTCGAGAAGGCCAACGCCATCGACGACCGGCCCGTCATCGTCGAGGCGAGGGTCGATCCCGACGAGATGGTGTTCCCGATGGTCCCGGCCGGCGGGTCCAACGACGTCGTGATCCTCAGCAAGGACGACCTGACATGAGCGACCTCCACCTCATCACCGTCCTGGTCGAGGACAAGCCGGGGGTGCTGGCGCGGGTCGCCACCATGTTCGCCCGCCGGGGGTTCAACATCCACTCGCTGGCGGTCGGCCCCTCCGAGGAGCCGGCGCTGTCCCGCATGACCATCGTGGTCGACGCTCCGGCAGTCGAGCAGGTCACCAAGCAACTCCAGAAACTCGTCAACACACTGAAAGTGGTTGAACTGACGGCGGAGGAGGCCATCGAACGCGAGGTCATGTTGATCAGAATCAACGCCGACCCCGAACAGCGGAGCGCAGTGCTGGATGCAGCTGCGGTCTTCAAGGCCAAACCGGTCGACGTCGGGGCGGCCACCATCACCTTCGAAGTCGTGGGAGAGCCCAGGAAGCTGGCCGACTTCCTCGAATTGATGCGCCCGTACGGCGTCGTGTCGCTCGTCAAGTCCGGTCGAATCGCGTTGGCCCGGGATCCAAAAGCTCGTAATCTGCGAGCCATTAGTTGACCACGTCCCGCTAGCCGAGGATCGCCCATGCCAAACATCTCGTACGACGCCGACGTCAACCCGGACCTCATCAAGAACAAGCGGGTGGCGGTGATCGGGTACGGCAGCCAGGGCCATGCCCACGCCTCCAATCTGAAGGACTCGGGCGTGGATGTAGTGGTGGGGCTGCGCGAGGGCTCGGCCCGGGTGCAACGGGCCGAGGCGGAAGGCCACAAGGTGATGTCACCGGCGGACGCCGTCCACCACGCCGACGTCATCATGATCCTGCTGCCCGATCAGCACCAGGCCAAGTTCTATGACGAGGTCGTCGCACCCAACATCGAGCCGGGAGACGTGCTGCTGTTCGCCCACGGATTCGCCATCCACTTCGGCTACATCCAGCCACCGGACACGGTGAACGTGGCGATGGTGGCACCCAAAGGCCCGGGACACCTCGTGCGCCGCACGTATCAAGAATCGAGTGGGGTGCCTGCCCTGGTGGCGATCCAACAAGATCCTTCCGGCGACACCCTCGCTCTCGCCCTCTCTTATGCCTCAGCCATCGGGGCCGGCCGGGCCGGGATCATCGAGACCACATTCAAAGAAGAAACCGAGACCGACCTGTTCGGGGAACAGGTCGTCTTGTGTGGTGGCCTGTCCGAGCTCGTCAAGGCCGGATTCGACACCCTGACCGAGGCCGGCTACGCCCCCGAAATGGCGTATTTCGAGTGCCTGCACGAGCTGAAGCTCATCGTCGACCTGTTGTACGAAGGCGGCCTCTCATGGATGCGACATTCGATATCGGATACCGCCGAGTTCGGCGACTACCACACCGGGCGCAAGATCATCACCGATGAGACGCGCGAAACCATGAAGACTGTTCTGGAGGAGATTCAGACCGGCGAATTCGCCCGCCAGTGGATGGAGGAGCACCGGGCGGGCGAAGGCGGTTTTCGCGACAGACGGGAAACCGAACTGGACCACCCCATCGAAGAGGTGGGGGCCCGGCTACGCGACCTCATGCCGTTTCTCAACGCCAAACATCCGTCTGACGACGTCTGAGGAGTGAACGCCCGCCTCGTTCTGCTACCGGGTGACGGCATCGGGCCGGAGGTCGTGGATCAGACCGCTCGCCTGCTGGAGGCAGTGGCCGATGGCTTCGGGCACACCTTCACCATGGAGCGGGCACTCATCGGAGGGGCCGCCATCGACGCCCACGGAACCGCCTTGCCCCCGGCGACCCTGGAGGCCTGCCGGGGGTCGGACGCGGTGCTACTCGGCGCAGTGGGGGGACCCCGGTGGGACGACCCGAATGCCGACGTGCGACCGGAACAAGGACTCCTGGCAATCCGCAAGGAGCTCGGCTTGTTCGCCAATCTGCGCCCGATCAAGGTCTTCCCGCAGCTGGCCGCTTCCTCGCCCCTCCGCCCGGAGTTGCTCGGTAACGTCGACATCCTCTTCGTGAGAGAACTGACCGGGGGCATCTACTTCGGGGCCCAGGCCACCGGGCCACATCCGTCCGGCGAGATCTCTCACTCGACGATGACGTATTCGACCGGCGAGATCGAGCGCATTGTCCGCGTGGCGGCAGATGCCGCTTCTCTCCGCCGCCGCCACCTAACCAGCGTCGACAAAGCCAACGTGCTGGAGGTCTCGAGGCTTTGGCGCAGGACGGCGGCGGCGGTGATGGCTGCTGACTACCCCGGGATCGAATATGACGTGGTGCTGGTCGACGCCATGGCCATGCACCTGATCGCCCGCCCGGCCACCTTCGACGTCGTAGTCACCGGAAACATGTTCGGCGACATTCTCACCGATCTCGGTTCGATGATGACCGGCTCGCTGGGCATGCTGCCCTCGGCCTCTGTCGGCGCGGGTGGCCCGGGATTATTCGAACCGATCCACGGCTCGGCGCCAGACATCGCCGGCGAGGGAGTGGCGAATCCACTCGCCACCATCCTGGCGGCCGCCATGATGCTGCGACATGGGTTCGACCTGCCGGAGGAGGCTGATGCGGTGGAGCGGGCAGTCGGCGCAGTGCTCGACGGTGGTCTGCGCACGGCCGACATCGCCACCGACCACGAGAAGCCGGTGGGCACGGACGAGATGGCAACCGCGGTCATCGAGGCGATCGAGCCGGTCAGTCCTCGTTGACGATCGACACCACCCGCTGTGGAAACGGAATCTCGATCCCGGCTGCGTCGAGGGCCGACTTGACCGCTTTGGCCACGGCGTCGCGCACCGCCCATTCTTCGGAGATCTGGGGCTCGTGCCAGAAGCGGATGGCGATGTCGATGCTCGACGCACCGAAGGCGTGGACGAATGCCTCCGGTGCCGGGGCCGCTTTGACGCCCGTTACCGAGGCCACCGCCTCGGCGATCGTCGATGTGGCGACGTCCAGATCGGCGCCGTACCCGACGCCGATGTCGAGGGACGTGCGGCGGGCGCCGAGCAGCGTGTGGTTGATCAGCGGCTCCTTCCACACTGTCGCATTGGGAATGAACACCCGCTCCCCGGCGAAGGTGCGCAGCTCGACCGTCCGGAGTGTGATGTCCTCCACCACCCCGCTATAGCCGACGGTCGTCACCTGGTCGCCAGATTCGAACGGCTTCCGGATCGACATCAGGATGCCGGCGATGAAGTTCTCCAGGATGTCCTGGAACGCAAACGCCAGAGCGAGGCCAAACAGGCCGAACAGGCCCAGGAGGGGAGCGATCGAGACGCCGACCCTGCTCAACGCGTAGATGAAGCCGAGGCCAAACACGATGAAGGCGGTGAACCGCCCCAACAGTGTGGCGATGAAAGGGTTCGACACCTGCCGCAGCAGCCGCTGCACCACCCGGCGAGCTGCGATCGCCAGGAGGATCGCCGCTGCGATCACCCCACCGGCCCACAGCCAATCTTCCAGTCGCAAATCGGACACTTGCGTCAGGGTGTCAGCGGCCGAATCGAGCGAAGTGGCCGCTTCTTTGGTGATCAGATCGTTCAAGTGGTCGGCTCCTTCCTGCGTACCGCTCACCCATGGGGAGTCGCCAAACGGCCCGGGACGATCTGTTCACGATACATCTCCGATGGGAGCGTCGGTTTGCCCCGTGTTCGCAGAAGTCTGCGGAGGCCGTTCAGGTTTCAGGGCCTCGTCCGATATAGAGCGCCATGGCACAGGAGTTCGAAGCGCTGATCGTTGGTGCACGTGACGGTGACGAACGGGCGTGGTTGGTGCTCGTCTCCGAGCTGGCTCCCCAGATCACGGGCTATGCCCGATCCAAAGGAGTGGCGGACGCCGAAGACCTGATGCAAGATGTCATGGTGGCGGTGGCATCCGGTCTCGGCCGGTTCGAGGGCGGGTGGAGCGATTTCCGCTCCTGGGTGTTTTCGATCGCCTATCGCCGGATCGCCGACGCCCACCGGGCCGCATATCGCCGGCCCGCTGAGGCACCACTCGACGCCCGCCTTTCATCGACCGCGCCCGGGCCCGAATCGCTCGTGATCACCAGGACCATGGCCGATGCCACACTGTCGGCCTTGGAGGTTCTGAACGACACCGAACGAGACGTGATCGTCCTGCGGGTGATCGCCGAGTTGGACACCGACGAGGTGGCGGCGGTGATCGGCAAGAAGCCGGGAACCGTGAGGGTCATCCAGTCCCGAGCCATGAAAAAGCTGCGCAAGGAGCTCAGACAATGGGCAGCGTGAACATGACGGCACAGAAATCCTGTAACAATTCTCTGCCTCGAGCGATTACGTGGTTGCTATGAGGCTGAAATCGAATTCCGACGATCCGCTCGAGGAGTTTCCCGAGTGGTCCACAGAGCTGAGGAATGCGATGACTGCCGACGTCGACCCGCTGGTGGTGGCCGAAACGGCCCAGCTGGGGGCCGAGACAGCGGCAGCAGCCTCTTTGACCGTTGCCGCCGGCACCGCAGCCGGCGGCCTGACAGGAGGTACGACAACCATGACAACCGCAACGATGAGCGCCGCATCCGCTGCCAAGGGAACGATCGCATCGACACTGAGCGGCAAGCTGGCGGCGGTGATACTGGCGTCTGCTGCCGTGACCGGCGGTCTGGCGGTGACCGGCAATCTGCCCGGCATTTCCGAGCCAGAGGTGCCGGCTGCAACGGTGACCAAAACCGTGCCGACCATCGTGGACACCGTGTCGGGTACGGTCTCGCTCGAGCTGGCGGGTGAGACGCTCAGTGTCGTCGACATCGAGCCCCTGGCCGGGTGGTCGGCCACGGTGGTAACCGACACGGCGTCGGAGCTCACGGTCCTCTTCGAAGGAACGGAAGAGCTCGTCACCGTGGACGCCATCGTCGACGAGGCGGGCGAGATCGTGACGACCGTCACCAGCTCGACGGCCGTCGGCGTCGGGGGCGACGCCGGTGTCTCCGGTGCGAGCGAACTCGAGGTGGGTGTCGGCACCGATACCGATCTCGGTGGCAATGCCACGATCGGCGTGAGCGGCGACGCGGCCGTGGATCAGGGCGTCCAATCCGAAGCGGGCGACGTCGCTCTCGAAGGCGGCATCGCGGTGGATGGTTCCGCCGGGCTCGTCATCAACTAGCGGGCCCCTGCCCCCGGTAGGGGCATCCCCAACTCCTGCGGTTGGCCCTCCGCGTCAGGCGGAGGGCTTCGCCGCGTCTGGCGCCAGCCGATCTTCGGCGGCGCGGGCGATTCTGCGAGCCATCGGCCCGAAGATGGCGACGTGGAACGGGAACAGGACGAACCAGTAAATGCGGCCCCACAAACCGCGAGGCGCGAAGTAGGCCGTCTGTCGAAGCGTGGAATGGCCGGCCTCTCCCTCGATCACCCACTCCAGGAACGCCTCACCGGGGAGCTTCATCTCCGCCCGCAGCAACAGGCGTCGGGGAGGTTCGACAACGCTGACCCGCCAGAAGTCCAGGGATTCGCCCTCGTGGAGGGTCTCGGGGTGACGGCGTCCCCGCCGGAGGCCGATGCCACCGACCATCGAGTCGATCCACCCCCGCACCACCCAGGCCCAGTCGAACGTGTAGTACCCGACGCCTCCTCCGATGCGGCTCACGGCCCAGAACAGAGCGTCAGGATCGGCCGTCGAATCGACGATCTGCTCGTCGACCATGACGCTGCCCCCTGACCAGTCGGGATCTGAGGGGATGGGGAGCGCCGAGTTCTCGCCGGCGTCGCTCCAGCGGGTGACCACTTCCCCGTCGGCATAGCGGGCAATCGCCAGACGCACCGAGTCGCGAAACGGCAACGGGTTCGGCACCAGCTCGCCGACTGCTACGCTGTCGGAGACGACGACGTCGTGCCGGAGGCTGTCAACCAACGGCCTCGCCACCCCTGTCGGGAGCGGTGTGACCAGACCGATCCACAGTGAGGAAAGCCCGGGACTCAGCACCGGCACCGGGATGATCAGGCGCCGGCGGAGACCGGCTTCTTCTGCATAGACCTGCATCATGTCTTGATAGGTCACGACATCCGGTCCACCGATCTCGATCACTCGGCTACCACCTCGCTCGTCCAGCACCTTCTCGAGGACCGTGAGCACGTCGCGAATCGCAATGGGCTGACATCGCGACCGAACCCACTTGGGTGTGGTCATCGCCGGCAGCACTTCGGTGAGGTACCGGAGCATTTCGAACGAAACCGAGCCGGAGCCGATGATCACCGCCGCCCGTAATTCGGTCACCGGCGTGGTACCGCCGGCCAGCAGCCTCCCCACCTCGTGCCGGCTATCAAGGTGGCTGGAGAGCTCGGCGTCGTCCTCGCCCAGGCCTCCGAGGTAGATGATTCGCTTCAGCCCGGCTGCGTCGGCGGCCTGTTGGAAGTTCACCGCACCGGCCCGGTCTGCCGCCTGGAAATCGGCGGCCGCTCCCATCGAATGAACGAGGTAGTAGGCGTAGTCGCAGCCGGACAACGCCGCTTCGAGGGAGCCGCGGTCCAGCACATCCCCCGCAACGACTTCGACCTGATCGCGCCACGGATCGAGGTCGAGGCGCGAAGGAGAGCGGCTCATGCATCGGATTTCGTGGCCCGACGCCAGCAGCAGCGGCACCAGCCGTCCGCCGATGTAACCGCTCGCGCCTGTGACCAGAATCTTCGCCATGAGCGCTATACGTTACGGGCGGAGCGCACGGATGACGAACAGCCATTGTCCCCCTGCGGAGTGCCGTCTACTGTGATCGACAGATCATGCACGTCGAGGAGCCCGATCCCGCCGCCTACGGTCAGGCAACCAATCCCGAGCGATTTCGCGCCGTGGTGGAGGCCGCCCGTGACCGGATCGAGCAGCTGTTGAAGGAATTCGATGTCGCGGCGGAGCCGGGAATGCTGACCGACGACTTCCCCAACTGGAAGGGCACCGAGGCACTTGAGATCATCCGATTGCATCCTGCCACCGGTGTGCCGATCACCTTAATGATGACGGCATTCCCGGGCGTCGCCATTCGTATCGGCCAGTGGGGACGGGAGGTGCTCCCCCATTGCGGATGTGACGGGTGCGACGACCAGCCCTCGGACCTCATCGAGCGCCTCGACGAGATTCTCACCGCCGTCGTTGCCGGCGGCTACGAGGAGGAACTCACAAAGCGCCGGCTCCGCACCTCGCTCACGGGCAGTTGGGGCCGGTCGGTTTCCGAGGGACCTCTGCACCGGGGTGAGTGGCGCGACCTGGGCGCTCGTGGAACCTACCGCTGGCCTCCCTGGTCCCGCCGAACGCCATCGGATCGATAATCGTCGTGCGGGTCGCCCGACGTGACGTCGAGCGATGCGCCTCGGAGGACCTGTAGCTGTCGAGCGCATCATGAGGACGCACGACCGGCGTCCGCCGGAGCTGACGAGGTAGGTTCCCACCTATGCAGTCCGAACGGATCGAATTCGAGAACTCGCGTGGCGACCTGTTGGCCGGCCGAATCGACTATCCACTCATTGACCAGCCTGTTGCATACGCGATCTACGCCCACTGCTTCACGTGCACGAAGAATCTGAGGGCGGTCGGGCGCATCACTTCGACGCTGGCTCGACACGGCATCGCCACGCTTCGATTCGATTTCACCGGCCTGGGCGACAGTACCGGCGATTTTTCCGCCACCAACTTCTCCACGAGCATCGACGACCTCAAAGCGGCAGCAGCTCACCTCCGCACCACCCGCCTCCCTGCTGAGATACTCGTCGGCCATTCACTGGGGGGAACCGTGGTGCTCGCCGCCGCCGGCGATCTCGCCGAGGTGCGAGCCGTTGCCGCGATTGCTGCCCCCTCTTCTCCAACCCACATCAAACGTCACCTGGAGTCCGACATCGACGAGATCCTGACAACCGGCCGGGCGGACGTGCTGCTTGCCGGGCGTCCCGTGCCAATTCGTGCCCAACTTCTGGAGGACGTCGAGAGCCATGACATGGACGCGGCTGTCGCTGACCTGGGACGGCCGCTGTTGATCCTGCACTCCCCCATCGACAACACTGTCGGCATCGATAATGCAGCTGAGCTGTTCACGATCGCTCGCCATCCGAAGAGCTTTGTCACGCTCGACGACGCCGACCATCTGTTGACCTCTGACAAAGACGCCGCCTATGCCGCCGGCGTCATCGCAGCGTGGGCCGATCGTTACGTGAGCAGCGATCTAGCCGCGCGGGCCCAGCCGGATTTCGCAGCCGACGCTCCAGAAAGCGTGACCGTCGTTCGAACCGAGGGTGGATTCCGAACCGAGGTCATCTCCAACGGATTCGGCTTGCTTGCCGATGAACCGCTGGAGGTTGGCGGCACGAATACCGGACCCACGCCATACGACTATATGCTCACTGCGCTTGGCAGCTGCACGTCTATGACGTTACGGATGTACGCCGACCGCAAGGGCTGGAATCTCGAGGCCGTTACCGTCACCCTGAAGCACACAAGACTCCACGCCCGTGATTGCGACGAATGCGAGTCAGATTCCGGGTTCATCGATCACATCGACCGACGCATCGAACTGGAGGGTGCCCTGGAGGCCGACCAGCGCCGCCGGCTCCTGGAAATCGCGAATCGATGCCCGGTACACAAGACCTTGCACGGCGAGGTCGTCGTACATACCGAGCCGGCCTGAGTCACCGACTCCACTCTCCGGCCGATTGGAGCCACTGCGCCAGGACGCCGGCACATTCGGCGACATCGGCCAGGGCAACATGCTCGTCGGCGGCGTGGGCCACCCTCACATCGCCCGGGCCATACATCACCGTCGGGATCTCACCCACGTTGATGAACAGCCGCATGTCGGCGCCGTAGGGGGCACCCACCGGCGAGGGAACCCGGGCACCCTGGCGGACGGCCGCTGCCTGGAGCGACGTCACCACCGGGTGATCGGGTGCGATGGCGGACGAGTCGAAGCGCCCGCCCCACACCGTGACCCCCGGCGGATGCGTGGCCAGAAAGTC
This sequence comes from Acidimicrobiia bacterium, assembly GCA_041609995.1. Lineage (GTDB taxonomy): Bacteria > Actinomycetota > Acidimicrobiia > Spongiisociales > SHLN01 > JABDOU01. The sequence goes on from JBFIPU010000050.1 coordinate 11,111, forward strand.
GTGTTCGGCGGCAGCCACCTCGATTGCCTGCCGAAGATCTGCTGCGGCCCCATCGCAGTTCTGGTCGAGCCTGACGCCGTAACGGCCGTGGGCCACGACCCGGTCCATCACCGTCGAGGTCCATGACCCACCCGACACCTGGCCGATGATCGTGGGATACGGCAGACCGAGGGCGGCCATCTCCGGGCGGGTCTCCGATCGATTGCGCTCGAGTTCATCGTGCGCCAACGCCTCAACGAGGTAGGTCAGATTGTCCAGCGCCGACACCCCCTCCCGCCGCATCGAGGCATGCGCCGCCTTGCCGGGAACATCGAGTGTGAACGTGATCGCACCACCGTGAGCCACCACGGCATCGAGATTCGTGGGCTCGGTGATGATGCAGGCATCGGCCGTGTACCCGGCGCGGAGGGCGGCGAGCGCCCCGCTGCCTCCATCCTCCTCGGACGGGACGGCCAGCAACAGGATCTCGCCGGCCAACGATCCGGGGTCGACCAGCCGGAGTGCCTCGATGGCGGCAACCAGGCCTCCCTTCATGTCACAGGCGCCCCGGCCGAAGATGCGACCGCTGCGCACCTCCGGTTCGAACGGTGGGCTCGACCAGGACGCCAGATCGCCCGGCGGCACCACATCGACATGGGCGCACAACATCAGTGTCGGTCCGGGCAGAGAGCCTCGGATACGGCCGACCACGAGCGGGAGTTCGGTGCGGTCGACCTCGGTCCCGGGAAAAAAGGGATCGTTCTCGATGTCGGCCAGGAGAACCGTCCGGCGTTCGACGGCCACCCCTGCCAGTTCGAGCGTCGCAGCGACCACACCCTGGATCTCGCGCTCGTCTCCCGTGATCGAGGGAATGGCGATGAGGGAACGCAGATCACTCTCGATCCGATCGATTGCGGGGGCCTCCGTTGCCATGCAGCCAGCCTATTGATCCACCAGCCGGACCATCGAAGGAATACGATCTGCTCGTTCTGGCGTTGCTACCAGCAGCCAATCCAGAGAAAGGCACCTGTGAACACCGACTACGACGTCCTGGTGATCGGCGCCGGTCCGGCCGGAGAAAACGCCGCCGACCGCGCCCAACGGACCGGCCTGAAAGCCGCTGTCATCGAAGAGCATCTGGTCGGGGGCGAGTGTTCTTACTACGCCTGTATGCCCTCCAAAGCCCTCCTCCGGCCGGGCGAGGTGATGACGGCTGTCAGACGGGTACCGGGGGCAGCAGCCGCCGTGACCGGTGAGATCGACATCGATGCTGCCCTTTCGCGTCGTGACGCGCTGGCCGCCAACTTCGACGACGCCGGCCAGGTTTCCTGGCTGGAGCGGGCCGGGATCGACCTGATCCGCGGGCATGGCCGGCTCGACGGCGATCGGATCGTCGCTGTCGAATCCGAGGACGGCACCGTGAGCGAGTACCGGGCCCACAAGGCCGTGGTGATCGCCACCGGTACCGGCGCAGCATGGCCGCCCATCCCCGGCCTCAACGACGTGGGGGCGTGGGACAACCGACACGCGACGACGGCCGAAGAAGTCCCCCGGAGGCTGGTCGTCCTGGGTGGTGGCGTCGTCGGGGTCGAGATGGCTCAGGCCTGGCGAGGTCTCGGGGCCGAGGAAGTAACGATCATCGAAGCCGAACCCCGCCTACTCCCCCGAGAGGAACCCTTTGCCGGAGAAGAGCTGGCGGCCGCCTTCGAACGTCTCGGCATCGACGTTCGCGTCGGCGCAAGAATGGTCGAGGTCGCCAGAGAAGGTGACGAGGGACCGCTGACCGCGAAGCTGGAGGACGGTTCCGAGATCGTTGGCGACGAGTTGCTCGTCGCGGTCGGTCGCCGACCATTGACCAAAGACGTCGGGCTCGAGTCAATCGGATTGGAACCTGGTTCCTTTGTCACCGTGAACGACCACATGCAGCATCCCGACCATCCCTGGCTGTACGCCGTAGGTGATGTCAACGGACGGGCCCTGCTGACCCATACCGGCAAATACCAGGCGCGCATCGCCGGCGATCACATCGCCGGCCAGACCGAACACGTGAAGGCATTTGGGGATGTTCTCGCCATTCCCCGTGTGGTGTTCACCGACCCACAGATTGCGGCGGTGGGACGCACGGAAGCCGAATCACGCGGCGCCAGGATTCCGGTTCGAACGGTTCGATACAACGTCGGCCATACCGCCGGTGCTGCCGCCCTGGGCCGCGGCATCCGGGGAACCGCTCAGCTGGTAATCGACGAAGAACGGCGTGTCATCGTCGGGGCCACGTTTGTCGGTCCCGGTGTCGGCGAGATGCTGCACGCGGCCACGGTTGCCATTGTCGGCCAGGTCACCCTCGACCAGCTCTGGCATGCGATTCCAGCCTTCCCGACCATGAGCGAGGTCTGGCTGCGCTTCCTGGAGGAATACGGCCTCTAGCCGCCCACGAGGCTCGGGCTTCGAGTATCCTGCCCGGCGCTGATAGCCCGGGCTTTGTCGGATCCCGCGGCCATGCGACAGACCAAACCCCCTGGCGCAATACGCTGACGGGGACGACCCGAGCCTCTATTTGCGGAGACACATGAACATCGAACCACACGGCGGCGCGCTCAAAGATCTCATGGCAGCAAGCGACCGTATCGAGGCCATCCGTGCCCGGGTGGGCGACCTGCCGTCGTGGGACCTCACCCACCGCCAGCTGAACGACATCGAGCTGTTGATGAACGGGGGGTTCTCGCCGCTCGAAGGATTCATGGCAGAGGCCGATTACCGGTCGGTGATCAGCGACATGCGCCTCGCCGATGGCACCGTGTGGCCGATACCCGTCACGCTCGATGTATCCGAGGAGTTCGCCGGCACCCTCCAAACGGGTGCGTCGCTGGTTCTGCGCGACCAGGAGGGGGTCGTGATCGCCCTCATGCATGTGACCGACCTATACCGGCCGGACAAAGAAACAGAGGCCATGGGCGTGTTCGGCACCAACGACACCAGGCACCCGGCCGTTCATTATCTGAGGCACACCGCCGGCGACGTCTACCTCGGCGGTACCTTGGAAGGCGTCCAGCTCCCCACCCACTACGACTTCCAGAGCCTGCGCTTGACTCCGGCCGAGACCAGGGCACGGTTCGCCGCGGCCGGATGGGACCGGGTCGTGGCTTTCCAGACCCGCAACCCGATGCACCGGGCCCACCTGGAGATCACCCTCCGGGCCGCCCGCAGCGAGAACGCCAAGCTCCTGATCCATCCAGTGGTCGGGATGACCAAGCCGGGCGACATCGATCACTTCACCCGAGTGCGGGTTTACCAGAGGGTGTTGGAGCGCTATCCCGAGAACACCGCCGACCTGGCCTTGCTCCCCCTCGCGATGCGGATGGGTGGGCCGCGCGAAGCCGTTTGGCACGCCATCATCCGCAAGAACTTCGGGGTGACCCACTTCATCGTCGGACGGGACCACGCCGGCCCCGGCAACGACGACAACGGCGAGCCGTTCTACGGACCGTACGACGCCCAGGAGCTGCTCAGCAAATACGAACAGGAGATCGGCGTCAAGATGGTCCCGTTCCAGATGATGGTGTACGTGCAGGAAGAAGACGCCTACTTGCCGGTCGACGAGGTCCCGGAGGGCGAGCACGTGCTGACGATTTCTGGCACCGAGTTCCGCGACATGCTGGCTGCCGGCGAAGACGTCCCCGAATGGTTCTCCTACCCGGAGATCGTCGCCGAACTGCGCCGCACCCACAAGCCCCGCAACGAGCGGGGTTTCGTGGTGTTCTTCACCGGACTCTCCGGGTCCGGAAAGTCGACGATCGCCAACGCGTTGCGGGTCAAGCTGCTGGAGCTGGGCGGCCGGCCGATCACGCTGCTTGACGGCGACCTGGTGCGCAAACACCTGTCGTCGGAGCTGGGCTTCAGCCGCGAGCACCGGGATCTCAACGTCAGCCGCATCGGTTACGTGGCGTCGGAAATCGCCAAGCACGGGGGGATCGCCATCGCCGCCCCCATCGCCCCTTACGACGGGGTGCGCAAAGCCAATCGGGCGCTAGTGGAGTCGGGTGCGTTCGTCCTCGTCCATGTGGCCACCCCCCTCGAGGTCTGTGAGGCGCGCGACCGAAAAGGGCTCTACGCCCTCGCCCGGGCCGGCAAGATCAAGGAGTTCACAGGGATTTCGGATCCCTACGAGGAGCCGACCGACGCCGAGATCGTGTTGTCGACGACCGACCGCAGCCCGGGAGAAGCCGCCGACGTGATCGTGGAGTACCTGGTCGAAGCCGGCTATATCTGAGCCGACCGCCCGGCCCGCAACATCGACAGCGCGTATAGGACGAACGCTCCGCCCGCCAGCGCCATGACGTAGAACATCGTGTCGGTGTGGCCGGCCATCAGGCAGTCGATCCCCATGTATGAGAGCGCCCCGCCCCCGATCGCACTGGCCCCGGCCGTGATCCCGGTCGCCCGGCGTCCCATGAACGCACTGACGAAGACGGTCAACAGGGCAGCGGTGAACACCCATCCGAGCACGTTTTGCACCGTGGTGATGACGGCGTCCGGATCCGGTGGTGGAGCCACGATCAGCAGGTACGTATAGGCCCCGGCCCAGGCCAGCGCCGTTGCTCGCGCACGACGCTCGCCCAACTCATCGGGGCGAACCCGATCGCCAGGGATTTCGGGCGATTTCGATTCTTGGGGTCGGCGGCGAAGTTCCGTGGGCATCAGTGACATGAACATGGTTCGATGTTAGCGGCGGCCTAGCGGTACTCCGGGTTCTCGAAATCGAAGCGGCAGCCTGCATCCCAGGCCGCCCGCTGGTTCCCGTGAATCGGCATCCCGCCTTCGTCCTTCATCATCCGGGCCAGGTGCATGAGGTTCCATGCCATGAAGGTCGTGTTCCGGTTGGTGAAATCGTTCTCGGGTCCGCCCGAGCCGGGGTCGAGGTAGCTGGGCCCTGGTCCCGCCTCGCCAATCCAGGCGGCGTCGGCTTGAGGCGGAATGGCAAAGCCCAGATGCTGAAGCGAATACAGGATGTTCATCGAGCAATGCTTGGCGCCGTCCTCGTTGCCGGTGATGAGGCACCCACCGACCTTGCCGTAGTAGGCGTACTGGCCGTGTTCATTCAAATGGGAAGAGTTGCCATAGAGGCGCTCGATGACCTGTGTGCAGACCGACGTCTTCTCCCCCAGCCAGATGGCGCTGCCCAGCACGAGGATGTCGGCTGCTTGCACCTTCTGGTAGATCTCGGGCCACTGGTCCACCTCCCAGCCGTGCTCGGTCATGTCCGGCCAGACCCCGAACGCGAGGTCGTAATCGATCGCCCGCAGCACCTCAACGGTCACGTCGTTCTTTTCCATGACCTGGATGGCGATGTCCATGAGCCCGCGGGTATGCGAAATCGCCGGTGACTTCTTGAGCGTGCAGTTGATGAACAACGCCTTGAGATCCGAGAAGTCCCAAATGCTCTCGGTGACCAGGGCGTCGATGCGTTCCGTCATGTCCATGTGAGTACCTCCTGCCGTGACGCTCGCACAATCGATCGATCGAAGCAAACCTTGCGCCCGTCCGGCGGTATCGTGAGCAGATGAGCTGGTGGCGGCAGATAACCGGATTTGTCCGGGCGTTTCGTTCGGCCGACGGGAAGACCGCGTCAAGAGCGCCAGACTCTCTGGCCAGAACGATCAAACATTCGACCCAGTTGCGGGGTGGGGCCGGCGGGGCGGTGACAACCGTTGCCGACGGAATCATGGCCGACGGGCACGAGCGGTACGCCGAGTCCTTCGAGAAAGAAAATTGACCGGGCCGCGGCTCGCCGTCAGAGAGCCTGCTGCTCTCTCCACATCTGCACCATGGCCGAGCTCTCGTCGAGGGCGACATCGTCGAGCTCGATCGGGCGGTCGGCCGGGACGGGTCGCTTGAGCACGGCCTCGTTCGAGATCCCCACCGGCAGCAAGCCCTCGGTGTTCTCGATCCTGTCGATCTCTCCGTAGGTGGTCCAACCCCCGATGCCGTCCAACCGGTCACCGGCCGCCAGATCGCGCTTGGCGATCGATACGACGTCGGCCACGAACGGGCCTCTGGGTGAAACCGTCTCGTCCCGGTCGAGGACGACCTCGGCGATGGACACCGGCGCCTCGACGTGGACCAGGTGGTATGGACGGAAGAACTGGTAATACGGCCCCTCGCCCATCTTGAGATACTGCATGACCGGTGCCACGGCGATCGGATCGTCGAGGTAGCCCAACACGATCACGCCTCCGCCGAAATCTCCGCCGAGCGTGTAGTCGACCACCCCGTGGCCATCGAACGTCTTGACCATGTCCTGCACGGCGGTCGCCATCGTGGTCCGGATCCCGTGCATGCCCCGGCGTTCCGGCAGCAGGCCGGTGGCATTGGCCACGCTGGCATTCTCGAGGTTGATCTTGGTGCCGTCGGTGAAGGCCGTGGTCATCGGAAGGGAGATGCCCTGGCGCACCGACCATTCCTTGATCGACTCGGGGGTGGCGTGGCGATCCATGAAGCCCTTGCAGTTGATGGCTGCCACGGTCTCGAAGCCGGCGGCCTCGGTGTATTCGATCAGCCGCATCAGCACGCCCGGCTGGTCTCCGTCGGAGATGGTGTAGATGACGTCGTTGTCCAGGGCGACGCTCTTGAGGAGCCAGCCGACGGTGGCATCGGCCTCGGCGTTCATCGAGACGACGTCCTTGCCCGCCTCCAGGCAGGTGCGGGTTGCGACAGCGCCGTGCTCGGCCGACCCGGACGCCTCCATCACGACTTCGACGTTGTCGAGGGCGGCGAAGACCTCGAGCGACGAGGTGACGACGGGAGTGCCGGCCTCGATGGCGGCGTCGATCGTGGCGGGGTCATCGCTGACCACGACCTGATCCATGTCGTGCCCCGCCCTCCGGTAGGCGTCAATGGCATTGGCCGGGGTTCGGTTCAAGATCACCGCCGTCCGGAGCCCGGGCGTCAACGAAAACTGGTTCGCCAGGTGCCGTCCCACGAATCCCGCGCCGATCAATCCCACGGCGACCGGGTTGTCACCGCGCTGTTTTGCCAACCGGCGCATCACGCCCATCGAGCTCCCCTTCTTCTATGCCAGCTCGTACCCACCAAATTCAGCCTAACGACCCTTCGCGAAATTCCACCACGACGGGTGGCAATTTCTCACGGGCCGGGTGGAGGATCGGTCGTCGCCGGGGCCGTCGGCCCACCGCTCGACTCATTACCAACCGCATCCACCGCCTCCACCCGAAATGTGTACGACGTCGACGGTGACAGTCCGGGAACCGTCGTGCTCGTCCCAACAGGAGAAGCAACCAACCCCAAA
>JBFIPU010000051.1:0-18162 GCA_041609995.1 Acidimicrobiia bacterium
GCAGCTCCCAAGGAACGCGATGCGTTCCCAACCGCTTTGCGGTGGAGGTGGGGAGCAGCTCCCAAGGAACGCGATGCGTTCCCAACCGCTCGGAGGCCGAAGCCCGGAGAGGGGTAGGGGGAGTAGAAACCGATGGCTCCATGTTCACGCAACGGCGAAGTCGAATCTTGTTCTGCAGTTTGTTCTCAGCCGTCGGTTTGGTTCCCCCTACCCCTGCTTCGCTTCGTTTCGCAGCGGTACCTTCCCCCAGCTTCGCACTTCGTGCTCCCGCTGGGGGACCATTGAGGGAGCGAACCGACATTGGTTCTCTGGTGGGATCTCGGCGAGGTCGGAGGGAAGGCGGGAAGGCTTCGCGTTCGCCACCATGAAGCGGTACGTCCCCTAACTACGCAGCTTCGCTGCTCCCGTTTGGGGGATCATTGAGGAGGAGAAAGGACATTCATGACCACTGAACGATTCGAGGCCGGGCTGGCTGCCCGGAAGGCGGTGCTGGGCGAGGACTACGTCGAGGAGAATCTGGCCGCCGCCGACGATTTCAACCGCGAGTTCCAGGAGATGGTCACCGAGTTCTGCTGGGGCTTCGGGTGGAGCGACGAAACCCTCACGTATCGCGAACGTTCGATGATCAACCTGGGCATGATCGCCGCGCTCGGCCGCATGCACGAGTGGGAGCTGCACTTCAAAGGAGCCATCAAGAACGGCCTGACCCGAGACGAGCTGCGCAGCATCCTCCACCAGATCACCATCTATGCCGGCGTCCCCGCCGGAGTCGAGTGCTTCCGCATCGCTCGACGCGTCTTCGCCGAAACGGACGCGGGCTAGTGATTCGTCGTGGGTTCTAATCTCGCTGCATCATGGAATTCGACGTCGGGAATCTCGTTGCGGCGCTGGCAACGGAAGGCGTCGAGGCGCTCGACCGCGCCGGTGTGGACGATGGTGATCACTCCCTCGCACTCCGCCGTTTTCTGGCAGATCCTCCGACAGAGCTGACCGGAGAACCGGTCTTCATGGCCGAGCGGCGCGACCTGCTCCCGCAACTGGTCGCCGGGGCCCCATCCCAGATGCAGGCACTGAGCCAGGCCATCGCCGCGGTCGAGTTCATCACCTCGTGGGCCGAGTACGCACCATCTGATTGGGCCGACCCCTTCATCGGAAGAATGGCTCCCGGATTCACCGTCGGACCCCGGGGGCCGATCGATCGGCAAGACGTCGCCTTTGGGTGTTTCATCGTGGACCGTGCCACGTTCTATCCGGAGCACGGCCACCAGGCCGAAGAGGTGTATCTCATCGTTGCCGGTCACCCGTGGTTCCTGGGGGCCGATGGTTGGAAGCAGCTCGGGCCGGGGGAGGCCAGCGTCCAGAAGCCCAATGTCATCCATGCCCTGAGGACCGAGGACGAACCCATGCTGTGCTTCTGGGTTTGGACTGGCGATCCCGCTGCCGAGATCTGGGCGTTGACTGCGGACGGCGCCCGTTTCTACCCGCCCAAACGCTGGGGCTGAGCAGCGGAGCAGTTTGGAAGCCAAGAGAGGCGGGTAAGACAGGGACCCAAGAGAGGAGACCCATGGGCACCGATCACGGGCCATCAATCAAAGATGACGATCAATACGAGGCGCTACGCGACAAGGGCTACAGCAAGGAAAAGGCTGCCCGCATCGCCAACGCGGACGGAGCCTCCCGACGCGGGGGCGAGGCGGAGCCGTACGAGGAGTGGACCAAAGACGAGCTGTACGATCGGGCGCAAGAACTCGACATCGAGGGCCGTTCGGACATGACGAAAGCTGAGTTGATCGAAGCCCTCCGCGCATGACCCGGAGTGTCACCCTGGTTCAGTCCGTCTGAACCTGATTGGTTTCGACCCCGGCAGCCTCGAGGGTGGCGACGAGACCGTCGGGATCAGCCACCGTCACGGTGAGCCCTGGATGGTGCGGCATCAAAGGCAAGAACGCTTCGATCGGCTCGCCGAATGTGACACAGACGCCGTGCTCGGTCGTGGTTCCGAACGTGAGTCCGTGGTCGGCGAACGAACCGCGGATTCCGATCGCCTTGTACCACTTGTAGTCGCCGGACCGCTGATAACCCGACAGGTTGGATAGCGGCGTGTTGATCTCCCACATGCCGAACTTGGCGCGGAATCGTCCCTCGCCCACTTCGACGATCGAATTGCTCTGCGTCACCCCCAGCGGCAGGAGCAGGTAGCGATACCGCGGATGAAAATCGAACTCAAAGGACTCCATGCGGGGCCTTCCTCCTCGAAGCGGGATGGTATCCGAGTCGGCTCGCACATCGTGACCTTCGGCGCCTGATATCTGACCAACAAGTGCGAAACTCTGCTCGAGACGATCTGGCGAGCGGAGCATGAGCAGGTTCACGTCCAAAGAGGAGTTCCTTGCCGATATCCGGTCAGAACGGGAGAAACTCGACGAACTACTCGATCGAATACTGACCTCCGAGAAGTTGGTCGAGGTCGTCGATGGCATGTCTGTCAAGGATTATCTGACGCATCGCACTGAATGGGGTCGCATGATGCTGCGCTGGTATCGCGAAGCTGCTGCCGGTGGGAGCCCTCCGTGCCGACCGCCGACTACAAGTGGAACCAACTAGCGGAACTCAACGCCGAGATACACGAGCGGTTTGCCGAAACACCACTTGCCACTATCGAGTCACAGTTTGCGGAAGTCCACGACGAGCTGGTTCAGCTGATCGACCAACTGAGCGACGATGAACTGTTCACCAAGCAGCATCACCGATTCACCGATTCACCGATTCACCGGTTCAACCGATTTGGCCACCTACCTCAACGGCGCAACAGCCGTCCACACCGGTCGGCACGACGGCACATCGTCAAGTGGTGGAAAAACCATGGAGCTCCGTGATCGGATAGCTACATGCCGCGGACGCCGCGCTTGAGTTCGGTTTCGAGTACCACCTCGTCGGACGTCTCTACTTCTCCCGGCTCGAACTTGGGCTTTCTGCCCAGACCTTTCAGGAACGCAACCAGCTGTTTCAACCATTTCATGTACGCGAGTGTATCGGGAGCTTGCCGACCTCGCCCCGGACGGTGAGGATCGGCAAGACCACAATCACCACTCCGTGTACGGGTGGGTTATCAGGTTCGCGTTGAAATAGCGGGGGTCGTCGGTCACCTCTTCCCCGGCCCAGTCGGGCCGCTTGAATTCCTGGTCTTCGCTGTCCAACTCGACCTCGGCGACCACCAGCCCGTCGTTGACACCGGCGAATTCGTCGATTTCCCATTCCAATCCGTTCACCTCGACGACGTGGCGGGTTTTTTCGATGATGGGTGTTTCGCAGAGCTCGTCGAGCATCGTGTGGGCATCGTCGACCGGGATCAGGTACTCGAACTCGGTGCGGGTGGCGCCAACCGTGAGCCCCTTGACAGTCAAGGTTCCCTCATCATCGACCGCCCGCACCCGGACCGTCCGCTCCTTCACCGTGGACAGATAGCCCTGACGAATGACGGTCGACCGGCCCTCTCCCCGCCACGAGTCTCCCGTGACCAGGAACTTGCGCTCTATCTCGGTGCCCATGTCTTGTGCCTTTCGTCGTCGTCACTCGTCGGAGAAGGCAGCGCCGACAACCCGCTTGATCATGCGCGGATAGCTCACGTTGTCCCAGGTCTCCAGTCCCAGGCGGTCCCGCAGCCTACGCAGGGCCTCGAAGTCGGCCGATTCGATTGCCACGGTCGGAACCGCACGGTCTCCGATGCTCACCGCAGCTACCTCCGCGGAGCACCCGGCGAGATCGTAGATCGACCGCTTCTTTGTCACCTCCACGGCGGCCAGGTCAGCGTGCGGTGCCACGATCTCGCCGACCAGCTCCTCGAACGAATACTCCGATCGATCGGTCACGGACATCTCGACTCCGAGAGGCCCCAACAGATCTCGCTTCAAAGCGGAGGAGGAGATGGGGAACCGTTGCTTGAACGCGACGTCCCATTGCTCGAAGCCGTCACGAACATCGATCAGCTTCTTGATGTCGAGCATGTCGTCCCGCGATTTCGGGTTCAGCTCGGGAGGGCCGGTCGACACGATGTATACCTCGGCGCTTTCGACAGTGCGGGTCGGTTCGCCTTCGGACCGAATGCGATCGCTCAGCTGCTCGAGGCCGTCTCCCCACACTCGAAATTCGAAACGAGCCGGGCTGTCGCCGCCTTGCTCTCGGCTCGGGGACGGAGATTCGCTGCTCATCTGTCACATAGCCGGATCAAAGAGCGGCCTAGTCGAGCAGCTCGGCGATGCGGGACTTCGGGCGGCCGATGATTGCCTTCTGGCCTTTGACCACCACCGGGCGTTGCATGAGCGCCTTGTGTTGAAGGAGGATGTCCACCACGGCTTCTGGGTTGTCGACGAAGTCGTCCGGGTCGAGCTCGAGCTTCTTGAACTTGGAGTCCTTGCGGACCAGGTCCTCCACCGGGTCTTCGAGAATGGAGACGATCTGCTCGAGTGTCGCCCGGTCCGGAGGCTCCTTCATGTACAGCACCGTGTCGTGCTCGACCCCCAATTCCTCGGCGACCGCCAAGGCATTCTTGGACGAGTTTCAATGCGGGTTGTGGTAGATCGTGACGTCGCTCATGATCGCTCCCTGCTCGATAGCGCATTTAAGCACCTGGGCGGGGACTGCTCGTCAATCGCCCGAGAATCTGGTGACGATGAGCTTGTCCGGAGAGCCGTCAACGTATGCGACGAGGTAGGCGTCCTCCCAGCGACCCCGGAGATCGACGAGCTGGTCCCTTTGGGCCTCGATCTCGGGCATCGGCGGCGTCTGGGTTCCAAAGAGCCGGTCGTATTCGACGAACGGCAGGGGCGCCACGTACCCGATGACCTCGCCTATCCCGTACCACATGTCGATGATCGAATGCGTCCCGTCCTCGGCGTTGACGGTGATCAGGTGCTCGGCCGCGAGCGGCGGTTGGCCGTTCTCGAGGAGTTCACCGACCGTGCCAGCTCCTCCCGGCTGATGCCCGATTGTGATGAGCATTCGTCCAACCACTCACCGGTTGCCGCCTCGTCTCGTGTCCACATGGCGCTGTTCCATGGATTGAAGAACGACCCTCTTGGAGTACATGCGCCGTCAGTTCGTCAAGCGCAGTCTCCACATCTTCCTGATAGTCGACTACGTACAACCACGCGGTAGCACGCATTTTTCACCCTCGAATTCGCTGCAGAGGCACGGTAGTGGCCGGGCGATGTGGCTCATGGAAGCCGTTCGTGCGGGCAGTCGAACCCGAAGGTTCAGGCTTGTGCTCGGTGTTCGCTCGGCGAGGGTGGAGTCAATCGACAAGAGTCTCGAACTGAATCAATTGAGCCGAGGGGCGGTGCTAGTTCCCGGGCATGCCTCGCCGACGCTCGATTTCGATCTCGGTTTCCTCGGTGTTCTCGACCTCGCCCGGTTCGAAGTGTGGCTCGCGTCCAAGCCGTTTGAAGAAGGCGGCAATCCGCTTCAGCCAATTCATGGAGGCGAGTGTAGCGGCCGGTGCCCAGCCGCTCTACAGGCAGCCCTCGATCCAGGAAACCGGCCCTTCGAGGCCGTTGCGAAACGCCGTGACGAACGGGAACTCATCGCGGATCGTCTCGAACACGACCCGGTAGGCCTGGTCGATCTCATCCCGCGGCACCAGCGTCAGGTACTCGCCGTCGACGTAGGCGTGCGGCGTGCGTTCGATCCGGTCTTCGCCGTAGGTGGCGATCACTTCCTCTGCCGTGGAACCGATTTGGATGCCGGAGGCAGTGCGGTGCCAGGGGGCGGATGCATCCATGCGTACGATCTTCTCCCGATCGTGCACCATGAAACCTGGCGAGTAGGGATCACCTTCGACCCAGCCGTAGAGGCACGCTCCGTCCGGGAACGATTCCTCGTCGGGAAAGACCAGCTCGGCACCGAGCCGGTTCTCGGCGTCGGCCACGGTGTCCCCCACCCGAACAGGACCCCAGCGTCGCAACAACATGGGCTCCTGGACGAACAAACTGCTGTCGGGATCCAGGACCGAGAGCGTCACGTCGACGTCGGCAGAATCCAAACGGTAGGTACCAGGCGTCAACCGGTCTCCGATCGAACCCACGGACTCGAAGAGGTCGCCCGGAGCGACTGTCTGAGTTGCGTCGGCCCATGTCAGCTCGATGGCTTCCGCCGTGGCATTCTGCACCACCAGCTGTTGGTGGGCCCCGACGTTCATGCAGGTTGGCTCGCCAGTTGCTTCGATCCAGGCGACGCGTCCGAATGCCGTGTCGCAGTCCCCGGTCGGGCCGGGTCCCGCCAGGGTGGTGGTGACCGTGTCCGGCACCGACGTTGAGGTGGTAGAGGTCGTCGAATTGTCGTCCGAAGTAGTGGATGTGGTATCGCCGGCGCGATCATCGCCGCACGCCGCGAGCGCAAGACCGGCGATCAGCAGGGAGGTGAGCAGTAGGAGTGTTCTTCTCATGCCGAATAGACGTCGTATTGCTTCCGAAAGTTGCAGGTTCGTGGCGTGTTTCTCGGCGTTCGTCCGCGAGCTTGACCAAGGATATCCAAGCGTACGGGTGCCGGAGCTGCGTGACTTGGGCGCCCGGGCCTGGCACCAGCAGGTTTGCGCAGTTCGGATGCGGGCGTGAGAATTCCGTGATGGAGGAACCGGCGCAGACGATGCGGGCCGTGGTGCTCACCGGCCACGGCGGCCTCGACAAACTCGAGTATCGGGAGGACTTCCCGGTTCCCCGGCTGGGTCCGGGTGAGGTGCTGATCCGGGTGGCCGCGTGCGGGATGAACAACACCGACATCAACACCCGCACCGGCTGGTACTCGAAATCGGTTACCGGTGCCACCGGCGAGACTGTTGCCCAGGGCGGCGAGGATGGGTCCTGGGGTGGTGGACTCTCCTTCCCTCGCATCCAAGGCGCCGATCCGGCCGGGCGGATCGCGGCCGTGGGCGAAGGCGTCGACGAGGGCCGGATCGGCGAGCGGGTGCTGGTCGACGCCTGGCACCGTGATCCGGGGGGCGACCTCGCCAAGGCACAGTATCTCGGCTCGGAGATGGATGGCGGTTATGCCGAGTTCGTCAAGGTAGCGGCGGCCAACGCCCACCCAATCGATACCGATGTCACCGATGTGGAGCTGGCCAGCTTTCCCTGCTCGTACGCGACTGCCGAGCACATGCTGCACCGGCCGAAGGTGAGCGAAGGCCAATGGGTCCTGGTCACCGGAGCCAGCGGAGGGGTCGGCACAGGTCTGATCCAACTCGCCAAGCGTCGGGGCGCCGGGGTCGTGGCGATCACCAGCGCCGCCAAAATCGAAGCGGTCAGAGCTATCGGGGCCGACGTGGTACTCGTTCGATCGTCCGACGATCTCGACGTGCGAGTGCTGGACCACACGGGAGGCGTGGATGTCTTCGCCGATGTGGTGGGCGGTCCCTGGTTCGCGCCCCTGTTGGAGACCGTCCGCCGGGGAGGTCACTACACCACGGCCGGTGCCATCGGGGGCCCGATCGTGAGCCTCGACCTGCGGACGCTGTATCTGAACGATCTGACGATGCACGGTGCCACGGTGCTGCCGCCGGAGGTGTTTGCCAACCTGGTCGGCTACATCGAGCGGGGCGAGATCAAGCCCATCGTGGCTGCCACCTTTCCCCTCGAGCAGATTCGGGAGGCGCAGGAGGCCTTCGTGGCCAAAGAACACGTCGGGGCAATGGTGATCGAGATATGAAGATCACGTCTATCAGCCTTTATCCGCTCGAGCTTCCGCTCGAACACCCGTACCGGTTGTCGGGAGGGCGCTTGCTGTTTGAACAGCTCGACTCCACGTTCGTGAAGGTCGAGACCGATGAAGGCATTGTCGGTTGGGGGGAAGGGTGCCCGTGGGGCTCGACCTATCTGCCGGCCTTTCCTGGCGGAATTCGCGCTGCAATTGCTGAACTGTCGCCCACCCTTCTCGGAGCGGATCCCCGCAAGACCGATGTCGTCAACGCTGCCATGGACATGGCGCTGCCCGGCCACCTGTATGCCAAGTCGCCCATCGACCAGGCGTGCTGGGACATCTTCGGCAAGTCGATTGGGCTGCCGGTATCCGAGATGATGGGTGGCGGTATCGACCAGGACCTGCGCATCCAGAGCTCCGTCGGCACCGATGCCCCCGAGGCGATGCTGGCGGACATCCTCCGCCGTCACGAGGAGGGATACCGGGTCCATTCACCCAAGATCGGCGAGGACGTCGAGCTCGATGCGGCCCGCATCCGCACGATCGCCGAGGGCTTGCCGGCCGGTGATTCGGTCACGTTCGACGCCAATCGGGCCATGCTCCCCGACCAGGCGATTCGGCTGATGAACCGGGTCAAAGACGTGGACGCCTACTTCGAACAGCCGTGCGAGACCTACGAGCAGAACTTGCAGGTGCGTCGGGCCACGACCCAGCCGATCATCCTGGACGAAAGCATCGTCGAGTTTGCCGACATCGTGCGAGCCCAGCGGGACGCGGCGTGTGAGGCGATCGGTTTGAAGATCGAGAGGGTGGGGGGTCTCACCCGGGCCAGGCGCATCCGTGACTTCTGTGTCCAGACCGGCATTCGCATGAACATCGAGGCGACCGGCGGCAGCGTGTTGGCTGACACGGTGGCAACGCACCTGGCGCAGGCCACACCCAATCGCTTCCAGCGGGCCACCTGGTTCTGCCACGAAATGTTGACGATCGATCCCTGCGAGGGCGGCGCACGCAATCAGGGTGGGGTGACCCGAGCCCCCGACGCTCCCGGCCTCGGTGTTGAGCCAAAGCCGGACATGCTGGGCGAGCCAAGCGCCGTCTTCGCTTGACCCGTTCGTTCAGCCGGTTCATTCTGTGGGCTCTGGCCGGCGGTTTCCGCTGCCTTGAACCCTGGGTATCGATTGTGGGGAGAATGGGTGGGTGCGAGAGGAGGCTCGTGAAGAAGTTTGATCCCGATAGCTATGACGTCGACGAGGTGGTCGACGAATTGATCGACGGCAAGGGTGCCGTGGCCTTTCCGGGGCTTTTCTCGCCTGCCGAGGTGGCCGAGGCGCGGGACGTCATCATGTCCGAATCCGAGGCGGCATCCAAGGTGGCCCACTTTCAGGGCGCCGCCGAAGCCGAGGGCCAGTTCCATCTTCAGCGGCGGGTGTGGGCCTTGCTCGCCAAGGGTCCGGTTTTCTCCAGAATGGCTGAACACCCGGTCTTCGTCGATGTAATGAGCGCCTTCCTCGGCACCGAATTCATCATGGGGTCGATTGCGGCAAATCGCATCTTGCCGGGCGGTCCCGGACAGGAGCCCCACATCGACTATCCCTATTGGGATTATCACCAGCCGGAGACATTCCCTGCCCGCATCAACCCGTCGTTTCCACTCAATGCCCAGGCGACCATTCCGCTGGATCCATTCACAGAAGCATCGGGAGCAACTGCCTACTTGCCGGGATCCCAGAAGGAACTGCGCTATCCGACGCCGGACGACGACTTCTATTCTCGCTGCGAGCGAATGCTCGGTGACCCCGGCGACGGCGTCATCTTCTACGGGGCCGCCTGGCACTGCTCCATGCCCAACAATTCGGACTTCGACCGCTCGGGCGTGCTCATCGAGTATCTGCCGAAGTTCGTGAAGCCGGTGGAGGACATGCACAGCTCGCTCGACGAGGACTTCTACGACCGCATGAGCCCGGTGATGCGCCAGCTGCTCGGCTTCAACTACGACTACCCGCAGAATCTCGAAGCAGCGGAAGCCGTCAACGCCGAGGGAGCAACCTGACCGACTCCCGAACGGTCGTCAGATTTCGATCATGCGACGGTGAACGAGCCCAACTCCGGTTTGTAGTCGATCAGCGCAGGAACCCGGTGCTCCCGCTCGTCGGGACATGCCGGCCGGTCGCCCGGTTCTTCGCCGCGGTCGAGGTGGTGGGCGATATCGCCCCCGAACTCGGCCAGGGTGCCGTTGGCGAGCACCTGTTGGCCGGCGCCGAGGCCGCACCGGTTGGCGTCGGTGACGCGCAGGATCCAGCCCCGCAACTCCTCGAGGTCGGCGGCCCGTCCGGAGACGCCACTGCCGAGCTGGTCGAGCCGGGCCGTGATCTCGCCGGTGCCCAGCTTGCACGGGGGGCATTGGCCGCACGACTCCCGGTTGAGGAATCCAGACAACACGGCCCCTACCCGCACCATGCAGGCGGTGTCGTCATACACGATGAACCCGCCCGCGCCAAGTCCGCTGCCGGCCGCGCTCATTGCCTCGAACGATATCGGCAGGTCGAGGAACCGGAGCGGGAGCGGGGCGTTCGACACGCCTGAGATCACCGCCTTCACCCGCCGGCCGGCGGCCAGCCCTTCCCCGATCCCGTAAACCAGAAACGACAGGGGTGTGCCCATCTCCAACTCGACCACCGCCTCGCGTTGCACGTCACCCGACACGGTGAACACCATGGTGCCCGGGGATTGCTCGGTGCCGAACGAGCAAAACCAGTCCGGCCCGTGACGCAGTATGTGGGGCACGTTGCTGAGGGTCTCGACGTTGTTGACCGCAGCCGGATGGGACTCGTTGGGCGCCTCGAACAGCCCCTGCACGTATGGGGGGTAGAGACGGGGAAGCGGGTCGTTGCCCTCGACGACTTCGAGCAGTGCCTTCTCTTCGCCGAAGAGGTAATCGTCCGGACCTTCGACGACCCCGACGGGCAATGTGCCGAGCAGGCCCGCCTCCGACATCTCGGCAATGGCTTGCTTCACCGCTGCGGCCTCCGGCTCGAACTGGCGCTTCAAGCCGATGTAGACACCGGCGGCATTCGTGGCGAATGCGGCGATCAGCAGGCCTTCGAGGAGCTGGTAGGGGTTGTGGCGCATGAGCCAGCGGTCTTTGAACGTTCCCGGTTCTCCCTCGGCTCCGTTGGCGACGACGTATTTCTCTGTCGATGGGTCGGCGGCCAGTCCCGCCCACTTCACGCCGGTGGGAAACCCGGCCCCGCCCCGTCCTCGCAAGCGGGAGGCCCGGATTTCGCCGACGGTCGCCTCCGGTCCGATATCTCGAGCTCGCTCGAGTCCCTCGCCCCCGCCTTGGGCCTGATACTCGGCGAAGGTTGAAATCGGAGCGTCGGGTAACAGAAAACCGGGCATACGCCTGACACTACCTTCCATGATGTTGCGTCCACCGGTGAAGCAGGCATGTAGTAGATGCGGTCGGCCCAAATCCCGACAGCCGTTCGGGCTTCCTGCCGATGGATGGAGAAGCCGGCTTTCGAAGGTGGCACGTGGCGGAACTGGATTGGCAATTCGAGGCGATACCCGACGATCACAGGTTCAGCCACATCCTCTCGTTCTCGGACTGGATCGCGCACGAGCGTGAAGACCTCGTGGACCGCGCGTGCTCGTTCGTCGGAGAAATGGGAGGCGTCGACCAGGCCTTGCACGAGGACCGCGAAGTCATCCTGATCTCTGCTCCCGGCCTGTCCCTGCAAGACCTGGCGGCGCCGTTCACGGCGTGGTGGGACGATGTGAAGGGCGGCGATCCGCCCTGGGAGGACCTGCTCAAACGCCAGAGCAGCGCCGCCCACGGGGTGCTGAAGAGCGCCGGATTCAAGAAGCGGAATCACACGTTCAACCGTCAGACGGCGCCCGATGTGTGGCAGGCGATCGAGGTGAGGCGCCTCGACGACGGCACGGCCCGAATCGAGATCGGCATTTACGTAGACGGGGTCAGTGAGCTTCTCGACCGCCCGGTCCGCCGGGCCTGGATCACTGAGGTCGAGTGTCACATCCGCGATCCGCTCGGCGGCCGTCACTACGTGCCGCTGTCGGCGGATTCGGCCGAGATCACGGAACTGATGACCGACGTGATCGTTCCCGGCCTGGAGCGCCTCAAGACCCGAGAGGATCTGCGAGCCGCCTCGGGCGATGGGAGGCACAAACTGGGTATGCGCCGACCGGCCAACGTCGTCATCGCCTGCCTGGCCGCCCTCGACAACGACCGGTCCACTGCCCGCGCGGTCCTGCAACAGACATTCGACGATGCCAATCGACACGCCCGACCGGGAATCCTGGCGCTGGGGGAGAGGCTGGGGTTGGAACCATTGATCACGGGAGTCGATGCCACCCTGTCGACCGCAGATGAAGAAACCCTCGCGTGGTGGAGTTCCACCCACCAGGCGCGGCTCGACGAGTTGCAGCGTCTCGTTGACCGGTTCCCTCTCGACCGCCGGTTGTTCGCACTGGGGCGGCGCAAACGGGACCTTCGGATTCTGCCGGCCACGGATTCCATGGATTTGCTGTGGCAGTGGCTGGTGGCGCGAGTGTCGCAGCTGCCGGACCTGGTCGAGCGGGGCGCCGAGGTTCCGCCGAGATACGTCGGGTACGCCTTTCAGGATTTGACAGAAGAAGAGAAGGTGCTGGCCGAACTGCTCTCCGCCTACATGTTCGAAGCGGTCCGGGAATCCGTACGCGAGGTCGTGTGGGGCTTCGATATGGGTGGCGCAATCGCCATTCGAGGTGCGAAGGCCGAGACGATTCTGAGTCGCGGCCAGCAGATCATGGCCTGGTTGTCCGAACCACCCGTGACGGTCGCCGATCCCAGGCGTGCAAACATGCTCGCCGACCGCGTCCGCTGGCTGATCGACGAGCTCTCCTGATGGGCATCGTGCGGTCCAACCAACCGACCGCCTGACCATACCGATGCGGGCCATCACCTCATCGCGTGAGGCGGTCGACGGTCCCACGGTTCGTCATGCATCCCCAGTAGCTTTTCGGCATGGCTAAAAGCAATGGACTTTCTCAGGGCAGCACACGTTTGAAGGCGTTCCGAGCTCGATCCGCCGAGGATCTGGAAGCCGAACCGACCTCCGATCAGGAGCATGACGAGCGTCACGTGGTTCCCAAGCTGATCGGCGCTGCCGTTGTGGCTCTCCTCATCTTTGTAGCTGTGCGGGTGCTCGCAGGGAAAGGCTCCTGACGGGCCGCTCCCGCTCAGACTGAACTATCCGGCACACGGCGGTCCGACCGCGTCACCGGCACCGAACCCGGACAACACGAGAACGGCTTCGCCGGCATGGTGTGCCGCCCGAGCACGTTGGGCGCCGAGCCGACCGAAGGTTCAACCGGCCTCGAGGCCGAATCCGAGGGGGAAGAGCGGAGATCCGTCGGGATCGGTCGGGTCCTCGCCCAGTTGATCGACGGTGCGTGGCCACGTATAGGGAAGCGTGCCGGTGGCCGGCTCGATGCCGAACAAGACGTCTGCCACGCCCAGGCCCTCCGAGCCCGGCAACCATGCTGCGATGAGTGCGTCCCAGTCGTCGAGCAGGTCGGTCACGATGAGCGGCCGCCCGGAGATGAGGATCACCGCCACCTGTCCGCACTGGTCGACCAGGCGGCCGAGCACTCGAAGATCGGTGACCGGCAATGTGAGCCGGGCGTCATCCCCAAACCCCTCGGCGTAGGGCTGCTCGCCCACCACCCCGACACAAACCGCAGATTCCCCGGCCTCGGTGTCATCGAATCGACCGAACGGGTCGTAGGCAACGGTTGTGTTTTCCGACACGGAATCACGGATCCCTTCCAGAATCGTCGTTCCTTCTGTGATATCACCGGTCGCCCCCTGCCATTCGATCGTCCAACCACCCGATTGGATCCCGATGTCGTCGGCTGCCGGCCCGGCCACCAACAACTGGGGGATATCCCGGTCGAGCGGGATGAGGCCGGCCTCGTTCTTGAGCAGCACCAGCGACTTGGCAACGGCTTCCCGGGCTACGGCCCGGTGTTCGTCGGATCCGACGGCGGCGGACAGATTCGGGTCGGCGCCGTCGCGTTCGAACAGGCCGAGGTCGAACTTGACGGTGAGAACGCGCTCTACCGCGTTGTCGATGCGTTCCATCGAAACGTCTCCCGCCTCGACCGCATCGGCGAGGGTGGTCATGAAACGCCGGTAGTCGTAGGGGACCATGTTCATGTCGATGCCCGCGTTGATGGCGCTCACGACGGCTTCGTAGTAGTTGTTCGTGATCTGGTCGATGGCCCCCCAATCCGACAGGACGAAACCGGGGAACTCCAGCTCCTCCTTCAGCACGTCGGTGATCAGATACTGCTGGGCGTGCATCTTCTGACCGCCCCATGACGAGTACGAAACCATGATCGACTGCGCTCCGTTGTCGATTGCGCTCTGGTACGGCGGCAGGTGCACCGCCCGCAGGACTTCCTCGGTTGCTTCGGTGACTCCCTGGTCGATCTGGTAATCGCCGGTGGTCGAACTGCCCCACACCGTTCCGCCGTCGCCCACGAAGTGCTTGGGAGTGCCGAGCACCGTTGCTGGATCAGCCAGGTCGTCGCCCTGGAGACCGCGCAGGTAGGCCGTGGCGAGCTCGGTCACCACATCGGTGTCTTCTGAGTACCCCTCATAGGTGCGACCCCAGCGGATGTCGAGCGGTACCGAGACGGCCGGCGCGTAGTTCCAGTAGATGCCGGTGGCGATCATTTCCGATGCCGTCACCTGGCCGATCCGCCGCATGAGGTCGGGGTCGTTGGCGGCGCCCAGACCGACGTTGTGGGGGAAAATCACGGCTCCTTGGACGTTGTTGTGTCCGTGGACGGCGTCAACTCCATACAGCAGCGGAATGCCGAGTCGCGACGATCGCGCGGCAGCTTGAAATCCGTCGACCATGTCCGCCCACGCACCAGGCGTGTTCTGATCGGGGGATCCTCCACCACCGCTTAGCAAGCCCCCGATGCCCATGGTCGTAATGTCATCTGTGGCGATGCTGTTCTTCTCGACCAGGGTCATCTGGCCGATCTTGTCGGTCAGTGTCATCCGGGACATGAGATCCTCGACCCGATCAGAGGTCGGGAGGTCCGCCCGCTTGTATGGAGCGTCATCGGGTACAGCCGGTCCAACCGGGGCGGCCGGCGCGGCCTCTGTCACCTCCACAGACGTCTCACCGATCCGAAAGAAGGTCAGCTTGCCGAAGACGCCCGGGTTCTGGTACGAGGTATCTCCGGTGTCGAATCTGGACCAGATCACCTTGAGGTCACGACTCGATTCGGAAGCGCTGTTCAGGTGGACCTGGAAACCAATGGAGTTGCCGTGCTCGCGTTGGATGTTCCAGACCCGATTCTGCAACGGAACCGCCAGCTCGACCACGTATCCCGACTCGGTTCGTACCACCACGCCCACCGCCTCCGCCGTGTTTCCCTGCACCCCACCGACGACGAGATCCGCAGCCTCGTTGCCGACGTTGAGTGGCGGCACCGTGATCTGGGCCACGCCCTCCTGGTACGAGGCCAGGTTCAGATCCCCGGTCGCGTTGATATAGAACTCGACAGAATCCTCGTTCCAGTAGTCGGTACCGTGCTGGCCGGTGATGATGTTGGCGTCGCTCACATCACCCATCAGATACAGAAACTCGTCATCGGCCGTGGCGGCGAACGTGATCGATGTCGCGCCGATCACGACATCGGCAGTCGGTGGCGCCGTCGCAGTCGGTATTCCATCCCAGTCAGTGAGGTCGCCATCCAATGTGATAGACATCGGAAAAGGGGCGTAGTAGATCTCGCCGGGCACCGGCTCGGGCGCCAGGAAGAGCGGCTCCTCCTGGACGGCAGCGGCCACCGTCCCAGGTGGGGACGTGGTCGGCGGCTCGGTGGATTCGCTGCTTGTGCAAGCTGTGCCCAGCAATGCGCCGATCACCATGACGGAGACCACGATCAATCGCGTCGCGGCCGGCGCCGCCCTGGCAGGGCCGGAGCCCATCGCGTGTCCGGCGGGGACGATGTCGGAGTCGATCATGCCGGGTCCTCGTCCACCAGGATCGACGCTTCGGGTATCGCCACCTCGATCCGGATCACCTCACCTGTCCGCCCGAAAAGCAGCCGTGAACGCTCGGCCCCCAACTCGTCGCCTTTGATCGTGTGGTTTCCGGTCGGAGAGACGACCGTTATCGTCGGCTCGGCGTCGGTGAGTCGGTAGACAATCGGTACCTGGCAGAACGTGAATGCGAGAGAACCGGCTGGAAGTTCCAGCTCCCGCTGCTGTTCGGTGAGGTCGACGAACCGCCACCGGGCCTCCTCGGTGAGGAACTCCGTCCGTCGTAGCAGCAGGGGCTCGAAGCGGATGGATCCGTTCGAGACTCGAACCCCGAGCTCGCCGATCCTCGTGATGATCTCTTCCTTGACCTGACCGGTCATCCCCGGTTGCCGGGCACCGGCGTGTGCCGGTGTGTGCGAATAGGCGTCGATCGGGAAGGCACCGAACTCCGCTGCCGTCTTCTCGAAGCCCAGGCCGGACCTGATGCGCCAATACATCGCCGTGAGGCCTCTCACAGCGTCGCTCGGCGCACCTTGCTCGGCAGCCTCGAACAGCGACTCCTGCGCGGCCACCAGGAGCTTGCCGACCATGTGCCAGTAGATCGAACCGATCCCTTCGTATCCGTACATGGACCCGGAGCGCCCGGTGTAGGCGTGGTGACCAAAGACGTGTTCATAGGTGACCATCGTCGCCTGGCGATGATCGGCAACGAGGGGGTTCCAGCGTTCGTGACCGGCCAATGACTCGAGGGCGGCCTCGAGATCGTTCGCGTTGAGGAATTCGGGATTGAATCGATACCGGCCGTCCCGGTCGGCAAGGACGACCGACCCCTCGCCGGCTGCCAAGAGGGCGTTCAGGAGGGGGTTGCCGGCCACGTGTGAGTCCGGGATCACGTTCTTTTCCAAGAACGGTGGCGGCCGCCGGGCCGGGTAGAGCATGAAGCTCTGCTGGTCGTGACGGTACATGGAGCTGTTGAACAGCGACTCCAGCACATCGAGCCGCTCCTGCGCGGTGAGGAGGCCCGAGCTGAGCGCAGCCACCTGGCCTTCGAGCATCTCATACAACGGCTCCACCCGGGCCGATGAGCTGTCGTCAAAGTGGATCAGGTTGTAGGAGTGGAAGAGACCGTCGGGTCGACGATTTCGTCGGATCGTGTCGTCGAGGTGCTCCACCGCGATCTGGCAGAGTTCGAGAAAGGTGTCTGTCGGAACGGGGGTGGTTCCACTGAGTCCTTTCGAATAGAGCTTCGATCGATAATCGGCAAAGGCTGCTCCGAGGCCATCCAGGATCTCCCGGCGTCGCTCGTCGGACAACTCGCCGCCCAGATGGTCGGTGTTGTCTCGCAACGTGGTCACGATCGCCGCCATCCAATCGACGACCTCGGTTGAGATCTCGACCCGGGTGAGGCCGGGTTCGGCCAGCAGCAGCTCCAAGAATCCGAGATAGCTGCGCAGGTGGCACAGCGTCACCATCGACAGCCCGTGGCCGACGAGGGCGTTGTTGGCGTCGTTCCACTCTGGCCGCTGGGTGTTCATCCAGATGCCGCCGCCGGGTACGAAGTTCGACAGTTTCGACAACGCCGGCACGATCAGCTTTTCCACCATCGTCACGAGGAGTACGTCGTTGTCTGGTGTCCAGACGAGGCTGCCGTCCTGGCCGAACGCGTCGACCCGAGCTCGGACCGCATCGGCTGCCGAAACGTCGTAATGGATGGTGTCTTTCGGGTTGGCAACCAGGTCTTCGTAGCCGTCGAGACGGTAGGGCGGGTCGGCGTAGGAGAACCACGCCCGCCCCAGCATGTCGTTCAGCGTCCCGGGCAAGAAGCTCCGTGTGGCCTCGAGGAGGCGAAGCAGATAGACGATCTGGTGATCGCCCCAATAACCGATGTTGCTCCAGGGGTTGTCGGGTTCTGGTACCTCCCAGTCGATCCCGTCGCTCGTGATGCGGTAGGGATTGAAACCCTCGGGAGTCGACGCGTTGAGGAAGACCGACACCACGTGGGGGAGGAACTCCGGAAAGCTGAGACACAATGCTTCCCAGTTCTGGAAGATGTCCCTCCAGTTGCCCTCGTAGTAGACGATCGGCTGCCCCTCGGTGTCTCGAACGCGAATCGAGAACGCATTCCATGGTCGGCTGGGATCGCCGTGTCTGCGGGAGAACGTGAGCGGCAGATAGTCGAGGAACAGCCGCGTGAGCTGCGGATCCTCACGACCGTGCACCCGCTGGCGGAGGTCGGCCCGATCGATGGAGGGGGGCAGGCCGTCCAGCCACGGTCGGTAGCGCTGTGCAACCGGGCCATTGCGACGTTCCACGAACGCAACAAAATCGTTCCGATCGACAACCGCACCGGAGGTGAAGACTCCACCCCGCATGACGTTGTACATCACGTTGGCAAAATGGTGGGC
>JBFIPU010000052.1:0-17818 GCA_041609995.1 Acidimicrobiia bacterium
GAAGCGCTTTGTGTCCGGCCATTCGCCTTTCTCGACGTACTTGACCCACGTGCGGTTGACGCCGAGCGGGACTTCGTGTTCGGTCTTGCAGGCCACTGTGCAGGCGTGGCAGCCGATGCAGCCGTCCTGGTCGATCACGAAACCGTACCGCACATGCCTCCTCTACCTGATGTACCTCGTGCCGAACATATTCGAATCCGTGAATATGTTAGGGGAAGCCGCCGGCCCCTTCATCCAAGCACTTCTTCGAGCGCCACCGGCCTGTCCTCGTCGATGGAGCGGTGGCCGGCCACCCCTATGGCGACGGTCAGCATCCCGTCTTCCAGCGTGACGGGCGGCTCTGTGCCGTTGCGGATCGCGTCCAGGAACGCGATGTGCTCCAGGTAGGAAGAGCCGTGATGGACACCCAGGTAGGGCACATGATCGTTGTGGACCACCTGGGTTCGCACCTGTTTGTCGCGGCCGGCCACCCGTACCAATCCCTCGGGCACGAACGCCTCGACTTTGCCGGCGTCGCCTACGACCACGATCTCCTGTTCGTTGACCGAGCCATCGGCAAACATGCACAGATCCAGCATCGACCGGGTGCCATCTTCCCAGTCGATCACGACATACGCATTGTCGAGGATGTCGGGCACGTGGCCGTCGTAGGTCTCGTTCAGATGATTCACATCCTGGCTTCCCGATGCATACACCCGCACCGGTGGGGCACCGATCACGAGCGCCATCAGACCGAAGAAGTGACAGCATTTCTCGACGAGCGTGCCGCCGGTATTGCGATTGAACCGGTTCCAGTTGCCGACCTTGGGCAGGAACGGATACCGGTGTTCGCGAATCGCCACCATTTGGACGGCCCCGGCCGCTCCTCCGCGCACCTCGTCGAGCAGAACAGCGATCGGCGCCATCCATCGATACTCGAGGCCGACCTGGACAAACGTCCCATGCTCGGCCTGGGCATCGATGGCTCGCCGGCAGTCTTCGACTGTAGTGCAAAGCGGTTTTTCGACCAGCGTCGGAACACGAGCGCTGATCGTGTCGACGAGGATGTCAGCATGGGTCATGTTGGGGGAGGCGATGACAACCGCATCGCAAAGGCCCGAATCGAGCAACTCCCGGTGGTCGGCGAATGAGACGATGTTGCCGCCGGCTGCCTCCACCCCGACCTTGCGGGACGATATGTCCGGGTCGGCGACGGCCACCACGCTGGCCCCGTCGATGTGGTTGATGTTCATGATGTGTTCGACGCCCATCATGCCGGGCCCGATGACGCCGTACTTCATGCCAAGCTGTGCCGGCGTCAACCCTTGGTAGAGCCGGCGAGGATGCCGCTCACGAAGTAGCGCTGTAACGCAAAGAACACGACGAGCGGCATGAACGTGGAGATGAACGCAACCGCCGGCATCAGATGCTCGAATCTACCGAACTCACCCGCCACGTTGCCGAGATTGACCGTCAACGGCAGCTCGGCACGGTTGCCACCGATGAAGGTGGTCGCAATCAGGAAATCGTTCCACGTCCACAGAAACTGAAAGATGGCAAAGGCAGCCAGCACCGGCACAGACAAGGGCAGGACCAGCTTGCGGAAAATGGTGAAATGATCGGCGCCATCGAGGTGGGCGGATTCCATGACCTCGGTGGGCAGTGTCGAGATGTAGTTGTGGAGAAGGAAAATCGCGAACGGCAGCGCAAAACCCGTGTGTGTCAGCCACACCGAGACTGCGGTATTGGAGAGCGCATCGATGTCCGGAAACAGACGAATGGTCTTGTCGAGAAACGGGATCGTCCACTGCGCACCGCGAGAGTACATCGAAAGCAGGGGAATCAGCGACATCTGCAGCGGAATCGCCAGGAGCGATACGGTTGCCACAAACAACCATTCCCGGCCTCGGAAATTGATCCACGCGAAGGCATAGGCCGCAAATGCCGCGATCGCGATGGGGATGATCGTGGCCGGTATCACGATGGCGAAGGAGTTGACGGCGTATTCCCAGAGAGAGGGAGCGGACGATATGGGCACGGCGATCACATCTGCGTAGTTATCCAGGCTGTACGCCTGCCTGAGATGCTCGCCGGCGGACAGGGTGGACTCTTCGTCGAGGTTCAGAAAAGACAGCCACCAAGGTGATCCTCGTTGGGCGTCGCGGCTCCGGAAGCTGTTCACGAAGATCCCCGCGGTGGGTGCAGTCCACAACAACACGAGGAGCCACAACACCCCCACAGGGACCCGCGACAGAAGGGCGTACAAGCGCTTGCCGAGGCCTACGGCTTCGACCGACAGCCCGGATTCCGATGTGGCTTTCGCCGGCGCCTGGGCAGTGGTTGTCATACGGCCTCTCTTTGCATCCGACGAATGTTCACGTACATGATCGGGAGGACCGAGACGAAGAGCAGCACGGCGACCGCAGCTCCGGCGGGACGGTTGATGAACGTGAACGCCTGGTCCCACATCTCATTCGC
The DNA here is from genome assembly GCA_041609995.1 of Acidimicrobiia bacterium. Lineage (GTDB taxonomy): Bacteria > Actinomycetota > Acidimicrobiia > Spongiisociales > SHLN01 > JABDOU01. The sequence continues at coordinate 2,458 of JBFIPU010000052.1, forward strand.
CAGCACATTGGTGCCGAAGTCGCCGGCGGTCATGACCTTGACGATGTCGAACACCTTCATGACGAGAACGATCAGCGTGGTCACGACCACGCCGATGGTGGTTCGGATCTGGGGAATCGTTATTCGCCAGAACATCTGCGACGAGTTGGCGCCGTCGACGCGGGCTGCCTCCAGCAGGTCCGTGGGCACCCCTTTGATGGCCGCGGAGAACACCACCATCGTGAATCCGGTCTGGATCCAGATCATGATCACCATGAGCCAGAACGAGTTCCATGGCTGTTCTTCGCGGAATTGCACAGCGCCTCCGCCGATGCCCCCTCCCCAGAAGATGCGGTACACGAGCCAGAGAACGACCAGCAACACGATCCCCGCCCACGCCGCATAGGACCGCAGATTGCTGGCAATCGCGCGAGCACCGACGTACAACGCACCTAGGGCGACGACAGCGAGAAAAAGCAAGATGCCGGTTCTGACCCCGCCCGGCTCATTGGCGCGCGCCAGCGTCGTCCAGATGCTGTTGAAGAGGCCGGTCTGGGGCTTGCTCGGCGGACGGGCGATGAGCACAAAGCGCCAAATGACCGACGCACCGACGAACGACACCGCCATCGGCAAGAAGACGAGCGACTTGGCAACCGTCTCGAAGCGGCTGCGCTCGGCCAGCACTGCGATAGCCAGCCCCGCCACCGTTGCAAACGTCGTGACTGCGAAGACCCACCAGAGGTTGTTGAAGATCACTCCTCGCAGCGACGTGAAAATCCCGAACAAGATCAGCGTCACGCCGATTGCGGCCGGTGCTCCCGACGCCGGCGACCATTCCAACGTCGTACCCACCCGGCGCCCGGCGAAGAACGCGACGACCAACCCCACTGCCAGCACCCCCAGGCCCCACCACAGCAGGTTGCCGGTGAACAGTGTCGTCCATTCGGATACGTCGAAGATGTTCGCGTCCCCGAATAGCGCCGAGTAGTTGGTGAACCCGACCGCTTCCCCCTCACGGTTCTGGAAGCTGAGGACAATGGTGCCGATGGTGGGGATCAGCAACGCCACTGCGATGAAGAAGAGAGCCGGACCAAGGAAGATGTAGACGCGCGAACCATCGCGCACCTGATGCTGTTCTATCTCGTCCTTGTAGGCAGCGAGTCCCCAGCGGGCGCCGTAGATACCACCAGCAATCGCCCACGCGCCTATCGCGGTGCCGTATGAGAGCACCTTGAGCTCGGACATACCGAAGGCACCCAATACCCAGCCGATGAACGCAGCTGTGAGCACGGTCTTCGCTGTGATTGATTGACCGCGGAGGCGCTGCAGCCCGTAGGTGAAGGCGAACACGATCGCACCTGCCACGATCGAGCCGACGATCCACGACATGAAGGAGAACTGGGGCCGCGCCGCCGGTAACGTGTTGAATCCGATCAGTGCCGCGAACGCCGCGCCGCCGGCACCGCCGATGACGAGGCGAGTGCGTTCATCCTCGATCGCCGACAGCACCCAGCCGAGGGCGGCACCCGCGCCGAACGCAGCCGCGGTGAGCGCCAGCCCAGACACCATTTGTCCGTTGCCGGCGACCAGCGCCACGGGAATGGAGGCCAGCAGACCTCCGATGAGGGCGGCGAAGAGGCGGAACTTCTCGGTTGCCTGGTTGAACAACCAGTTGACCCCGAGAAAGAGCAGAGCACTGATCCCCAGGGCGTAGCCGACGCCCTGGAGCATGGCCACCACCCGCTCTATCACGTCGGCCTGGCGGTCGGCCGGCAGACTGGCGTAGGCCACTGCCGCTCCGGCTGCAAACAGGCCTACGACGATGGCGGAAATCGTCTTGCGCCGCTGGGGAACTTCGGGACCGAGCCAGCTGGTGATCCCGTAGGTGAGCGCGCCGACGATGATGCCGATGCCGAGCGCTAGCAAGGCCGCCTGCCTGTCACCTTGGATCTCCTCACGGAATTCAATCTATCGCATAACGCGCGAAAAAGAAAAAAGAGCGCCGGGCCGTAGCCCGACGCTCTCTCTCTGGTTGTTTTCGTTACGACTAGCTAGGCCAGCTCGCCTCGATGGCGTCGAGAGCTTCCTGTACCGTCTTGTCGCCGGTCACCATCGCCGTCCCCTCGGTCCAGAACGAACCGGCGCCAACCGCAGCCGGCATCAGGTCCGAAGCGTCGAACCGGAACGGGTCCGCCGACACCAGGATGCCGGCCAGGGTGCGCTCGAGGGCGGTGGGATACACGTCGGTGTCGTGCGCCTTGTTCGGCGACAGGAATCCTCCGAGCTCACCGCGGGCCTCGGCGAACTCGGGGCTCGCCAGGTAGCCGATGACGGCGTCCACCTCGGGAGCATCCCGGAACTGCACGGCGTGCGTGCCCGCGCCCAGCACCGTGGTCCCGAACTCATCGCTCACTGTCGGGAAGTAGAAGACGTTCACATCTCCGTCCTCGCCGAGAGTGGTGCCCTCGGGGAAGAAGTTGGCAAAGAAGTTCGCCTGCCGGTGCATGCCGCAGTCTTCGTTCACGAGCGGCTCGCCGTTGTCACCGAAGAAGGTGGATGCGATCGTGCCGCCTGATGCATAGACGTTGTCGCCTTCCCACACGCCGAGCACGGCCTCAGCCACCTGGGCCACGCGAGGATCGTTGAACGGAATCTCGTGGTTCACCCACTGGTCGTAGACATCGGGGCCGTGCAGACGGAGCATCATGTCCTCCATCCAGTCCGTGAACGGCCAGCCGGTGGCGCCACCGGACTCGATACCGACGCACCAGGGGGTGATGCCGTCGGCCTTCATCTGGTCGGCCAGGGCCAGCAGGGCATCGAACGTCTGGGGGATCTCGTACCCGTTGGCGGCGAACACCGACGGCTTGTACCAGACGAGAGACTTGACGTCACCCTTGTTCGGCACGCCGTAAACGGAGCCGTTCAAGGTGACCAGGTCGGTCCAGTACGCGTCGTACGTGTCTTTCAGGGTCGCCACGGTGTCGTCCTTGATCGGCACGATCCATCCGTTGGCGGCGAAGTCGAGCGTCTTGCCCGGCTGCGGGATGATCCCGATATCAGGGGCGTTGCCGGCCTCTGCCTGGGCATTGATGACGTCGCTGAAGTCACGAGAGCCCGCGTACTGGATGTCGATGCCGCTCTCGGCTGCAAAGATGTCCAACGCCGCCTGGAAGTTGTCACCCTCGATGCCGGTTTCCGGGCCGGAGAGAGTAACGGTGGTCCCGGCGAGCGGGTCCTCTTCCATGGGCTCTTCTTCCATGGCTTCAGTTGTCGTCGTGGTTTCTTCTTCTGACGTCGGCGCTGCCGTGGTCTCGGTCGGCTCTTCCTCGGTGGTACCACCACCGCAGGCGGCCGCCACCATGGCGAGCGCGAGCAGCATCGCAAGCATTTTGCGCATTGTTTGGATCCTCCTCAGTCTTGATCCAGAACGTTGTCGGCCGCGGAACGAATGTCCCAACGAGCCACAACGGTTTTGTTTACAACATGTGTCGGCGGACAAACTGGGGACCGCCGCCGGTCAGGTTAGCGGGTTTCTGGCGCTTGTGTACCCTCCCGACCCACACGGGGCCCTTCAAAGGGACAGGTGCTCGTCGAGGTAGGAGTCCACCTGCTCGATGCCAACCCGGTCCTGGGCCATGGTGTCTCGGTGCCGGACCGTCACGGCCCGGTCGTCGAGCGTGTCGAAGTCGACGGTGACGGCGAAGGGAGTGCCGATCTCGTCCTGGCGCCGGTAGCGGCGACCAATGGACTGGGTGACGTCCACCTCGATGTTGTACTTGGAGCGCAGCTGAGATGCGATGGCGTGCGTGTCGGCCATCAACTCGTCCTTTTTCGAGAGCGGCAGCACTGCCACCTTGATGGGAGCCAGCTTGGGGTGAAACCGCAACACCACGCGTTTCTCCCCCCGCACCTCCTCCTCGTGATAGGCGTCGAACAAGAACGCCAGCGCCGTCCGGGTCGCCCCGGCCGCCGGTTCGATGACATAGGGGTAGAAGCGCTCGTCCGCCTCCTGGTCGTAGTACCGGAGGTCCTGGCCGCTCAACTCGCTGTGAGCTTTGAGGTCGAAGTCGGTGCGGTTGGCGATGCCCTCGAGCTCGTCCCATCCCCACGGGTAGTGGAAGTCGACGTCGCTGGTCGCCGCCGCATAGTGGGCGAGCTCATCTGCTTCGTGGGGCCGCAGCCGCACGTTGTCCGGGTTCATGCCCAGGTCGAGGTACCAGCGCAAGCGTTCCTCCAGCCAGTAGTCGTGCCAGCGCTGCGCCTCTTCTGGCCGGCAGAAGAACTCCATCTCCATCTGTTCGAATTCTCGAGTCCGGAAAATGAACTGTCCGGGGGTGATCTCGTTTCGGAACGATTTACCGACCTGGGCGATGCCGAACGGCAACTTGAGCCGCATCGTTCGGCGCACGTTCTCGAAATTGGTGAAAATGCCCTGCGCCGTCTCGGGCCGCAAATACGCCAGGGCAGCGGCGTCCGCGACGGGACCGAGATAGGTCTGCAGCATGAGGTTGAATTCACGAGGCTCACCGAAAGTCCCCTGCGACCCACAATCGGGGCACACATCGGGATCATCGAGCTTGTCGAGGCGATGGCGCTTGTGGCAATGGGAACACTCGACCAACGGATCATGGAACGAATCCTCGTGACCCGACGCCTGCCACACCTGGCGCTCCTGGATGATGGCCGAGTCGAGCCCGACCACGTCGTCGCGGTCGCGCACCATCGACTTCCACCACTGCTCCTTGATGTTGCGCAGGAGTTCGGCCCCCAACGGCCCGTAGTCCCACGACGAGCGCAACCCCCCGTAGATCTCCGAGGCGGGGAACACAAAACCGCGCCGCTTGGCCAGGTTGACGATGGTTTCGAGCGAGACAGACGTCATAAGGTGGCCGGAGGTTACCCGTGAACGGCACCGCCGAACCGGCGATCCCGGCCCTGGTACTCGACCAGACAGTCGTACAGCGCCTGCTCGTCGAAGTCCGGCCACAGCACGTCGGTGAAGACCAATTCGCTGTAGGCCGACTGCCACGTCAGGAAGTTGGACAACCGGTGCTCGCCGCTCGTCCGAATGATGAGCTCGGGGTCAGGCAGGTCGGGGAGCATCAGCCGGGCACGGAGGGCGGACTCGTCGACATCGTCCGGATTCAACACCCCGGACTCGACGTCAGCCGCCACCAGGCGGGCGGCGCCCACGATGTCGGCTCGTCCCCCATAGTTGAATGCGAACACCAGCCGCATGCCACGGTTGCCTGCCGTGATCTCCTCCGACTCGGCCATTTGCCGCCGAACGTTGGCGGGAATTCGCTCGTCGTCGGTGATCCCCATGAAGTGAATCCGGATGCCTTGCCCGGCAACGTGATCGCGATGGCGTACCAGCAGGCTTTCGTTGAACGCCATCAAGAACTCGACCTCTTCCTCGGACCGGCTCCAGTTCTCGGTCGAGAACGCATACACGGTGAGCCACTTGATACCGATCGCATTGACGAGGTCGATGGTGTCGAACAGGGTGGTCTCTCCGGCCACGTGGCCGGCCGTGCGCGGAAGGTCGCGGCTTTGTGCCCAGCGACCATTGCCGTCCATGATGATGGCCAGGTGCTGGGGCAACCGCTCCGGGTCGAGACGGGGGTCCACTACTCGTCGAGCAGCGTGAGGCTATGGAGCTGACGGTCCAGGTGATACTCCACGAACCGCCGCGTCACCCCCATCGCCTCCTTCGACAGCGCCGGGGCAGGCGGCGGAAGATCGTCGAAGCCACCGTCGGCGAGCGCCGCCAGATAGTCGGTCAGACCGTTACGGAGTTTGGCCGAGCCGACTTCACCACAGGACGAGCACAGTGCTCCGCCGGCCGGAAAAGAGAAACGGGCGTGCTGGCCGGGGGCCCCGCACGAAGCACACTGGCGCAGGCTGGGCGCCACCCCCACCACCTCCGCCGCCTTGAGCAGGAACGACGCAACGAGATCCGGGTGATCGTTCCCGGCATTGAGCGCCCGCAGGCCCCGCTGGAGGAGCAGAAACATCCGGTGGGAGCCCTCCCCCTCGACGGCGATCGCATCGGCGGCTTCCAGCATGGTTCCGCCCTTCACGACCCGATCGAGGTCGTCGCGCAATCGGGGAAACGCCTCGATGACTGAAACGGACGTGATCGTGTCGAGGTTGCGGCCCTCATACAGACCCAGCTCCACATGCGTGAAGGGCTCGAGCCGGCCTCCGAAGCGGGACTTGGTCTTGCGGACACCCTTGGCGACGGTGCGGAGCTTGCCGTGGTTGGGCGAGAGGATCACCACCACCCGGTCGGCGTCACCGAAGGGATAGCCGCGCAGCACGATGCCGTGGTCCTTCTTCAATCCCATGCCACAACGCTACCCGCCGCGCGTGACGGAGCCCGCCCTCTCGTACTGGGGGTGGGGCCTCATCCCACCCCTGGTGACCAGCCGTCTCTCCGACGAGATCTACCCACATCCTCGATGGCCCGCATTGCGCCACCTGCCTAGGTTTGGGGCTGCCATGGATCGAGTCACCCAGATGCGGCTGGTGGTCGAGGCCCCCGACCTGGAAGCAGCAGTTTCGTTCTTTCGCGATGCGCTCGGGCTGACCGTCGAACTCGACCTCGATGGACCGGCCGGTTCACGGGTCGTCATTCTCGAGGCCGGGCGAGCCACGCTGGAGCTGGTGAACTCCGAGCAGAAAGCGTACATCGACCAGGTCGAGGTCGGGCGTCCCGTTGCTCGCGAGATCAGGCTGGCGTTCCAGGTCGAAGATGCCGAATCTGTCACTGATCGACTGATCGACGCCGGCGCCGAACTGGTGGCCACACCCACCGAGACGCCGTGGCGGTCGTTGAACGCGCGTCTCGAGGCGCCGGCCGGCCTGCAGATCACGATATTCCAGGAACTCGACTGACCCGACCGAACCGGGTCGAGCTCGACCTCCGAGATCGAGTTGACCGGTGATTCACCACCACTCTGTCGGGCCGGCGCGAAGGAGGATTGCACGCCTGCCGATCATCCCGGGCCCGAGTGGGCGATAATGGAAGCCGTGAACGAGCGACTCGAGACCGACCAAACCCTCGCCCGCATCTTTGGCGGCTTCCGGTTCATCACTGCGACCTGGCTCACAGTGCTCGCCATCTTTGCCCTCCAGAACGATGAACCGCCCCCCGCCACCGGAATCGTGGTCGCGATGATCACGGTGGCGTGGGTGTTTGCGTTTGTCACCTGGCAAACCGCGCGCTCACAACCGGAACGGCTCGCCACCATCGGCTGGATGATCGTCGACCTGGCCATCGGCCTGGGCACCCTGATCGTGCCGCTGTTCGATGCCGCCGACGGGGTCAACTACGCGGCGGGCTACCCCATTGCGTCGGTCGTGCTGTGGGGCTATGTGGGCGGGTTGTCCGGCGGACTGGTGGCAGCCGTCCTGGCCGGCGTCATCATCGCCGCCACCGGCGAGTACGACTTCGCCGGCAAGGTCACGACGACCCTGATCTATGTGGTGGCGGCCGTGGTGGCCGGGTGGGGCCAGCAGGTATTCGAGCGGAGTGAGCGGGCCCGACGACGGGCCGAAAAGGCGCTGCGCGAGGAGCGGGCTGCCCGCGCCCGGGCGGATGAGCGAGCGGAGCTCGCGTCGCAGGTCCACGACTCGGTTCTGCAGACGCTGGCCCTCATCCAACGCAACGCCGACGAGGCCGACAAGGTGACGTCACTGGCCCGACGCCAGGAGCGTGACTTGCGAGACCAGTTGTTCGGCGTCAACCGGCGGGTCGATGGCACGTTGGCGACTGCGGTTCGGCGCATGGCGAATCAGGTCGAGGACGCGTACGCCGTCGGCGTCGAAGCGGTGACGGTGGGCGACACGCCCCTCACGTCGGCGCTGGAGGCGATGGTGGCGGCTGCCAAGGAAGGGCTCATCAACGCCGCCAAGCACAGCGGCCAGGACCGCATCGACCTGTTCACCGAGGTTCGCAATGGGCGGGCCCACATCTTCGTGCGCGACCGCGGACCCGGATTCGACCCGACCGCCATCCCTCGCGACCGAAAAGGCATCTCGGAGTCCATCATTGGCCGCATGGAGCGCTACGGTGGGACCGCCGAATACCACACAGGGGCGGGCGTCGGGACGGAGCTGGAGCTCGTGATGCAACTGCCGCAGGAACACACATGAGCATCCGGGTTTTCATCGTCGACGACCACGGCCTGTTCCGCGCCGGCGTGAAGTCCGAGCTGGAAGACCAGGTGGACCTCATCGGCGACGCGGACGACGTGGACGCCGCCATCGAGCTCATTTTGGAACGAAGCCCGGACGTGGTGCTCGTGGATGTCCATATGCCGGGCGGCGGCGGACGGCGGGTCGTGAAAAAGGTCCTGGCCACCAATCCCGACATCGCGTTTCTCGCTTTGTCGACCTCCGACGCACCCGAAGACGTGATCGCGCTGATCCGGGCGGGCGCCACCGGCTATGTCACCAAGACCATCGCCACCCAGGAGCTGGTCGAGGCGATCGAACGGGTCCACAACGGCGACGCCGTGTTCTCGCCCAAGCTGGCCGGATACGTGCTCGACACGTTCACCGACATCGACGTCGCCGACGTCGACCCGGAGCTCGACCTGCTCACCGACCGCGAACAAGAGGTCATGCGCCACATCGCCCGCGGTTACACCTACCGGGAGGTGGGCGAAGCCCTGTTCATCTCCGTGAAGACGGTGGAGACGCATGTCTCGAAGGTGCTCAAAAAGCTGCAGTTGTCGAACCGGAACGAGCTGACCCGCTGGGCGGCCGACCGCAAGCTGCTCTAGCCCCCGGGGAGGATGCCTACTCGTCGATCGGCAGCAGGCGGCTGACCAGTTCGGGGCGCCGCTGCCAGTCTTGTTCGACCTTGACCCTCAGGTCCAGATAAACCGGGGTGGCGAAGACCTTCTCGATCTGGGCCCGGGCCTGTTCCCCGACCGCTTTGACGAGGCTGCCCCCTTTGCCGATGACCATTCCTTTCTGCGACTGCCGCTCCACGTAGACGAGCGCCGAGATGAACAGCGTGCCGTTTGGACGCGGTTCCATCTCGTCGACGACTACCGCCACCGAATGCGGCAGCTCCTCGTGCAGTCGGTGCAGGTACCCCTCCCGAATCAGCTCGGCCGCGAGATGGTGGTCCGGCTGGTCGGTGACCATGTCGGCGGGGAAATATGCCGGGCCCGGCGGGAGCAGTTCCCGGATCTCGGCCTCCAGTGTCCCGATGCCATCACCGGTGCGGGCACTGACCGGCACATAGGCTGGGAAGTCGTAACCGGCGAGATCGTGCAGGCGTTCTGCGATCTCGTGCGGCTTGGCTCGATCGGTCTTGTTGACCGCCACCACGACCGGGGCACCGGCCAGGCGCTCGGCCACCGTGCGATCCCCCGGGCCGATCGCACCGGTGGCGTCCACCACCATGACAACACAATCGCTGTCGGGGATGCTCTCCTCAACCAGCTGGTTGAGCCGTTCCCCCAGCTGATTGCGGGGCTTGTGGAGCCCGGGTGTGTCGATCAGGACGATCTGGCCCCACGGGCGGTGGGCCACGCCCCGGATCGTGTTGCGCGTCGTCTGCGGGCGGGGAGCCGTGATGGTGACCTTCTCTCCCACCAACGCGTTGACCAGGGTCGATTTCCCGACGTTGGGGCGACCGACGACGGGAACGATGCCGGACCGATATTCCGCGGCCGTCATCGGTGCCCGGGAGCCAAAATTGCCGGGTCGGCGTCAGACACGGTCGAACCCGCCGTCCTCGAGCAGTTGGCGTTCCCTCTCGGCCATGGCGGAGGCACCTTCTTCGTTGTCATGATGCCAGCCCAGGAGATGCAGAATGCCGTGGGTCACGATCAACGCCATCTCCGAACCGAGCGACACCCCCAGATCCCGGGCCTGGCTCGTCACGACGCTGGGGCAGATGAGGATGTCCCCGAGGTTGAGGGGCGGAGAGTTGGGAGCCCGCGGCGGCAGGCGGCCCGGCACCAGCTCATCGACGGGGAACGCCAGTACATCGGTGGGACCGTCGCGGTGCATGAAACGTTGGTTGTACTCTTCGCTGGCGACTTCGTCAACGAGGATGATCGACATCTGGGTGTCGGGCGGTACGGACTCGGCGGACAACACGCGTTCGGCCATCGCCACCAGCGCCTGGGTGTTGACCTCGACATCCTGCTCGTCGGAGACGAATACGTTCAAGGCTCGTCGGTGCTCTTGGGGTCGCCGGATCCCGGGAAGTTCGGGTACGTGATGCGATGGTGATAGTGAGAAACCAGCGCCTCGAGCAGGGCCTCCTTGACCTTGTTGAGCTCGCCAAAGGTCAGGTCCGACTCATCGAACTGCCCGTCCTCCAGCTTCTCGTTGATCACATCGTCGACGATCTTGCGCAACCCCTCGGCCGTGGGAGAATCCTGGTAAGCGAGAGCACGGGCCGCCGCCTCGACCGAGTCTGACATCATGAGAATGGCCATTTCCTTGGCGATCGGCTTGCGGCCGACGTGCCGATAGTCGGCTGCGACCACGTCGGTTCCCTGCTCCTGAACCGCCTTGTTGTAGAAGTACCGCATGAGGCTGGTTCCATGGTGCTGTCGGATGCCTTCCATGATCTCGGGAGGCAAACGGAACTCGCGAGCCAGGCTCACGCCATCGGTCACATGAGCTCGGATGTGGGCAGCCGACTCCTCGGGAGGGAGCCAGCGGTGCGGGTTCGAGGCACCGAACTGGTTTTCGATGAACAGGTTGGGGTGCTCGGTCTTGCCGAGGTCGTGGTAGTACGCCAGGGCCTCAGCCAACAGCGGCTTGGCTCCGATGGCACGGGCCGCTCGGGCTGCCAGCGTTCCCACCAGAATGGAATGGTTGAAGGTGCCCGGCGCCTTCTCTTCCAGCAGCCGCAGCGCGGGATGGTTGCGGTCTGTCAGGTCCAACAGCGTGAGCATCGTCGTGATCCCGAACAGGTTGCCGAAGAAGGGCAGGATGCCGAGACCCACGATGCCACCGAGCACACCGCCGAGGATTGCGAAGATGGAGGCCTCGACCACGAGGTCCTCTCCCAGGAACAGAAGCGCCATGGCCGCCGCAATCGGCACCATCGCCACCGCCGTATATGCAACGGCCGAGCGCAGGCTGCGCTGACTGCTGACATCAGAGATGAACGGGAGCGGGGCGATCACCGAGGCCGCCGCGTACAACGTGACGGGAAGGCTCCCCGTCGTCACCGCCATGGCAACAGCCACCGGTAGCGCCACCAACAGCGCCAGTCGGGTATCGAACAGAAGCCCGGCCAGAAATCCGAAGGCCACCCCTGGGAACACGAACGCAATGGCTGAATCCGCCTCGTTGAATGCCCCCACGCTCAACGCCACCAGCGCGGCGAGGACGACGAGGATGCCGAACAGGCCCACTTTCTTCGGCTCGCTCCACAGGGCCGGCCGGTTGCGTCGCAGGTACAGAGCGCACAGCCCGACAACGGCGAAGATGACCGCCCCGATCGACAAGCGCTCGGGGGCCTGTGACTCACGCGAGAGGAGATCGGCGATGGCGGCCGCCTCGACGGAGCCGATCAGATCACCGGCAGCCACGATCGTCTCGCCCTCCTGGAAGGCGGCGATCTGCTGGGGCACGGCGGCCCGCGCCTCTTCGATCCTCTCGTTCGTCGCCGCCTCGTCCTCGAACTCGGACGGCTGCAGGACACGAGCGACCAGCTTGGAGACCGCCGCTTCGAGCTCGAGCGTGTTTTCGAGCGTCACCGGCAGTTCCGGGAGCACGCGAGGACTGGTGATCAAATCGTTCTTGATCGTGTTGAGCTGGTCGGAGCGGATCCCGTCCTGGTCGTTGTAGACCTCGGCGACCAGGCCCCTGGACGCCGTTTCGATTGTGGGGAACAACGGCTCTTGGCCGTCGGCGATCCGTTCCAGGTCGTCGAGACCCACCTGGATGAACAGCTGGCGCACGTCCTCATCGATCTGAGCGAACTCGCGAGCAACCGCCGCCGCCCGCTCGTCTGCCGTGGGCGGCGGCAAGGTCGTGGTCGTGGTCGTGGTAGACGTCGTGGTGGTCGTGGTGGTGCCCTCGGTCGTCGGCGGCGGCACGGCCCCTTCCACCAGGGTCGTGGTCGTGGATGTGGTGGTCGACGTGGTAGTGGTCGGCGGCGCGGTCGTCGATGTCACGGGGACGAACCGGTCGTAGAAGTCCTCGTACGAGACCGCATCGAGAAAGTTGGAGACTTCGACCTGCACCTCTCGCTCGACGGTTCGATCTCGCAGGTACTCGGGTTCGACCTGTAGTTCGGCCTGTTGACGGAGCGTTTCCGTCAACACCTCGTCCTCTACCTGAATGAACTGGTCGGCTCGATAATCCTGTTGCGCCACAGAGCCTTCGGCCGGTGCCGTCTCGCTGGCCTCGACACCGGTGATGAGCACCACGGTGGCGATGAGGGCCGACGCCACGAGATACAGCGCTCGCTGCAGACGTGATGACCAGGCCTGCATCAGGACTCCTCGTCCCGACCGTAGGCGTCGACGATGGCAGAGACGATCTTGTTTCGCACGACGTCGCGCGAATCCAGTTCGGTGAACATGATGCCGGGAACGTTGGACAACACCTTGCGGGCGTGGCGCAGCCCGGAGCCCCGGCCGGACGGCAGGTCGATCTGGGTGATGTCACCGGTGACCACCATCTTGGAATTGAAGCCCAGCCGGGTCAGAAACATCTTCATTTGCGCCGGGGACGTGTTCTGGGCTTCGTCGAGGATCACAAAGGCGTCGGACAACGTGCGGCCACGCATATACGCGAGCGGGGCGATCTCGATCGTGCCCCGCTCGAGCATCGCATGCGTGTCCTCCGGCCCCAGCATGTCATAGAGGGCGTCGTAGAGGGGCCGCAGATACGGATCGACCTTGGCGACGAGATCACCCGGCAGAAACCCGAGGCTCTCACCCGCCTCTACCGCCGGTCGGGTCAACACGATGCGGGTGACGGCCCCGGAAGTCAGGGAGTGGACGGCCGCAGCCATGGCCAGATAGGTCTTGCCGGTGCCGGCCGGGCCCACCGAGAACACGACGACGTTCTCGTTGATGGCGTCCAGGTACGTCTTCTGGCCCTGCGTTTTGGCCCGGATCAGCCGCCCCCGACCCACGCTGATGCCGGCTGACAGCACCCCGGACGGATTGGGAACCCCACCCTTGACCATGTCGACCACCCGGTTGACCTGATCGAGACCGAGGGAGCTGTGACGATCCACGAGCTCGAGCAATTCCGATACGACGTCGTGGGCGGATTCGACTTCGGGCGTCGGCCCCGAGACCTTGATCTCGTCTCCCCGGGCCACGAAACGGACCTCGGGAAACGCCTGTTCGACGACGCGGAGGTTGGCGTCGCGATCTCCCAGCAATGTCAGCATGACATTGCTGTCGGACACGCGAAGTGACCGTTCAGTAGAGGAAAGAGACGACATAAACCACCGTAACGAAAACGTCGCAAGGAGTATATCGGCCAGCCTGCCGTTGTCATCAAGCAAATCTGCCGGTCACAATCCGGCCCCAACGACAAAAAAGGGCATGGTTACAGGCCCCTTGAAGTAACTAGTTACCGAGAGAGACCCTCGACGATCAGCCCGTGGCCGACGCGTTCCCGGCTCGTCGGCGTCTGCTGGTCAGGATCTGCAGATCAACGTCTGACAGGTCGGTATCTGCTGGTCGTATCTGCTGGTCGGTATCTGCTGGTCCGTGCTCAGCTGATGACGCCCAGCTCATCCAGTTGCTTCGAGAACGCCTCTTCGGTCTTGTGGAGCAACAACGACAGCAACCGCAGGTCATCGCGACGGATCGTGAGCACTTTCCCGTTGAAGTCCTGTCGCATCATCTGGACGGCTCGCAAGAAGTCTTCCATCAGTTCCGAGTCCCGTTCCTCGAGAACGTCGACCTTGTTCAAGTCGATGGACACGCCTCCACTGGGCAGGACGTCGATTGCCCTGCCTGCACTGTCTTTCTCCGGCGGGAGCAGATGTCCTGCCGGCACTCCGAAGAAGCGCGCCAGGCGCGACAAGCGTGGTAGCGATAGTGCCCTCTCGCCCCGCTCGTACGCGCCCAACACCGAGGCCTTGAACTCGTCGTCCGAGATCTCTTGTACTTCTTGTAGTGACAGCCCCCGCTGTTTCCGGATCGAACGCAGCCGTTGTCCAACGGCCTCGTTGTAGCTGTTCACTTGGTCCCTCTCTGTTCCTGTCCCGACAGGATTCACCAATCATAAACCATTCAAACTCAGCCCTGTCGCATCTCGCGGAAACCTTCACTCAACGTGGTATTTTTCGGGTCTGAAAGCTCAGACAGCGCGGATTACCGGGCCAGTACTGCGGCGACCACCGCCGCAGTCTCCACCCGCAGACCCGTGTCACCCAGCGAAACGAGCCGGCGACCCTTCCGTTCCCGGTCGGTGAATCCCCCTTCTGGTCCCACCGCGATGACCGTGTCGGGGGTGAGATCGCGAGGCGGCCAGCCACCTCCCTTGCGATCGGCGAGCACGATGTCGCTCAACCCGTTCAACTCGCACCTGTTGATGGCCAGGCTCCACGCCCCGCCACTCTGTTCGAGAGCGGCCACCGACCAGGCCTCGCATTTGGCCGGCTTGGGTGGTGGACCGACGCCGCGCTCGGTGTCGAGCCAGAGCAGCTCGCGCACGCCGAGCTCCGCCAGCTTCTCGACGACAAACCGGGCCCGGCCCATCGACCTGGGCGGCGCCACCGCCACCCGCCTGCTGCTCGGTCGATCGACGGTAATCTCGTCACCGCGGACCAAGGTATCGCGTCTCAACGAGCCGGTCCCCAGGATCCCGGCCCCGTCCGTATAGGTGAGGCGGGCCCCATCCGGCAGACGCAGGACCTTGCGGAGGTGACGGGCCTTGTGGGTGCCGAGCTCGACCACCGATTCACCCCACGGCCCCGGCAGGAGTACGTGGGGGACCCGGCTCAACGGCGGCGGCGCTTCCCCTTGGCCGGCCTTTCATTCCGAAGCTCGGCGAATTGGCGGAGGAGCGTTTCCTCGTCCTTGGAGAGATTCTCCGGAACTGCCGTCGTGGCGTCGATGTAGAGATCGCCTCGACCCCTCCCGTTCAGCCGGCCGGCGCCCTCTCCCCGCATGCGGAATCTCGTTCCCGGCTGGGTCCCGGCCGGGACCGTGAGCACCGCCACGTCGCCGTCGATGAGCGGAACTTCGATCTCGGTCCCCAGCGCCATCTCACTGAAGGGCACGACCACCTGTTGAAACAGATGCTCCCCCTGGCGCTCGAACACCTCGTCGGGAGCCACGCTGACCGTGACGTAGAGGTCGCCGGGTTGGGCGCCATCGGTCCCAGCTCCGCCGTGGCCCCGCAATCGAAGCCGGGCGCC
>JBFIPU010000053.1:0-17632 GCA_041609995.1 Acidimicrobiia bacterium
AATAGCCGTTGCAGTAGAGCCATTCGGTCTGATGATTGCCGCTCACGCAGTAGGAGGTGCCGTCGAACACGCCGGTGCCGAACACGGACGGGTCGTCGGTTTGGTAGTCGACACCGTCGACAACCACCTTGTCGACGAACAGGTTGCGGTCGGGCTGGCCGGCCGGTCCGTTGTTGGTGAAGTGAACCTGGAGAGCCGTGAGATCGCCCGGGTAGTCGGCGATCGAGTAGACGCCCGGGCTCGATGTGGAGGTGGCGGTGACGGCCCACGTGGCCACCGGCGCCCCATCGATCCAGAGTTGCATTTCCTCGTCGCCAACCTGTCCGGCGGCGTGGATGTCGATGGTGTGGCCGGCGGCGCCGATGTCCGAGTAGTTGGCGGTGAAGGACACGTCCTGGTCAGGAATGGTCGTTGTGAACACTGCCGGCCCGCCGTGGTCCCAGGCATCGAATGCGTAGAGTCGGCCGTTTGATGGCTGCTGACCGGGCGCGGTGATGGTGTGCTGGAACCCGATCAGTGTCGGAATCGTGGCCGGGGTCTGGACGGCGATGCCGTCCCACAGCAACTCGAGGCCGGGCTGATTGGAAATCAGATTCAGGTTCACCTTGTCGGGATCGATTTGCACCGAGGTCGATGCCGTGAGACCGTCTGCGTCAGTGGCCGTGAGCGTGAAACGGAAAAATGTGTGCTCATTGAAGGGGTGATCCGTGGAGGGAATCACGTAGGTGCCGCTTGGTCCATCGGTCACCTGGCGGGGGTGAAAGTGGGCGTCGTGTCCCAATTCGACGTTCCATTGGAGCGCGTCGGCCGGATCGTCACTGGAACCGGAGAAGTCGATGATGTCACCTGCCCGGAACAGCGTTCCATCGAGAGGTGCCGTGATCGTGGGCACTGGGGCCGTTCCCACCGAGATGTCGATGGCATCGGAGACCGCGGTCTGCGTGAGGTCCGAGACCGAGAGCCTCGCTGCGTAGACACCGTTGTTGGTGTAGGTATGCGCAACCGACGGCCCCGATGCCGGTGGGCTCCCATCGCCGAAATCCCACTCGTAGGTCAGAGTGTCGCTCTCCGGATCGGTGGCGGCTCCGGTGAAGGTCACCTCGAGCGGCGCGTCTCCGCTGCTTGGGCTGCCCACGGCCTGGGTGATGACAGGGGGTTGGTTCCCATCGAGGTATTGAATCCGCTGGATGTAGCCGGAGTTGAATGGGTCGGGGTCTCCGTCGTTGGTGATGGCGACGTAGTAGAGCGACCCGTCCGGAGCGACGTCGACCTCGACGACGGTATCCACGTAGCGAGCAAACGCGTGATAGGTGGGGTTGGCCGGGTCTTCGAACGTCAGATACCCGAGCCAGCGATTCGAATAGTCGCCGAAGAAGTATGCCCCCTGATACTCCGGCGGGAACTGGTTGCCGCGATAGACGGCTCCCCCGGATACCGAGCCCCCGTATTGGGTGTTGGGGATGGTGTTGTTGGGGTACTGGCCGGAGGTGTTGATGTCGTGCTGATACGTGAAGGTCGGGTCCTCGTACTGCGGATCAGCACATGGACCCTCGCACAGCGGCCAGCCGAAGTTGGCGCCGCCGTTGTCCAACGTGATGACGTTGACATCCTCCGACGTGTCCTGGCCGACTTCGGCCACGAAGGCTTGCTGGCCGATCAGATCCCAGGTGAGACGAAACGGGTTGCGCTGGCCGATCGACCAGATCGAATCGATGTTCGGTCCGGGGCCATCGTCAAAGGGGTTGCCGGTCGGGATCGACCCGTCGGGGGCCACGCGGTGGATGGCACCCGAGCTATGGGTGGTGAGCTGGGCATTGGACGGTTGCGACCGGTCGCCGATCGAGAACCAGATGTTGCCGTCCGGTCCGAAGTCGATGCCTCCCCCGTAGTGGAATTCCGTTCCGGGGTGGCTTTCTGGCGTCGACCACACGACGAACTCGTCCGGGACGTTGTTTCCGTCCACCACGGGGGCATCGCTGACGATGGTGAAGCGGCTCAACCGCTGTGTCTCGGTTGCGGCCTGCGAGTACCAGACGTAGATGAACCCGTCGGTCTCGTAGCTGGGCGAAACCTTGATATCGGTGAGACCCCGTTCGCCCGTCCCGAAGTCCACGTCGGGCACGGACATCAACAGCGTTGGCGTGGCGGGCAGCACAGATGGATCGGCGATCAAGATGTCACCGTTGAGCTGGACGAAGATCAAGCGTCCGTCGGGGAGGAAGTCGACAGCGACTGGACTGGACAGATTGTCGACGATCGTCTCTGTCGTGAAGTTGGGGGGTTCATCGGCGGCGAGCGCGTCCGTGGAAACCCCGAATGCGAACATACATGAGAGCGCCGCGACCAACCAGCCGCGCCGATACCCCGCCACGAACACCAGACCTACCTCAACACATCAACGCCACTCACCGTAGCCAGGTTCTGACAGCCCGGCAATGGCTCGGCGCCCCATGCGATCGATTCCTCTTGAGACCCACAATCCCCGTGTCGATAACTGTCCTGTCATGGGAATGGCTCGGCAACAAGGACAAGATCGCTTCTCGCAGGCACTCGGGTCTCACCCCGACCAATGGGATGTTTTCTACAACGTGCCGGTCGGCGACGATCTGGTCGACGCGGTGCTGATGGGACCGCGGGGCCTGTTCGGCGTCACTGCGGCCGACACCGAAAGCAAGGTGAGCATCCAGGGCCGGGCCCTCTACAGCGGTCAAGAGCGTCACGCCCACCTCGTGCGCAAGACCTGGGTCCGGGCCCACCGGCTCGGAACACGTCTGGGCAAGGCGGTAGATCCCGTCCTCTGCCTCACGAGTGAGGACGATTTGATCGGCTACGTCGGCACACTGGTGATCGTGTCACCGGATCGGATGCCCGACTACTTCACCCGGGCCTCCGGCAACCTTTCTGTGGCGGCGTTGTCCGAGCTGCGAGAACGGATCGGGCAGGTCGCCTGACCCTGATCTCTCGTCCGCTGCCGCCCCTTACCCGGTTTTCGACGCCGCCTCGCCCTGCGCAGCAACCGACCGTCGGAGGCGAGTGGCTGCGACCATGGCCGCTGCCACCGCCAGCAGGGCGAAGAGGAATGTTTCGGTGAGCGCCTGAGCCGTGATCCTCGCCTGGGCCGCCTCGATGGCGGCCGCCGCCCCCGGGTCGCCGATGGGCGGGAGGTCGAGGTCTCGCCGTAGCTGTTCGAACCGGAAGAGCGACCATGCTGTCAGCCCGGACAACCCCACCGCCAGTCCCATCAGGCGCGCCACGATCACCAGCCCGGAAGCCATGCCCCGGCGATCGGCGGTTGCGGCGTCGACCACAGCGGAATTGGTCGGGGCGGTCACGAGGCCGAAGCCGGCGCCGGCCACCACCAGCTGCCAGGCCATCGTGGCCGGATCGACCGACTCGTCCCACTGCGATCCGATGAGCGCCACTCCGGCGGCGACCAGCGCCAGGCCAGACAGGATCACCGGGCGGTACCACAGCCGCTCGGTTGCCACCCCGCCGAGGTAGGACGCCACGGCCATGGTGGCCGTCATGCCCGACAGCACCCACCCCGACAGCACCGCCGCCCCGACGAGAGAGGTATCAACCACGAGATTCACGAATAGCGGCACGTCCACCATGACGATGATCAGCACCGACCCGACGAGGAAGTTCACAATCAGGGCCGGCGTCACATTCCGTCGTCGAAACAGAGATACATCGATCACCCCTTCCGGGCGATTCCGCTCGACTCGCCAGAACATCGCCAGGGCGACGAGGGCGACCCCGAACAGCCACGCAGTGGATGTCGAGGTCTCGCCCGTCAACTCGGACAGCTCGGCGACCCCGGAGATCTCGGCTGAGTCGAGGAGGGCAATGCTGAGCGCCACCAACGCCGTGGTCAGGAGCAGGGCGCCTGTCCAGTCGATGGGCGCCGACGATGCAGGTTGTGAATGGCTCCGCAACGCCCACCAAGCCAGCGCGATCCCGATGACAGCCAATGGAACGTTGAGGTAGAACTGCCAGCGCCAGTCGAGAAACCGCACCAACAACGCCCCGAACAGAGGCCCCCACACCCACCCGATCGTGTCCACCGCTCCGAGAATCCCGTACGCCGAGGGACGCCGCTCCTCGGCGAACGCATCGCCTACCACCGCCAGAGCCACCGGAACCATGGCCCCACCACCGATGGCGGTGAGTACCCGAGCAACGACGAACCAGCCCAGCGAGCTGGTGAAGGGAATCCACAACGATCCGATCAGGAAGATGATGAGAGACCCGATATAGGCTCGCCGTCGGCCGACCACATCGCTCAGCCTTCCCATCAAAGGCATCACTGCCACGTAGGCAATGAGGTACGAGTTCACGATCCAGGCGGCGTCGTCGAATCCAGACGGAAGCGGGATCTCCAGGTCTCCGATGATCTGTCGCAGCAACGTCGAGACCACGGTGAGGTCGTCGGCGGCCACGAACACCCCGAAGCTCATGACGGCCAGCACGGCGGTAGGGCTCGGCTGCCGGGAGGCGCGACTGGTCACGCTGTTCAGGCCCCGGCGGGGGGCTCGATCGCCACCGGTTCGCCGAACTCGGAGAGTACGAGCGTCCAGAAGGTCTCACCCGCAGCGCCCATCGTGGCGAACTCCATGCGGGTGACGTGACCGCTATCCGGGTCCACTTCGAGAATCAGGGTCAGCGGTTGTGCCTCCACGAGTCCGGCGGTCAAGACCTCCACCCGCCGGTCGGCGACGCTCCCCTCGACGACATAGCGCGTTCCCCCGTCCGTCTCCTTCACCTCCAACACCCGTCCCTCGGAGAAGTCCTCGGTGAGCAGCGGTCGCCACCCGGTTTCCCGGTCGAAAATGATGGCGGGATTGAACGCCCGATCCCCGGTGTACCGGTCCCAGGTTCCTGTCAACGGGTTGGACACCCACGCCGTGTCGTCGATGGCGATGGTTCCGAGCTCGACCACGAGGTCGCCGGCGGCTGCCAGTAGCAGCGCCTTGGACGAGCCGGGGGCGGCGTACTGCCCGGTCGCCCCCCGGAGCTCCACTCCCAGCACGGTGATGGGTGCACCGCTCAATTCCATCGAATACCGCAGCGTGTCCACCGTTTCCATGGCCGCGGCCGCCTGAGCCACGATCTCCTCGGCACTCACGAGCCGGGTGGTCGTCGTTGCCGGGGTGGACGTGGTGGGCGCTACTTCTTCACCGCTGCATGAGCTGAAGGCGAGAGCCGCGAAGACGAGCAGGGCAAACCGGCGGAACATGCCGACGAGGTTATCCGGGTGGCTCGTCAGACGGGGCCGACAAGTGGCGTGAACATGCTGGCGTCGCGGCTGGGTGGCGTAGGTACAACGGCTATAGCCTGGGTCCATGCTCGAGTTGGCCACGTCGACCTGGGGGTCGGGAGCACGCTCGGTCCTGCTCCTCCACGGCCTCACGTCGAGCGCCGAGAGCTGGTGGCGGGTGGCTCCGGTGCTGGCAGATCTCGGTTTCCGGGTCGTGGCGCCCGACCTGCGCGGGCACGGCGCCAGCCCCCATGCGGACGATTACCGGATCTCCTCCTATGCCGCAGACCTGGTCTCGCTCGGCGACCACTGGAACGCGGTCATCGGTCACAGCCTGGGGGGCACGGTCGCCCTCGCCGCGTACAGCCCCGGCTGGGCCGATCGCCTGATACTCGAAGACCCGGGGCTCGTAATGATCGATCGTGACGAAGCGGCCAGGTGGTTCACCGACGAGTCCCAGCTGAAGGCGTCGCCGGCCGCCGTGCGGGCCACCTACCCGATGTGGGACCAGGGAGACGTGCTGGCCAAGGCGGTGGCCCTCGATCAATGCGATCCTCGGGTGGGATCGGCGAGCCGCGAACACAACCCCGATTGGGACTACGTTCCCCACCTGTCCCGGGTGGACGTCCCGACGCTGCTGCTGGGGGCCGACCCGGCACTCGACTCGCTGGTGATACCTGCGCTGGGTCGGCCGCTGGCGACTGCCAACCCGAACGTCACCTTCCAGACCGTGGCGGGCGCAGGTCATTCCATCCACCGCGACTCGTTTGACACCTTCATGGACCTGATCTCAGGGTTCTTGGAGGCGTGATCCAGACCCCTTGAATCCGGTTCGGGCAATCCGTACGTTCTGCCCCAATGATGGTGGAACGGTTGTTATGGGCAGTTCTCGCAATGGCGGCCATGGCGCAGGTGGCGGCCACCTTGCGACCGGTGTCGATGCGACACGTGTTACCACTGGCGCCGGCGGTGCTGTTCCTGGGCTTGCTGCGACCGATGGCCGTGGCCGCCGCCCCCGGTCCGCCGGCCGTTCGATTGGTGGAACCCTCACCGGAGCCGCGATCGGGATCGCTCCCTGGCGAGGGCCGGGACCTCGAGTCGCCGGCGGGAGTTGACGAGGTCGACGGTGACGAACCAGGACCCCGTCACGAGACATATCGTGTCCAGCCCGGCGACTCCCTATGGGCGATCGCGTGCCGTGAGTCGTCGACCACCACCACAGAGGAGATCAATCGGCGATGGCGCCAGATCTATGAGGCGAATCGTGACACCATCGGCGACAACCCCGACCTGATCCACCCCGGGCAGGTGTTGCTCATCCCGGAGGTCCCCGGTGCCTGAGCACGAAGCCGAAGAAGTCGACTTCATTCCGTGGTCGCAGCTGATCCAGGACAAAGGCCCGCAGGTTCCCCGGCTGATCTACGTGGCGTCGGCGGCAGTGCTGGCGGTCGCCGTGGGGGTGATGGCGGCTCCCCGCCTGCTCCCGGCCGGTACCGGGGCTCCCCTGGCCACGGAACAGGGCGAGGTGGCCCAGCCGGTCGTACCCCTGTCCGACGTGACGTCGTCGGAAGAGGGTCGGGACGATTCGGTCGAGCCTGTCTCCCCGCCCTCGCCTGAGCCGGACCCCGCCCCGGCCGTAGCGGTTGCCGAGATCTTCGTACAGGACTACTTCACCCGGGATGGCGATCCCAACCGTCAGGACGATTTGGCCGTCTGGAATATCGAGGCCGGGGAGACGTCGGGTGAGTCATACGTGGAGTGGGCCCGGGCCACCGGCGTCGAGTCTGATTCTGATGGCTTCACCGTCCAAGTGGCTTTCCGGGTCGTGGCCGCGACAGACACCGGCTTCGTTCGTCGCCCACTCCGGTTCGTTCACCAACGGGTGGGTCTCGACGGCGCCCTGCTCGGCTTGCCTACAGCCGTGCCAAGCGGGACACTCGGCTCGCTCGAGCCGGCCAGCATCGCTCCCGGAGTCTTTGGCCACGTGCCGCCTGAGATCGCGGCGGAAGCCGTGGCAGCGCTCGCATCGTGGGCGGCAGCACAACCGTTGGGTGGGCGCGAGACCACCGAGGGATGGGAGGTGGTCGTCTCCCTCCCTGACGGCTCGGAGGTCGTCGTGCCGGTGCCGAACTGACCCGGCTGCCGACCTGGTTGCGGTCCGACCGAAATCAACCCGAGCGTAGCAAAGCCCCCTGTCAGGGTCTCTACCTGGTTGGTCCTCAGTTGTCGGAATTGGTCCCTGATCCGCACCTCTGATCCGTGGCAGAAGACCTTCAGATCTTCCGTCCTCAGAAGCGCTGGGAACCAGCGGTCGATGAGACGCGACTGCTCTCCAGCATCGAGGTCGGGGCATCGACGGCAAGGCGGATTTCCTGGAGGTCTTTGTTACTACGATTCGTGCCTATGAATATCGTGGTCGATCCCGATGCGAGGGAGTGGACCGATTTGGTCCTCGATTCCGGCTTGTCGGTGACCGGTACCAACCTGGTGCTCGGACCGGGCGCCCTGGTTCTGGCCGGAGGCATGGCAGCGGAGGACGCCCCCCCGGCCACCTTCGAATCTGCCGAGTACGTATTGATGACCCCCGGGGAGCTGGCCCCCCACGTCGGCCAGCCCACTGCGCTGCAGACGGGTCTCCCCGACGATTCTGTGGATCTGGTGGTGATGCGCTCCGCCTATCACGACATCACCTCGATGGAGAAGACGTTCGGGGAGGTGGCGCGGGTGCTTCGACGCAGCGGCGGAGTATTCATCGCCGACTACAGCCCGCGTGCCCTGGCCGGTTCGACGCCTCAGAACCACCCGTCCCGCCTGCTGACGCTCATGTTTCCACACGTGGAGGCACAACTGAAGATGCGCCACCCGGGCAGCGTAGATATCGCCATTGCCGCGGTTCGAGCGGGCTTTCGCGACATCGACGGTTGGGATGTCGAGGACTTCGTCACACACTTCGAGGACTACGACGACCATGTGGCCTGGGTGGCCCAAGGAGGCTGGCGGGGCATGGAGTATCTCACCGACGAACAGCGGGACGAACTGCTGGCGGTTGTCCGTGCCGAGATGCCCCGGATCGCCCCCAACAACCTCATCAGAGAATCGGAGCCCTGGACTGTCGCCCGCGGCTATAACAGCTGACCCGGCTCGAAGGTCTGGCGAATCATCTTCATCGATCCCGGACTCCTTCACGCACGCCGAGCGTTTGCTGCAGGCGAGCGCGGGTAAACCTGCGCTGTGATTGCTACACGCGTGCTCGAGAGGATTCGTGACAGTCAGTTTCTGATTCCGGCCGCCATGATCGGAGGCGGCTTGTGGCTGGCGTGGCTCACCAACATCGCCGATGCGCGCGGTTGGCACGATCTTCCGTTCTTGATCCCCTCGGACGGTGGGGCCGGCCGTACGCTTCTGGCGACGGTCGCCGGTGCCATCATCACCGTCGCGGCGATTGTGTTCTCTCTGGGCGCAGTGACCGTCCAGCTCGCAGCCAGCCAGTACTCCCCGCGCGTCGTCCAGGGTTTTCTGCGCGACCGATTTCAGCAGGTCGTGGTCGGGATCGTGATGGGCACGTTTGCGTTTTCGATAACCGGCCTGGCCACTATCGGCTCGCGCGGCGTGGACCAGGTCAAATCCGATTGGGTCTCGACGGTCGGAGTGGTGCTCGGAGTCCTGTCGGCGATCGTGATTGTGGCCCATATCGACCGGGTCACCCGCCGGGTTCGTATCGACGACACGATACGCCGGATCGCCGACGAGACGCGCCACGCCCTCGAGCAGGCGTCGGAGCCTCCCTCGGAGGCGGATGCAACGGAGTCGTGGCAAATCGCGCCCGACACCCGGTCCGAGGTCATTCGATCCGATGAGCGCGGCTATGTGCAGGAGATCGACGTAGGGGCCATCCTCGACGGCCTGCCGAGCGGTGGTATCGGGCGGCTCGACGTGTGGATCGGCTCCTATGTCTACGAAGGTCGCCGGTTGTTGACGGTATGGACGGACGAGAGCGCAGAGGACGGCCATATCGACCTGCGAGAACAAATCGCAGTGGGCGATACCCGCTCGATCGCGGGTGATCCAGCCCACGGTATCCAGCAGCTGGTCGACATCGCTCTCAGGGCGCTGTCGCCCGGGGTGAACGACCCTGCCACGGCGGTCGACGTGGTGCGGTCGCTGGCGCCCTGCGTCAGAGCGGCCTTCATGGCCGGCGCCGGCTCTTCCGTGTTCACCGGGAGCGCCAACCGACGGCTGGTGGCGCCTCATCGCCTGAGCCCCGCCGGATATGTACGAATGGCCTTCGAGCCCATTGTGCAGTTCAGTGACGACCAGCCGCTCGTTCTCGCCGCCGTGGCCGATATCGTGAGGGCCTTGATCGACGATCTGGCGGATGACGGTCATGAGGTGTCTTCGCTCGAGGGCATCGCGTCAGCAGTCGAGAAGGAGGCGGGAGAGGTGGCTGAACCCGCGCCGGCCGACCGCGCACCAGGCGAGCATCGGATTCACTGAGCTCGACGTCAGGGAGCGTCCGTGAAGGCGTCGAGAGCCGGATAACGGTGGCCGTGGGGCGGCATCTCTGTGGTGTTGAGATTCACGATGACCTTGCAACCGGGATCCCCGACGGCGATGCGCTCTTCGAGCACCACGGTAGAGTCGCCGGCGTTGCGTGCCGCGATTCCGCCGAACACGCTGGAGGTCATGCGGCAGAGTGCAGGTGACTTTTGCACCGCCGGCCCGAACGGGCACTTGGTGTTGCCGAGGACGATGCGCTCGTCATTCGCCTCGATGACGTGGAACCCGCCGTCGATGGCGTGCTTGAGCCTGACATAACAATCGGCCATCTGCGCCGGGGTCAACTGCCCGACGATGCCCCGTGCCGTTCGATACTCAGCCTCCATCTGACCGCCCACACTGGTACCGACTTGCGCCACCGCCTGCTCGGCAGCTACCGGACCTTGCTGCCATTCCAGCTCCTGGGCCAATTGCACCACGAGTGCCCGGAGGAACGACTCCTTGCTGAAACCTTCCGGTCCCGCCTCCTCGGACGCCGGCAATACGTCGAAGAGCTGACGAGGGGGTGCGAGGTCGGCTGCTTCTCCCCGGTTGATGGGTAGCTCGGCTTCGACCTTCGCGCCTCCGCCGGCGCGGGCGGCAATCTCCAGGTGTTCGGACAGGGATGCGGCAATGGCCAGGCCCCGGCCGCGCACGGCATCGGGCGGCGGCATGTCGACCTCGTTGAGCTGGAACTGGGGACCCATGTCCCACACCGTCAACAGTGGGTGCTCGAGGCCCCAGTCGACTGAGACCCAGATGTCACCGCCGGCGTACTGGGCGGCATTGCTCACCAGTTCGGAGAATGTCAAGATGCCGGCGTCGACATCCGATCCCGGCGCGGCATGCCTTCTGAGGTAATCACCGAACTCGTGCCGCAGTTCGGTCAGCGATCCGGCGTCCTTGCTATCGACGTACCAGTTCATGAGTTGTCACCTGTAGCCTTTTCGTCAGTCGGTGCCGATCGAGTCAAGGTGAGAGCGTACGGCTTAGCACGCGCCCGGCGTCGTTTCGTGTCATGTCGATCACCTACCTTACGCATCGAGCGACGCTGCCATCCGGCGCGGCTGATGGTTGTCGCTGCCCGAGTCGTCTTCTCTCTCGATCAAGTCACTTTCGCGGTCGGGATGCTCAATGGCGATGAGTCCCTTGATGGTCTGGTGCAACATGAGGATGACGCTCACAAGCACGCCGCCCAGGGCGGCCGAAGCGCCCATGACCGAGTAGTAGAACACGTTGTAATAGCGGCGGAGGTCTTCGCTTTCCTCGAGCGGAAGACCGATGAACAGCAGAATCGCTGCCGAGATCACGATCATCACCGATGTCAACGCCGAAATCCTGCCCACCCGCCGGAAGTGGACCTCGCTGAACTGCCAGTCCGTGGAGAACGTGAGGCCGATGAGGGTCAGCATCAGTGCCAGGACCGTCACCCCGGCCGCCAGAACCGATGAAGCCAGGAACCGTACGGTGGGAAGTGTGCTCTCCAGGAGCCGCAGGCCCTCGAACGAACCGACTCGACCAACCGCTGCGGCCCCGGCGAACAGGGCGAGGGCCGCGAACGCTCCGCCGGCAAAGGTCCAATGCACGTCGACGAACTTGCCCGATGCGGGCTGCTGGCCTCGACTCATGGTGTTCCCATACCCTCATCACGCGGATCTCAAACCAGTCGTCACCACTCGACCGAACGGCCGGTGCTCGGTAGGGTGCCCCCCATGTCCGACGCCACGCCACCCGCGGACCGGCTCCATGCCGAGTTGACCGGCGGTGCCCAGCAACGCTTGCAGCTCGCCTTGAGCGCGGGCAGGTTTGGGCTATGGGAGTGGGATATCGAGAGCGGGGCCGTCACCTGGTCGGACGAGATCTACCGTTTTTACAAACTGTCGCCGACGTCCTTCAAACCCGACCTCGACGGATTTGTCGACCTCATCCACCCCGAGGATCGCATCGACGTACAGCGTGCACTGGAGGGTGCACTCGAGGACGGCCTTCCCTACCATGTGATCTTTCGCGGGCTCACCTCGGATGACGAGATCATCTGGCTGGAAGGCTGGGGTCAGGTCGTGCGCGACGATCACGACACCCCGGTCGGGATGATCGGTCTGGTACAGGACGCCTCAAACCGGATCAACGCAGATGCAGACCGCGCCCGATTGCTCAAGAAAGAGCGGGAGGCCCGGGCGGCGGCCGAGGCCAGCCGCCAGCGCATGACATTCCTCACCCATGCGTTCCGGGTCCTGGGAACCTCACTCGACCTCGACGCCACGATCGACCGGCTCCTGCGTCTCATCGTCCCGCACTTGGGAGACTGGGCTGTGGTGTACCTGGTGCGCGAGGGCCAGATCGAGTGTGTCGGGTCCCACCATCGAGATCCCGACAAGGAACTGATCCTCGAATCTCTCGTCACCTCGGTCGACGTTTCATACGACACGCCGGGGGGTGTGGGCGAGGTGCTGCGCACGGGGACACCAGTTCTGCAAGGCCAGTTCGACGATTCTCTCCTCGATGAGGTTGGTCTCGACGACGACCAGCGAAGGCAGGTGGAGCTGGTCGGTGTGGAGTCCTACATCATTGTGCCCCTCAAGGACTCGGGCAGGACGATCGGGACTGTTTCGTTCGGGGCCTCGGTTGCGGCCCGCCCGTATACCAGCGACGACCTGGAGTTGGCCGAGCGCCTGGCGGACCGGGCCGGGGCCGCCATCGCCAACGCCCTGCTCTTCAGCCAGCGGACCCGTATTGCCAAGGTGTTGCAGCGGAGCCTGCTGCCGGCGGGGTTTCCCGACTTGCCCGGATGCGAGTTGGCTGGCTCATATCGTTCTGCCGGCGAAGGTCTCGATGTCGGGGGCGATTTTTACGACGTCTTTCAAATCGATCAAGATCGCTATGCGCTGGCCATCGGTGACGTCAGCGGCAAGGGTCATGAAGCTGCTGCCATCACAGCCCTCACCCGGCATACGCTGCGCGCCACAGCACTTCTGAGAAGCAAGCCGAGCTCAGTGCTCGAGGCCGTCAACGATGTCTTGCTGGACCAAAAAGCGGACTCGAGGTTCTGCACCGTGGTCTATGGCGTCGCCCGGCCTCACGAGTCCGGGCTGACGATTCGTCTGGCGAGTGGGGGACACCACCCACCCATGGTGGCTCGACGCAACGGAGAAGTCGATGTGGTTGCCTCGGAGGGTGTGTTGCTGGGGATGTTCGATCAAATCCGGTTTGAGGATGTGTCCATCGAGCTCGGACCGGGAGACGTTCTACTCCTCTACACGGACGGATTGACCGACGTGGTGATCGACGGAGAGCTGCTGGGAGACGGCTGGCTGCGTTCCGAACTGGCCTCGGTGAGGGACAAATCGGTGAACGAAATCATTCGCACCATCGACGAGCGAATTCGGGTCACGGGGGGCGTGCTCGTCGACGATGTGGCGATGCTTGGCCTAAAAGTCGCTGATCGTCCCTAGACAATCAGCCGGATCTGAGCTCCGTCGGCGTTTTCGGCGAATTCCACTTCGCTCACGACTGAGGAGAGCACCGTCTCGGCCAGGCTTCCGTCGTAGCTTTCGGGCGGCCAGAACGGTGGATGTGCGTCGGACGCCAGCACCATTGTCGGTGGATCGGCCCCGATGACCGCCTTCACCACCGTCGTTCCCGGGATGCCCAACAACAGCGCCGCTGCCTCGTCGATCGCGAGGCCGGCGTCGGTGACCGTATCAATGCCACTGTCAGTTCGGCTGACGGCCGCCATGGCGAGTGTCCGCAACACCGACACGTTGGAGGGAAGCGCAGGGATCGAGATCGAAAGGGACACGGCTCATATACTACGACTCAGCCGAATGGGGAGAAGGGGTGCCGCAAGAACTCGCGATCGACATCGAGTCCAAGAAGGGTTGGTCGGTCGTCACGGTGCAAGGTGAGGTCGACCTGGCGACAGCTCCCTCGCTGCGTCGTGCCATCGAAGATCTCTACGACCAAGGCGAGCCGGTGTTGGTGGACCTGACAGGTGTGACCTTCATGGACTCCACCGGGCTGCGGGTCCTGATCGGCGCACACCAGGATTTGGAGGCGAGGGAGCGCGATTTCGCCGTGGTTCCCGGGGATGGTGCGGTTGCCAGGCTCCTCGATCTCACCGGTGTGCGAGGCCATATCAATGTGCACGACAGCATTGACCAAGTCGTAGGCACGTGACGCTGCCGGTGGATCCGGCCGAATTCGAGCTCGTGGTTCCGGCTACACCTTCCTCGCTGTTCTATGTGCGGTTGTTTGCGGGTGCCGTTGCACGTGCCGTGCGTCCAGGGGGTTCGGCCTCCGAGCGCTGGATCGAAGAGCTCAAGCTGCTCTTGACCGAGGCCGCCTCCTTCGCCTTGGATGGCACGGATGACACGGTCACCGTCGGGTTCGACTCCTTCGATGATCGCCTGCGGTGTCGGATCCATCCGGTCGCTTCGTTTGAGGCCTCAGGCCTCGTACCGGACCCGTTTGACCTCGTGGTGACGCTCGCCCCCGATGCCCGAATCGACGGTGGGCAGCTGGTGATGTCGGTCCCGGTCGCCTGACATGTCGGACGACTCTGCCCGCACGCTCGAGCAGCGAAATGCGCTCGTGAATGAGCACCTCGGCCTGGCGCGCGGACTGGCCAACAGATTCCGGGGACGGGGCGAGGACATCGACGATCTCCAGCAAGTCGCCATGTATGGTCTTATCCAGGCGGCCGAGCGGTTTGATGCAGACCATGGCAGCCGGTTCGAGAGTTTTGCAGCCGCCACGATTGTTGGGGAGCTGAAGCGCCACCTGAGGGACAAGGCGTGGACTGTCCGGGTTCCGCGAGGGCTCAAGGAGTCCAGTCGAAGGGTGGCCCGCACCGTCGATGAGTTGCAGCAGCGTCTGATGCGTTCCCCCACAACGGCCGAAGTGGCCGCCGAACTCGACATCCCCGAAGAGGAGGTCCTGGAAGCTCTCCAGGTCGGCTCCGCGTATGCCCCCACGTCGCTCGACCGTCCGACGGGCTCGGGTGACGACGAGGGTGCCGAGTTGATCTCTTTACTCGGAAGCGAAGATGAGCTGTTGGAGATGACCGACCGTTGGGCCGACGCGGCAGCTGCGTTGGAGGCCCTCGATGAACGCAGCCGTCACATTCTCTACCTGCGCTTTTTTTCCGGCCAGACCCAGTCGGAGATCGCCGAAGCTCTCGGGATATCTCAGATGCATGTGTCGCGTCTGCTCAAGAAAGCCTTGGACGAAGTACGAGCGGCTGCTGTCAGCTGATTTCGATCACTTCGTTTAGTTGTCGTCGGGTGAGGCCGGCTCGATCTCGAACCACACGTTGGTGCGATCCTCTGTTGTCTCGACCCCCCATCGCGACGACAGCGTTTCGACAAGATTCAGGCCCCAGCTGCCCACCGAGTGCTCTCGCTGTTGGCCACTGCCAGACCAACCGGCTGGATCTAACGTGCCGCCCCTGTCTGTAACTTGGATTCGATAGGCCCCGGGGCGGGTTGCCCCAATCGTGAGCTCGGTGCTCCCGCGTCCGTGGGCGACGGCGTTGGTGACCAGCTCGCTCGCCATGAGTTGGGCCTCGGTTGTGGTCCGGTCGTCGACACCGTGCAGCATGCAGTAGGTCCCGACGTACGCCCGGGCAAATGAAGGGCCGGATCGGCCTCTGGGGAGGCGAATCGTTACTTCGGGTTGCCCGGCGGAGCGAACCCGGTTGATTGCTCCAACCGCAGTCGCAAGGCGGTGGGCGCCACGACTCTCCTCCGACCGGCGCCTAGACCGCTCCCCACTTCGTAAGGCGCTCATGGATTTCCCTGACTTGGTCATACTGACGTTGGATCACGGTGCGGGCATCATCGGGCAGGCCCGTCGAGAGGGCGGCTTCATAGGCCTCCATGGCGGCCTCCTCGCCGTTGATGGCGGACTCGATCACCGCCTCGTCGTCGCCGGTGATGGCGTTTTTGGCTGTCATCCACGCCCGATGTACGGCGCCCCGGGCAGTGCCGGGATCCTCCTCATCGGCTCCAAAATCGACGGCAAGGTTGTGCAGCTCAGCCAGAAATTCTTTTCGTTCGTTCGACCAAAGCTCGAATAACGCCTGGGCGACCTCGTCTTCAACCAGCTCGGCTGACTTGGCCAGGCCTTCGACCCCGTCGGAGACGTGATCGATCAGGTTCCTGACGGCTCCACGAGCCGACGGGTCAACGGCGGGGGCAGGCACTGCAGGTGGCGCCCCGGTCATCCGATCCATGTGTTCTCCTTTCCGATGGTTACGGACTGGTGGTTCAACTCCGCATCTACCCACTAGGTGCGGGGATCAAACCTCGGGAGTGATGTCGTTCGTATCGACGAAACGATTGATCGCCAAGGGGCCGGCGTTCATCATGACGTGTTCTGCCCGTTCGACGTCTTCGGGGTCATCGCTGTGGACTCCGACGGCGAAGTTCCCAGAGCGGACGGCCTCGAAGGTGTGCTCCCAGGCGTCGGCAAGCGCGATCTTGTTCGCGGCACCCACAATTGCTCCCGCGGTGCCTCCCAAGACCGCCCAGAGGCCACCGGCGATGACCGGCCCGACACCGGGAATGGCCAAAACTGTGGCCGTAGCGGCTCCTAGGCCGGCGCCGATGACGGCACCGGCCGCCGACCCTTTGGCGGCCGACGTGGCCGGGTCGTCTTCGGCCGCTGGATCCACATCATCCCCGGGCGCCGGACGATACGCACCCAGCAAAGAGATGTTGGTTCCTTCAATCCGGTGTTTTCCGAGCGACTCGATGAGGGTGCGGGCCTGATCGAGGTCGGCGACAGCGGCCACCACGTTGTGGCGAGCCCGAACATCTTCTAGTTTCGTGATCGGTTCTCCCGGGTGGTCGTCTCGGACGGTTGTGTTGCTCATGATCGTTCCTTTCCTGATGAGGTCGCTGCTACTGGAGGGGATCACCGGTGGCCGCGTTGGCAGCCGCGTCCAACTCGGTCTCCGCGTCGCCGCTCATCAGGTTGCCCGACGTGTTTTGAACATGGGCCCGGACGAACCACTGGTAGAGCTCGAGCTGTCCGATCTGTCCGATCAGCAGGTCCTCGGTCACGGGATCGAGATCGCCTGCCAGCTTCACGGCTGAACGGTGATCGCCGATCACACCGTCGTAGACCTTGTCGAGTGCACCGAGGTGGGCGGGCACGACGGCCCGTCCGATCGAGTAGTCGTCCCACTCCCGCTCGCGGGTGATGTGGCCCGGCAGTGCGTTGGGGATGCCGCCCAACGTCGCAATCCGTTCGGCAACGGCATCGGCCATCGAGCGAACCGCCTCCACGTGATCGTCGAGCATCTCGTGCACGGCCATGAATCCTGGCCCGACCAGGTTCCAATGAATGTGTTTCAGCGTGAGGCCGAGGTCTACCAGGCCGATCAGGCGGGCCTGGAGCGCCTCGATCAAATCGGACGCCGAATCGGCTGACAGCCCCGGGGGGTTGAACCCGGGCTGGGATGGGGTCTCGATTTCGTCCGCGGCAGCGTTTTCTGTCGTGGTCGTCATGTCACGAATCCTTTCGTGTTCTGCTTGGCCCTTGACGTGGGCGTGAGCTCTGAAAACATGCCCCGGCCGGGTCCCGTTTCCGTCTCCGCCCAGACGGGCCGAGACGGTTGGAGTGCGTCTGACCGTCCAGAACTCACATATGAATGTTCTGATCTGGTTACCCGCACCACGTGTACTTGAAACGTGTCTATTGATGCGTGCTTACTTGTGCGCCCCCTTCGGGGCGCCAGGGTCAGGTCCTCTCGGCTTGCGGTGACGCGTACGCGGCGGCTGGTGCTGGAGAGTCACTGGCGAGTGATCTCTGTTGCTGCGGGGCCGCGATTTC
>JBFIPU010000054.1:0-17585 GCA_041609995.1 Acidimicrobiia bacterium
CGAGCGGCTGAAGCCCGGGGGTCTGATGCTGAACCACGGCATCACCAATCGGGAACGGCGCCGCCTCCCTCGCCTCCGTCAGACATTTGTATCGACGTACGTCTTCCCCGACGGGGAGCTGATCCCGGTGGAGCAGGTCATCGAGGCGGCCGAGCGGGTGGGCTTCGAGGTGCGCGATGTGGAGAGCCTGCGAATGAGCTACGCGCTCACCCTGCGTCACTGGGTGGCGAACCTGGAGTCCAACCGGGAACGGGCCGTGAAGCTGACTGATGAGAAAACCTACCGGATTTGGCGGATCTATATGGCGGGATCGGTGGTGGCCTTCGAAACGGGTGGCATCTCGGTCTATCAGATGATTCTGGCCAAGCCCGATACGGCCTGGCATTTCGGTCGGAGGTGGGCGACAGCCGAGGACGACCGGACGTGATATCGGGTTCCCGTTGACCGGGAACCCTGCCGTGCGTGAGTGGCACCCGCCAGTGTCAGGTCTTCTATGATGGGTCCACGCGAGCCGGAGAGCGCGATGAACCGGTCCATCGAACTGCTCACCCAGGAAATCGGCCGCCAGCTGGCTGAGGTCGAGCCCACTCTTCCACTGACGCGGCGGTGGGAGGACCGGCTGGTGGACCGGTTGCTGACGGAGCCGGGATTCAAGACCCAGGTGTTCCGCCTGGTGGACGTGTATCCCTCGCTGCGGTCGGTCGAGGATCGTTTCGATCACCTCCACAGCTACCTGAACATCGACTCCGCACCCGCCATCGTGCGGTCCGGGCTCCGTCTAGCTGCGGCGTCCTCCTTGGGGCGCAAGGCGGCTGCGGACGTGCTGGACAGATCAATTGCGCGAATGGCCCGCAGGTTCATTGCCGGCAGCACACCGGCCGAGGCCCTGCCCACGCTGCGCGCACTGTGGGACGAGAGAACGGCCCCGATTCTCGATCTGCTGGGCGAGGTGACGGTGACCGACGCGGACGCCGACCGCTATGGTCTCCGCGTGGCCGAGTACCTGCACGCGGTGGCAGCCGATATGTCCAGCTGGCCGGTCCGACCCGAGATTGAAACCGATCATCACGGGCCTCTCCCGCGTTTGTCGGTGGCGATCAAGCCGACGGCCCTGTCGGCCACCTATCACCCCCTGTCCGCCGAGCGGGGCATTCGGGAGGCCGGTGACCGGATTCGCCCGATCCTGCAGGCGGCCATGGAAGAGAACGTATTCGTTTGGTTCGACATGGAACACTTCGCGGTTCGGGATTTGACGATGCGGCTCTTCACGCAGTTGGTGGGAGATCCGGAGTTCGCCCACCTGGATGCGGGAATCGTCGTGCAGGCCTATCTGAGGGACTCGATGAGCCAGCTCCAGGACCTGATCACATTCGCCGAAGCCCGCAGCCGGCCAATCGGGATCAGGCTGGTGAAGGGCGCTTATTGGGACACCGAGACTGTGGAGGCCGCCGCCCACGGATGGCCGGCCCCCGTGTTCGAGGCGAAGGAGGCCACCGATGCAAACTTCGAGGCGTGCACCCGCGTTCTGAACGGGGCGTATCGGTACGTCCGTCCTGCGTATGCCTCCCACAACCTCCGGTCGGTGGCGCACGCCATCGCCGATGCCCGGATACAGAAGCTGCCACCCGCAACATTGGAGTTCCAGATGCTCTACGGCATGGGAGATGATCTCCGCATGGCAGTCAACGAGTTGGGCGTGCGGACGCGCTTCTACGCTCCCGTAGGCGAATTGATTCCCGGGATGGCATATTTGGTCCGCCGGCTGCTCGAAAACACCAGTAACGAGAGCTTTCTCCGGCAGAGTCGCAGCACTCGCAGGCTCTCGTCGCTGCTGGCCCCGCCGGTCCCGTTGGAGGGAGCCAAAGATGCGTGAATGGCCCGCGTACCGGCCGGAACCGGTGCGCCAGTGGCACGACCCGGCGGTGGTGGCGAAGTTCGGCGACGCAGTCGAAGCACAGCGGGCGGCCGCGCTCCTGCCGATCCCGGCGGTGATCGGCGGCGAAGAACAGTCCACCCCTGTATCTCTGGAATCGGTCGATCCCGGAGACTTCGAGCGCGTCGTGGCACGTTCGGCCTCGGTCCCGGCCTCGGCGGCTGACGAGGCGGTTGCCCACCTGTTGGAGGCTCAGGTGGCCTGGGGAGAGCGCGACCCCGCCGAACGGGCCGAGGTGCTCGTGCGGGCGGCGGCCTGGATGCGGTCGCGGCGGGACGAACTGGCGGCGCTGGAGGTCTTCGAAGCCGGCAAGCCGTGGGCGGAAGCCGACGCCGACGTCTGCGAGGCAATCGACTTTTGCGAGTACTACGCCCGCCAGGCCCTGCTTCTGCGAGAGGGTGGGGCCGTTCAGTCTCCTCCCGGTGAGGACAACCGGTTGATCTACGCGGGAAGGGGGGTGGCTGCCGTCATCGGTCCCTGGAATTTCCCGCTCGCAATCCCCACGGGTATGACGACTGCGGCGCTGGTAGCCGGCAACTCGGTCGCGCTCAAGCCGGCTGAGCAGACACCGGCGATCGCCTATCAGCTGGTCAGAGCCCTTCACCACGGCGGACTCCCGGAGGGGGTTCTCAGTTTCGTCCCAGGCCGGGGCGAAGAGATCGGCGCGGCCCTGGTGACCCATCCGAACGTGACAACGATCGCGTTCACCGGTTCCAAGGACGTCGGGCTCCAGATCATCGAAGAAGCGGGCCGGTGGCGACCGGGCCGGCGTTTCGTGAAACGGGTCGTGGCCGAGATGGGTGGCAAGAACGCCATGATCATCGATTCCGACGCCGATCTCGACCAGGCGGTGCCGGCGGTGGCCCAATCGGCGTTCGGCTTCGCCGGCCAGAAGTGTTCGGCAGCGTCACGGGTGTTCGTGTTGCCGCCGATTTACGACGAGTTCGTCGATCGCCTCATCGCCCACGTCGCGACTCTCGAGGTCGGGCACCCCCGGTCATCCGGTGTCATCGTCGGCCCGGTCATCGACGCCGACGCCGAGGCCCGCCTGACGGGGGCGGTTGCGGCGACCGGCGGACACGTCCGGTACTCGACGGCAGAGCTTCCGACCGGTGGATGGTATGTGGGGCCGACCGTCGTCGACGCTCTGCCTGCCGCTGATCGCATCGCAACGGACGAGCTGTTCGGGCCGGTGGTCGGAATCGGCGTGGAGCCGGACATCGATGCTGCCATCGCCGCCGCCAACAACACCGAGTATGCGCTCACCGGGGGCATATTCTCGCGATCACCATCCCATGTGGACAAGGTGGTTCGCCGCCTCCGGGCCGGCAATGTTTATGTCAATCGGACCATCACCGGTTCGGTCGTTGGCCGCCAGCCCTTCGGGGGACATGGCCTATCGGGCACCGGCCCCAAGGCAGGTGGCCCCGACTACCTCAAGGCCTTCACCGATTCCA
This sequence comes from Acidimicrobiia bacterium, assembly GCA_041609995.1. Taxonomy (GTDB): domain Bacteria; phylum Actinomycetota; class Acidimicrobiia; order Spongiisociales; family SHLN01; genus JABDOU01. The sequence goes on from JBFIPU010000054.1 coordinate 3,391, forward strand.
AGTCGATTTCGGAGAACACCATCCGGCAGGGATTTGCCCCCGATCACCTCAATTAGCGAGGTCGCGCAGCGTGGCGATCATTACCCGGCTCGTCGTCTCCAGGATCTGGTCGGCTGAGTGATCGAAATCCCTGCGCAGCGCTTCATACGTGAAAAGACTTTCGAGAAGGCCGAAGGTGTCGGCCAGGAGAGTCGGGGGAGGTCCCTGGTGGCCGGCGAGTGCCCAGAGTCGCTCGGCGAACTCGTCGATGTATCTGCGGCGGGCCACCCGGCGCGCCTGGACCGCCGCCCCCACATTGCCGTGGGACTCGGGATCGGCGGCGATCTGCCAATGGGCCCGTCCCATCGTCGCCGCCACCTGGTGAGAGCGCTCCAGCACCGCTCGGATGAGCTGCTCCGGATCGCGGGCCTCGATGTGTTCGAAGATCGTGCTCACAATGCGGTCGTACTGGCGTTCCACGGCGGCGGCGATGAGCTCATCGCGTGAGTCGAAGTAGCGAAAGAGGGTCCGGCGCCCGACGCCCGCCGCAGCCGCCAGCTGGTCCATGGTGACGTCTACCCCCTCGGCTGCCAGTAGCGACTCAGCGGCATCGAGCACAGCCGATTTCCGCTCGGTGATGAGAGAGGACTCCATGCCTGGATAGGCTACGGGGCCACGATCACGGTCGGGTGAGTCGTGCAGCGGAGCCGGCCTCTGCCCGGATGGCCTTGCCACGACCCGCCCCTCGGTAGATTGGCCTGCTATGGCGGAACATGGGCTCGTTGCCCAGCCGGCCCGGGCTGCAAAGCTCGGTCCTTTCATCGGGGTGTTCACCCCGTCCATCCTGACCATCCTCGGTGTCATCCTGTACCTGCGAACGGGATGGGTGGTAGGCAATGTCGGTTTACCCCGAGCGCTCTTGATCGTGGTGATCGCCAATGCGATCACGGTCCTCACGTCGCTGTCGGTGTCGTCCGTTGCCACCAACATGCGCGTCCGGGCCGGCGGCGCGTATTACATCATCTCCCGCAGCCTGGGGCTGGAGATCGGCGCAGCCATCGGCATCCCGCTCTTCCTCGCCCAGGCGCTGTCGGTCACCCTGTATGCATTCGGCCTTGCGGAGAGCCTCCGATACGTGTGGCCGGACGTCGACATCGTGCCCGTGGCAGCAGGAACGGTTGTGGTCGTCGCACTGCTGGCCGGCCGCGGCGCCGGTCTGGCGCTTCGCCTCCAGCTCCCGATCGTCGCCGCCATCGGGGCGTCGCTGGGCGCTCTGGCGATCGGAGTGGTCGGGCGCGCCCCGGACATCTCGGAGGTGGCGGCGGGGATCCCTGGGGGCGAGCCCTTCTGGGTGGTGTTTGCCGTGTTCTTTCCGGCCGTGACCGGGATCATGGCCGGCATCTCCCTCTCTGGTGATCTGCGCGATCCGCAGCGGTCGATACCGCGTGGGACCCTTGCCGCGGTGCTCGCCGGATTCGCCGTCTATCTGGTCGTGCCGGTCCTCCTGGCAGTGGCCGCCACCTCTGATGAGCTTGTCGAGAATGAGCTGATCTGGTTCGAAATCGCCGGTCCGGCTCTCTCGTGGTTCATTTTTCCCGGTTTGTGGGGAGCCATCTTCTCCTCGGCGGTGGGCAGCATCCTGGGTGCACCGCGGACGATCGAGGCACTCGTGAAGGATGGAGCGCTTCCCGGCCTGTTCGCCAAAGGCAAGAGCGCAACCAGCGGCTTCGGCGTGTCGCTGCTCATCTCGTCCGGAACGGCGCTGCTGGCCGTGCTGCTCGGGGATCTCAACACCGTGGCTCCGGTGCTCACCATGTTCTTCCTGATCACCTACGGGGTCATCAACCTCGTGGCCGGCCTCGGGACCCTCAGCGGCGAGCTGTCGTACCGGCCCACGCTGCGCATCCCGTGGTGGCTCTCGTTGTTGGGAGCTGCCGGCTGCTTCTGGGTGATGTATGTCATCTCCCCATTGGCGTTCCTCGTCGCAATCACCATCGAGGCCGCCATCTACGTCGTGCTGCAGAGGAGACGCATCACCGCCAGTTTCGGCGACTTGCGCCGCAGTGCGTTGCTGGGGATCGTGCGCACCACGCTGTTGCGCCTCGCCAAACTGCCGCAAGATCCGCGGCACTGGCGCCCCAATATCCTCGTCTACGCCGGCGACGTCACTCACCGCGCCGACCTCGTGCGTTTCGGTTCGTGGCTGGTCCAAGACCGCGGCATCTTGACTGTCGCGAAGCTCGTCGTGGGCGACTTGTCCGACCACGCCGGGGATATCCCCCGGCGAGTAACTGGTATCCACCGCGAACTGGAGGAGCTGGGCATCGGAGCATTTGCGGAGGTCGATGTCGTTCAGAACTTCGAGCAAGGTGCGATCGCGGTGGCGCAGGCCAATGGCATCGCCGGGATCGACTCGAACACGCTGATGTTCGGCTGGAGTAGCAAGCCCCACCGGCGGGCCGCCATGCTACGGATCATTCGCCAGGTTGGTGAGCTCGGCAAGTCAGCTGTCATCTGCAAGGTGGAGGAGGGGTTCGCTCCCGGTCCCAGCCCGCAGATCGACGTGTGGTGGGGCGGTCTGCAGCAGAACGGCGACCTGATGGTGTTGCTGGCCCACCTGTTGTCGCTCAATGCAGAATGGCGCCGGGCTTCGGTCACGATCAAGAGCATTGCCTCGTCCGCCGAGTCGGCCGAGCGCTCGCGAGAAGCACTCGACCGGATGATCACTGCTGCTCGCATCAACGCCGCTCATGAGGTGATCCTCAAGCCGGAGGACGTGACGGTTTCTGCGGTGATTCACGCTGAATCCGGCCAAGCGGACGTCGTGCTGCTCGGTCTGAGCGATCCGGCGCCCGGCGAAGAAGAGACCTACGCCGAACGCCTGGCCCGCCTGGTGGAGGGATTGCCGACGGTGCTGCTGGTGCGAAACGCCGGGTCGTTCCGCGGTCAGCTGCTGGGAGAGGAGCTGACGGTCGGCGAACGCGCCTGATCGAGGGTGATTCGGCGCTCGCTGCGGAAGCGGGCGGCTTTTGCCACGAGGTCCCTGAACAACGGTGCCCCGTGTTCACCCAGAATCTCAGGATGCCATTGGACGGCGATCACTGGCCAGCCGTCCGTGCTCTCGATGGCCTCGACCATGCCGTCGGCGGTTGTGGCGCTCACGCGTAACCCGTCCCCCAACCGATTGATGCCCTGGTGGTGGAGGGAGTTCACCGGGGTCGTCTCGCCATACATGTCTGCCAGTGCCGTTCCCGGCACAGTCGTGACCAGTTGGCGGTGTTCGTTGTTCAACTCGACCGACTCGCTCAGCTCGGGGTGTTCGCCGGTCCCCAGTACATGCTGGGTGAGGGATCCGCCGGATGCGACGTTGATAGCCTGGAGGCCCCGGCACACCCCGAGAGTCGGCATCCCCATGTCCCGGGCCCGGCGCGCGAGGTCGAGGTCGCGCTGGTCTGCGTCGCGGCTGATTCCCTCGCTCAGCCCTTCGTTCTGCTCTCCGTATTCGGAGGGGTCGATGTCGCCTCCGCCACAGATCACGAGCCCGTCCAGTACCGCCAGCACGTGGGGGTTGGCGTCCGGCAAGAGAACCGAGATCCCACCCGCGCGGGCCACCTGATCGATATAGTCGATGGTGGTCGCCTGGATCGACGTTTTCTTGCCGAGTGCGGTCGGAATCACGTGACACCAGGTGGTGTGACCGATGACGGGCGGTGGCTGGGGGTCGGGGGTGTCGGTCATGGGAGAGCCCATTGCGGAATCACCACCAATGAATGGGGGACCACGAGAACCAGGGGTTGGGACAACGTTTGGGAGTGGGCGCCATCGGCCCAGAGGTTCCGATGGTCCCGAGATCCGAGTTGGCTGCCCGTCACGGGATTACCTCCAGGACGCAGGAACTCACAGGACATGGGCCGAAGCCTATCGCCGCCACCACCGGAGTGACACCAGAGCCGGCGCTCCCATTCCCCGGTCGAAAACCCGGAATACGGAACAATCGAAATTGTTGTTAAAGGCGTCGGGTCGAGCTGCCGAAATACATTCATAAGGTTTGTTTGGCACTGTCCAAAATAGATCCTCCGCTTTGCGGAAGTTCTCCCTTCCTTGGACTCCTCCTCAGCACCGCCGAACAAACCCGAGAAAGTACCCCGCTCCGGCGGGGTACTTTCGTTGTGGGGGACCGGGTTTGGGGGCTTGGCCTTGTCCAGGTTCATGCAGTTCACTTGCGCCGACAGCACCGGTGTCACACGCTCACGAGATCAGAGTTGTTCCCGCAGTTCTGTCCGGATGCGCACCAACTCGGGTATGTCCCACATGAAGTCGATCTTGCGTTCGGCCTCGCTGTCGCCCCGTGGGCGGTTTCGATAGACGAAAAAGCGGAACGTTTCCGCCAGGTCTTCTCCGGGGTTGGTGGCGGCGTAGCTCGTGACAAAGGCTTCCGGGTCCATCGCGAACAGGCCGTCCGGGTCGTCGGAGGCGAGATCCAGGTCGGAATCAGACCAGAATCGGTCGACGAATCGGTAGATGATGCTGCCTTCCCGAGCACAGCCTTCCCAGGTGAAATACGTGGTGCATGCGTCGGCGACCTCGTTGGAGGTCGCCGGGATCATCTGGGTGGGGCCGAGGGTGATGAGGTGGGCGTATTCGTGAACGAGGGTGTTGTCGAGGTCGGCTGCCGATTCCGGAGGGCCGATGGCGAGGCTCCAATTCTGCAAGCTGTTCGAACTCGCCTCGACGAGGCCGCCCACGTCGGCGTAGGGAAGTGCGTGAAACTCGGCCACCAGCCCGCGCCGGTTGGCCGGGACGAGCTCGATCCAGCGATTCCAGGCGATGGCGTGCCAGTCGGCCTCGGTACCCGAGCTGAGGGTGATCGAGTCTCCCGCGACGATGTATACCGCATCGGGGGGCAGCTCGTCAGGTGCGTTGCGGGTGACGAGGAAAGTCCCGAGGACCACCAGAATCACGAATACGACTGCCAGAGCAGCCGATTTCAGGACACGGGTTTCTCCTCGCATGGCAAGACCTTACGATCCGGCTTCGAAGTCCTCGTGCATGCGGCTCGGTGTCGGACCCCGTTGCCCCTGGTACTTGGAGCCCAGCTCGGAAGACCCGTACGGGTTGTCGGCCGGGGTGGTCATCTGGTAGAAGCTGACCTGGCCGATCTTCATGCCCGGGTAGATGGCGATGGGCAGATTGGCCACGTTGGACAGTTCGAGGGTGATGTGACCCTGAAAACCGGGATCGATGAAGCCGGCCGTCGAATGGATCAGCAAACCGAGTCGCCCGAGCGATGATTTGCCCTCGAGGCGCGCTACTACGTCATCGGCCAGCCGGACCACCTCGAGCGTCGAGCCCAGGACGAACTCGCCCGGATGCAGGATGAATGGCTGATCCTCGCTCGCCTTGACCTCAGTGGTGAGGTCGCTCTGGGGTGCTTTGGGGTCGATGAGAGAGTAACGGTGATTCTCGAACGTTCGGAACACTTCGGCGACACGCAGATCGATCGACGACGGCTGGACAAAGCTCTCCTCGAAGGGGTCGATGGCGATGCGGCCGTCGGCCAAGGCTTCCTTCATGGTGCGATCGGAAAAAATCATGTGGCCATCACTCGAGCGGGTGAAGGGAATCGAACCCTCGTTCCAAGCTTGGGAAGCTTGTGTTCTGCCATTGAACTACACCCGCGATGCGGCCGCCACTCTACCCCGTAGGGCCTGGCCGGACCGCCGGGAAGGCACTTCGGGAGCCTCGGTCAGCGGTCAGGTGCCGTTTGCCGATGCGTCTTCGCCGCTCAGGGCCCGACGAGGGTGACGCCGCCCCACAGGGCCAGGATCACCCCTACTCCGATGAGGAACCAGGCGCGGGCACGGTGGATCGTTCGCCCCTCCTCCCCGACGCTCTTGGCCCGATAGTGTTGCACGAGCGCCAGGCCGTTGCCGGCGATCAGCGCCAAGCCCAGAGCGAGCACCAATTGCGGAAACAACGTATCGATGTCAAACAGGTCCACGGCCCGCGAACGCTACTCCTGCTGGCAGCCGGGATCCTCCTGATCGCATGCCGGGCCGAATCCCGCACGATCGTGTCCATTGATGAAGCAGGTTTCGGCTCCGTCGAGGCGCGCGTTTTGCTCGATGACGAGGCGGCCGCCTTCGTGGGTCGTCAGGACGAGACGCCCGAGGATGTGGCCGCCAGCCTGGCTGTCAATCTCGGCAGCGGTGCCGCCGGATACCAGGGGACGTCGCGCCAGATCAGCGCCGGAGGTCTCACCGGGGTGGCGATTGCATTCGACGACCTGGGGCCTGGTGACATCGAAGCCATCTTGACCGAGGGGGGATCGGTCATCGACGGGGTCCAGATATCCGAGGAGGACGGCGTCCTGCGATTCACGGCGGTGGCCGAGCCGAAAGAGGACGACGAAACCCGCCGGTTGGTCGAAACCGCGCCGGCTCACATCGGCGACATCGTGGGCATGGTCCTGGAAGTCCGTGTTCCTGGACGGTTGCTCAGCCACAACGCGGACCGGGAGACCGGGGACGGGCTCGAATGGGACCTGCTGGGGTCCGTGTTGCAGGCCGAGCGCATCGAGGCCGTCGTCGAGGCGGCCGTGCCACCAGGTTTCCAGCTGCGGGCGGGCGCCGGCCCCGGTTCCGTCAATTCACCCCCCGCCGTGATACCCGAAAACGGAAGCGGATCAACGCCCGCCTGGGTGTGGATCCTGCCGGTGGTCGGCGGGTTGGCCACCTGGCTCGTGATCGCCGGGCGGTCCGGCCGCAGTTGAAGCTCTCAGCTGTGGTCGTCGGTATCACCCGGCTCGAACACATCGGGGGCGCCCAGGGCGTCCGACGATGGGATCTCGTCTTCGTCCCGTTTGATCCACATGACCCGCTGCGGGAACGGGATCTCGATCCCATTCTCGTCAAACGCCAGCTTGAGCCGGCGCCGGATCTCTCGCGCCGTTGACCACTGCTCGCCCGGCTGCACCTTGACGACCAATCGGATGGAGATGGCATTCTCTCCGAAGTTTTCCACACCCAGGATCTCCGGCTCTTCGATGATCGTCGAGTGGGGAAGGGCTGCCCGCCACACCTCGTCGGCCACCCCTTTGATCACCTGCATCGCCAGATTGATATCCGTGTTGTATGCCACCTCGACATCGAGAACTGCTCTCGCCCAATCCTGTGATTTGTTGGCGACTCGCTTGATCTCGCCGTTGGGGACGAACCAAAGGGTTCCATTCACGTCACGGATCTCGGTCGTCCGGAGGTTGACGGCTTCGACGATGCCGGAGGCTTCGCCGACGTCGATCACATCGCCGACGCCGAATTGATCTTCGACGAGCATGAAGAAGCCCGATAAGAAATCGCGCACCAGGCTCTGGGCGCCGAAACCGATGGCCACGCCCGCGATGCCGGCCGACGCGAGGAGAGGACCCAGCTCGATGTCCAACTCCGAGAGAGCCATGAGCGCGGCGACCACCAACACCACGATCGAGACGATCGAGCGCAGCACCAGGCCCAGCGTCTGTTGCCGCGTCGCCTCTCGATCCGGTTCGCCTTTGGTGTGCTTGATGCGGGACAGGTAGCTGCGGATCAACCTTCGGGCGATGCTGTTGAAGATGAACGCCACAGCCAGGATCAACAGGATCCGGATGAACGTCCATCCGGCGCTACCGATGCTGTCCCACCATTCAGCCAATGTGGTTCTCAATCATCTCGACGCCTTCGCAGGCTACCGGACCGGCTCGAGCCGGTAGAGGAACCCTTCAGTGGTGAGCATGTGAAGCTCACCGGCATGGTCGACACCGAAGCTCGTGATCTGCCCGACTCTTCCGATCTCGTCGGTCCAGTCTTTCTCCTCGGTGACCTGACCGTCTGTGAAGCGGAAGCTCCGTACCCAGCTACCACACCAGTCGGCGTAGAAATATGTCCCGTCCAGCTCGGGAATCGCCGATCCACGATAGACATAGCCGCCCGTGATTGAGCAGCCCTGGCTGTGGTCGTACTCCAGGACCGGGCCCGTATACAGGTCCGGGTTGCAGGCGCGACGGAAGCAGGCAGTGCCCTCCACCTCGATCCACCCGAGGTTTTGTCCGGGCTCGTCGACCGAGATGACGCTCACCTCCTCGAACCGGTCCTGGCCCACATCGCCGATGTAGATGAGCCGATCCTCGTGATCGATCGAGTAGCGCCATGGGTTGCGCAAGCCGAAGGCGAAGACCTCATCGGCGCCGGCCTCGTCGCCGACGAACGGATTGCCGGGCGGGATGTCGTAGGGGTCGCCCCGGTCGACATCGATCCGCAACATCGACGACAAGAGCGTCGTGGGATCCTGGCTGTGCACCGAGGCGGCGCCGCCGTCCCCGAGCCCGAGATACAGGTAGCCGTCGGGGCCGAAGGCCAGCATTCCCCCGTTGTGGCGGTTGGTGGGTTGTTCGAACTGGAGCAGGACGCGCTCCGACCCGGGTTCCATCACCCCGTCGCGTGTTGCAAACTCGGAGAGGACCGTGTCTTCGGACTTGTCGCTGTAGTAGAGAAAGAACCGGCCGTTGTCGGCGTAGTTCGGATGGAAGGCGAGCCCGAGCAGACCGGGCTCCACCCCGAGCAACGAGCCGACGCGATCGCTGATGTCGAGTACCACTTCGGGCTCGGCGTCATCGGCACCCAGCCGCCGAATCCTTCCCTTCTGTCCGACGATATAGAGGTCGGTGCTGCCCGGTGCCGAGGTGACGAACGTGGGCCGACTCAGCCCGCGGGCCAGTTCGGTGAGCACATACCCCTGGAGCGGGGCCAGAGTGGTCGTCGTGGTGTCAGCGGCCGCGGTCGAGGTGGTGGTGCCATCCGCCGCGGACGTCGTCGTGGTGCCCGCGGCAAACGTGGTCGTGGTTTCGCCGGGGGCCGAGTCCGGCGGGGCTGTGGTGGGTGGGAGCGATGATGTCGAGGCCTGGTCGGCGGCGGGACGTCCGCCTGGGTCCTGCGCGCGACAGGACGTCAGCACGAGGAGCAGCACGAGGAAGGCGGTGGTTCTCACGATCGCAGCAGGTTACGCCCGGGGCGGGCAGTGCACTGGTTCGAGCCGACCTCGAGGCAGGTACGATGCGGCCGAACGCGCCGGCAGGTCTGAGTTCTGAATGGAGTGACATGCCCGCAACCGTGGTAATCGGGGCCCAGTGGGGGGACGAAGGCAAAGGCAAGGTCACCGACGTACTGGCCGAGTCCATGGACCTCGTCATCCGCTACCAGGGCGGTAACAATGCCGGTCATACCATCGTCATCGGGGAGGAGCGATTCGCCCTCACGCTCATCCCGTCCGGGGTGTTGTCCGAAGGCGTGACCCCGGTGATCGGCAATGGGTGCGTGGTCGACCCCGAAGTCTTGCTGGCCGAGATGGAGACCCTCCGCAGCCGCGGCATAGACCCGGACCGGCTCCGGGTTTCTGCCAACGCCCACCTCATCATGCCCTATCACCGTCGCCTCGACGCGCTGCAGGAGCGTTATCTGGGTCGGGGCCAGATCGGGACCACCAAACGGGGCATCGGCCCGGCGTACACCGACAAATTCTCGCGTCACGGGATCCGAATGCAGGACCTGTTCGATCAGAAGATCTTCGAGGACAAGCTCGACGTGGCGTTGCGTGAGAAGAATCAGATATTCACGAAGATCTACAACCAGTTGCCGATTCGTCGGGATGAGATCGTCCACGAATACATGGGCTACGCCCAGCAGCTGGCTCCCTACGTGACCGATACGTCGCTGTTGACCTGGCAGGCGCTCGACGAGGGCAAGAGCGTACTGTTCGAAGGCGCCCAGGGGACGTTGCTGGATGTCGACCATGGAACGTACCCGTTCGTGACCTCGTCCAACCCGACGGCCGGGGGAGCACCCGTCGGCATCGGCGTCGGGCCGGCCACCATCGATCGGGTCATCGGCGTGGCCAAGGCGTATATCTCGCGGGTCGGTGCCGGGCCGTTTCCGACCGAGCTGTTCGACGAGGTGGGCGAGACGATGGTCGACGTCGGCGGCGAATACGGAACCGTCACCGGCCGTCGCCGCCGCTGCGGATGGCTGGACCTGGTCGCTCTGAGGTACGCAGCCCGCGTCAATGGCCTCACCGACATCTTCCTGACGAAGCTCGACATCCTGTCGGAGTTCGAGAGCCTCAAGGTGTGTGTGGCATACGAGTACGACGGACAGCGACACGACGAGTTTCCCCGCCAGCAACGCGTGCTCTATGACAGCACCCCCATCTACCAGGCCCTGCCCGGCTGGCATTCCGACATCACCGGCGTCCGGTCGTTTGCTGACCTTCCCAAGGAGGCGCAGGCCTATGTTGAGTTCATCGAGGAGCACGTGGGTGTCCCGGTATCGCAACTCTCGGTGGGGCCGCAACGCTCCGCCACCCTTGGGCGATGAAGGTACTCATCATCGGTTCCGGGGGAAGGGAGCATGCCCTGGGATGGAGGCTCGTCCAGTCCGGCGCCACGATCGTGTCGGCTCCCGGCAACCCCGGACTCGCCGAGCTGGGGGAGCTGCTTTCCCTCGTCCCGGATGACCCGACTGCGGTCGCGGCGGCCAGCACCGGTTTCGATTTGGTCGTGATCGGCCCGGAGCGGCCGCTGGCGGCGGGCGTTGCCGATGCAGTGCGGGCGGCCGGCGTGTCCTGCCTGGGTCCGGGTGCCCATGGGGCCAGGCTCGAGGCCTCGAAGGCGTTCGCCAAGGACATCATGATCTCGGCAGGGATTCCCACCGGGAAGTATTTTGCCGTCAGCAACCTCGAGGCGGCCGGCAAGGCTCTGGAGGAGATGTCCCCCGGCCCGTATGTGGTGAAAGCCGACGGGCTGGCAGCCGGCAAAGGGGTGCTGGTCAGCGAGGATCCTGACGCCGCCCTCGAATGGGCTCGCCAGTGCCTGACCGGCCGCTTCTCAGATGCCGGGGACCTCGTCGTGATCGAGGAGCATCTGGCAGGTCCCGAGCTCAGCGTCTTCGTGCTGACGGATGGCCAGACCATCGTGCCATTTGCCACCGCCCGGGATTACAAGCGTCTCGGCGACGGTGGTACCGGGCCCAACACCGGCGGCATGGGGTGTTTCTCGCCGGTGTCGCTCCCGACGGGGCTGGTCGACGGGGTGATCGACGACGTGGTCCGCCCCGTCCTCGGCGAGCTGGCGAGACGGGCCATCGACTACCGGGGGTTCCTATACGTCGGCCTGGTGCTCACCGCAGCCGGCCCCCGGGTGCTCGAGTTCAACTGCCGGCTGGGTGACCCCGAGACCCAGGTAGTGCTGCCCCGGCTCCGGGGCGACTTCGGTGCTCTGCTCATGGCGGCCGCTACCGGCGAGGGCTTGGCAGACATGACAGTTCGCTGGTGGGAGAAGTCGGCAGTCGATGTGGTGTTGGCCGCACCCGGCTACCCCGAGGCGACGCACGCCGGCGACCCGATCCATGGGCTCCACCTCGTCACCCACCTCGATGACGTGCTGGTCTTTCACTCGGGGACGCGTCTCAAGGGCGATCAGGTGGTCACCTCGGGGGGCCGGGTGGTCAATGTCGTCGGAATGGGGGAGAACCTGGCGACGGCCCGCCGACACGCCTATGACGCCGCCGCGTTGATCGGCTTCGATGGCAAGCAATACCGCACCGATATCGCAGATCCAGCCACGCTATGAGAGGAGCATTGTGAAAGTAGCCGTTCTGATGGGATCGAAGAGCGACGCCGACAAGATGGAAGGGGCGTCAGAGGTGCTCGAACACCTGGGCATCGAGCACGAGGTGTACGTGATGTCGGCGCACCGCACGCCTTCCCGGGTAGCCGACTTCGCGTCCTCGGCACGCGAGAACGGATTCGGTGTGATCATCTGCGGTGCCGGAAAAGCCGCCCACCTGGCAGGCGCGGTCGCCGCCCACAGCACGATCCCCGTCATCGGCGTCCCCGTCGACGCAGGTGGCCTGGGTGGGTTGGATGCCCTGCTGGCCACGGTGCAGATGCCGACCGGCGTCCCGGTGGCGACGGTGGCAATCGACAGCTCCGCCAATGCCGCCTACCTGGCGGCCGCCATTCTGTCGTTGTCGAGCCCTGACATCGCCAAACAACTGGACGAATACCGCCAGAGCTTCTTGTGATCGAGCGCTACACGCTGCCCGAGATGGGGGCCATCTGGGCGGATGAGCGGCGGTGGCAGGTGTTTCACGAGGTGGAGACCCTGGCCACCGAGGCGTGGGAGAAGCTCGGTGTGGTTCCGGCCGGGATCGCCGATCGCATCCGCCACGTCCCTACGCCGACTCCCGAGGCCATCGCAGAACGCGAGCAGCTTACCGATCACGATCTTGCGGCGTTCGTCGACCTGCTCGCCGAGGCCGTCGGCGAGGGCGGCGAATGGGTGCATTACGGACTCACTTCGTCGGATGTGATCGATACCGCCCAGGGGGCAATCATGGCCGAGGCAGCCGACGAGATGCTCACCGTGGTGGCGGAATTGCAGGCCGTCATCAAGCGCCGGGCATTGGAGCACCGCGACACCGTCATGGTCGGCCGGACCCATGGCATCTGGGCCGAGCCCACGTCATTCGGGTTGAAGCTGGCCGGGTGGGCATTCGAAATCGATCGCGCTCTGCAGCGTATTCAAACCGCTCGGTCGACGGTGGCCGTCGGCAAGATCTCGGGAGCCGTGGGCACCTACGCCCACGTCCCACCCGAGGTCGAGGCACACGTGTGTAGCGGTTTGAGTATCACGCCTGAGCCGGCGTCTACGCAGGTGACCGCCCGCGACCGCCACGCCGAGTACCTGGCCACGCTGGCCCTACTGGGGTCGTCGCTGGAGCGGTTCGCCACCGAGATCCGCCACCTGCAGCGCTCGGAGGTGGGTGAGGTTCGCGAAGCCTTTGGAACCGGCCAGAAAGGCTCCTCGGCCATGCCGCACAAGAAGAACCCTGTCAAGTCGGAGAACGTGACGGGACTGGCCCGCCTACTGCGCGGATACGCCCACGTCGGGCTGGAGAATGTCGCCTTGTGGCACGAGCGCGATATCAGCCATTCTGCACCAGAGCGGGTGGTGCTCCCCGACGCCAGCATCGTGGCCCACTTCGCCACCGTTCGTCTGACGGACGTGATCGATCGGCTCGTGATCGACCGCGATCGCATGCGGGCCAACCTCGACGCCACGGGCGGCCTCGTGTACAGCCAAAAGGTGCTGTTGGCTCTGATCGCGGGAGGGCTTCGGCGAGACGAGGCGTACCGCATCGTGCAGCGCAACGCCATGAAGACCTGGGACGAAGGAACGCCGCTGCTCGAAAACCTGCGAGCCGACGACGAGGTCGGTCTGGTCGAAGCCGAGCTGGCGGCGTGCTTCGACCCGACTGCGTTTCTTGCCAACACCGGCGTCGTCTGGGAACGCCTGAGCCGGCTGTAGGGGGCGCTCTGTGGGGTGCCGGATGCAGGCGGCCCGCAGATAGGGTGTTCCCATGACGAAGCGTATGGCGGGACCCTGCCTCCTCGTCGGATTCGTCTCAGGCCTGTTGTTGGTGGCTTGTGCGGCCAACGGCTCCGATCAGGTGAGTGAGTCGCCGGTGACGACCGGGGCCACCTCCACCACGACCTCGACCACTGAGGCGCCCACGACCTCGTCGACCACGACGTCGACAAGCACCTCGACGACTGTGGCGCCGCTCGGTACCGTTGACCCTCCCATTGAGGCGGGAGTGCCGGAGGGGGCGCCGGACGTGGCGGTGATGGTCGAGCAAGACCAGTTCGGAGTGATCGGCCCCGCTGAGCAGGTGTGGTGGTGGAATGCGTTCGAACAGGACGAACCGCTGTATCTGGGCGGCCATGACACCATGACGACCGCCCCTGATGGTTCGATCTGGACCACGCGCAGCCGGCTTCAAACCGAGCCGTGTACGCCGATTGTCATGGATGTCACCAATTTCACCGGCCCCGGCCGGCCGGCCGTCTCGTTCAACCTCACGAGTGTCAGCCTGCCCAACTGCCGTCCCGAAGAAGTCCGCTGGCCGGCCGGCTACCTGGACGCCGTCGCCGCCTCCGAATTCGGTCTCGTGCTATTGCGCCAAGACCAGTTTCCTCGACACAACTGTGATCTGGTCGATTGCATCCCGGACAAAGTCGTGTGGGCGGAATTGCGACCTTACAACGCCCTCGACGAGGTCGGAAGGCAGGTGCAGATCTATCGAAAGCCGCTGAACATCGAGGGGCGCGATCCGTCGACCCAGGCG
>JBFIPU010000055.1:0-17471 GCA_041609995.1 Acidimicrobiia bacterium
AGCGAAGACAAGTACCGGGGCGATTGGCTCCTCACCGGGGACCTCGGTTGGGAAGACGATGACGGGTATTTGTGGTTTTCGTCCCGCAAGGACGACGTGATCATGTCGATGGGATACCGCATCGGTCCCGGCGAGATCGAAGAATGCCTGCTGGGTCATCCCGCCGTTTCGATGGCGGCGGTGGTCGGGGTAGACGATGAGCTGCGGGGCCAGGTGCCGGCCGCCTTCGTGGTGCTGCGCGAAGGGCTGGACCCGCCCGCCGACCTCGAGACCGAACTGCAGGAGCTCGTACGCACGCGGCTGGCAGGCCACGAGGTGCCTCGCACCGTGACCGTCGTGGCCGACCTCCCCCGCACCACCACCGGCAAGATCATGCGACGGGCGCTGCGCGACCAGAGCCTGTCGGACCCTCGATAGGATCGCTGGATGCGATTTGGCGTGTGCTGGTTTCCCGAACAGTGGCCCGATGCCGACTGGGCGCAAGAAACCGCACAGATGGCCGACATCGGGCTCGAGCTCGTCCGCATTGGCGAGTTCGCCTGGTCGTCCTACCAGCCTCGCCGGGACCACTTCGAGTTCGGTTGGCTCGACCGGGCCATCGCGACCGCCGGCGACGCCGGATTGTCGGTCGTGCTGTGCACCCCCACCGCCACGCCGCCGGTGTGGCTCATGGAGGAGCGACCCGACATCCTGTCCGTGGGCCCGGATGGGCGCCGGCGGGCATATGGGTCGCGGCGCCACACGTGCCCTACCTCCGCTGCCTACCGGGAGGAAGCCGCAGCCATCACCGGGCAGCTGGTCAATCGCCATGCGACGAACCCGACCATCACCGGCTGGCAGGTGGACAACGAGCCCGGCAACCACGACTCGGCCCGCTGCTGGTGCGGGGAATGCCAGGCCGCATTCACGGCCTGGCTCCAGGCGCGCTATGGAACCATCGACGAGCTGAACCGGGCGTGGGGCACCGCCTTCTGGTCCCAGACCTATCCGGATTTCGAGGCGGTGCTGCTACCCGTGCCGACCATGACCAGCCACAACCCGTCGCTCGAGCTGGCGCATCGGCGGTTCGCCTCCCACCAGGTCGTCGAGGCCCTCCGTCTGCAGTTCGACATCATCCGAGGGGCGACAGCCGACGATGTCGCCATCACCACCAACTTCTACAACGAAGACACGCCTGTCGACCAGCGGGCGGTTGCCCGCCTCGGGGGTGTGGCGTCGATGGACAACTACCCCCATGGTCCCGCCGACCCAATGGTGACCGCCTATCTCCTGGATCTGACGCGGGGAGCCGCCTGGCCCGACGGTCAGGCCTGGGTGATGGAACAGCAGCCGGGGCCGATCAACTGGACCGCCCTCAATCCACCCGTGCCACCGGGCCAGGTACGGGTATGGACCTGGCAGGCCGCCCTGCACGGATACGACGCGGTGGTGTACTTCCGGTGGCGGGCGGCCCGGTTCGCACAGGAGATGTATCACTCCGGCCTCCTCCGACAAGACGGAAGCCCGACCGCGGCTGCCGACGAGATCCGACGAGTGATCGGCGAAATCAAGGCGGCGGACAACCCGCGTCCGACTCCCCGGGTTGCGCTCCTGCACAGCTACGAGGATGTGTGGCCCATCGAGATCAACCCGCACCGGCAGGGCCTCACCCACCGCGACCTGCAGATGGGCCCTTACGCAGCCGCCCGCCGCCTTGGTCTCGACGTGGCAATCGTGGATCCGCTCGACGACCTGAGCGAGTTCGAACTCGTGCTCGCCCCTGCCCTCCACATCACCACCCCCGACCGCATCCAGGCAATCCAGACCGCACTCGAATCCGGAACCAGGGTCATCGTGGGCCCCCGCTCGCTCGTGATCGACGAGCACTATGCCTGGTCACCGGACGCACTCCCCGGCGGGCTGGTGCCGATCCTGGGCACCAGGGTCGTCGAGCACCTGAGCCAAACCGAGGACGTTTCGGTCGGCCCGTGGGCCACCCCGGCCGGTGACTGGACAGATGTGCTGGGCGAGCCCACCGACGATGAGACCGAAGTGGTGGCGCGATACATGGGTGGCACCTACCTCGACGGGCGCCCCGCTGCCGCCCAGCGAGGGCTGCTCATGTACGTCGGGTTCTCTGATGTCGAATCGTGGCTGGAGATCCTGAGCCACCTGCTGGATCTCACCCCGCACGCGCCCGACGTCGAGGTGTTCGAGCGATCCGGCTCACATACGACCATCGACCACGCCGCCCTGACCGTGGTGACCCGCCCCTAGGCGGCCACCTTCCGGCGGGCTCGGGCCACCAACACCAACGCCCCCAGCGGGACCGTCGCCAGCGCTGCTCCCGTCAGCGAGAGAGCAGGAAACCCGCCGACGCCGACGATCACACCCGAGATCAGCGCCCCGGTCCCGCCACTGATCCAGGTCGCCGAGTCGGCCAAGCCTTGAAGACCGACCCGCTCGGGCAGGGTGAGCCGCGACTGCAGCACGGTGGAGGACGCCACGTATCCGAAGTTCCAGCCCAGGCCGAGGAGGAACAAGCCGGGAAGGAGAATCGGCAACTCGGCCGTGGTGGCCCGGGCCGCCATCAACCCCGACAACAGGAGAAAGACGGAGCCGGTTCCGAGGATCCAGCGAGCGCCGTAGCGGTCGACCAGCCATCCGGTGAGGGGCGCAAAGGCGAACATCCCGGCGGTGTGAGCTGTCATCACCCAGCCGACATCGTCAAGGCCGTAACCGTTGGCGTCGAGGTGGAGTGGGGTCATCGTCATGATGAACACCATCACGAACTGGCTGATCACCAGGCCCGTCAAGCCAAGCCGAACCGTGCCCCGGGCCAGCAGACGCAACAGGGGTGGCTTTTCGGCGATGCCGGCCTCACGGGTGTCGATGGCGAGCGACAGCGGGTCCGGGCGAAGCCATATCCACAGAGCAGTTGCCGCCAGGAACAAGCCGAGCGCCATGAAGGCCAGCGGGCCCAGCAATTCCTCCTGGCCCCGTCCCAGCGCCACTTCCCCCGCCGGCGCGATCAGGCGAGGGCCCACCACCGCCCCGATCGTGCCCGCCCACACGATGGTGGCGATGGCCGCCCCTCGCCGATGCTCTGGCCGCATGTCGGCCGCCGCGAACCGGGCCAGCTGGCTCACCGACCGCCCGAACCCGACCAGCAGGAATCCCAAAAGGAGCAACAGGAATGAGCCGGCCACGATCGAGAGCGCCGCCACGACCGCCCCCGACCCCGCCACCACATATCCTCCGACGAACGTTACGCGTCGGCCCAAAGACTCGCTCAACTTCGTCAGGCCCCACGCCCCGACGGCCGCACCCAGCGTGCCCATCGAACCCGGAAACCCGCCAAAGGTCTCGGAGCCGGTGAGATCCCGGGCGACCAGGGGGGCTACGGTGATGCCGGCGATGTAGGCGACCGACACCAGCGCGTTGCCGGCGAACAACGTCCAGATCGACCTGTTGCGCTGCGATTCCAGCTGGTAGGCCGGGACGTTTTCCATCGAGCCAGCCTATGGCCTGGCGGCCGGCACCGGATCTGATGGGGGCTTGTATGCTCAGGGAACGACCGCCACACGACCCATGGAGGGAAGGATGGCCGAGCAATTCGGGGCCAAGGACACCATCAAAACACCGCTGGGCGAACGGACGATTTTCCGCATTTCCGCGCTGGCGGACCAGGGCGACATCGCCCGGATTCCCTACTCGATCAAGGTGCTGCTCGAGGCCGCCCTGCGCAAACACGACGGGCACGCCATCACCGACGAAGACGCGCTGGCGCTGGCCGGCTATGACGCCACCAAAGCCGGCGAGACCGAGATCGCTTTCATGCCGGGTCGGGTGGTGCTGCAAGACTTCACCGGTGTTCCGGCTGTCGTCGACCTCGCCGCCATGCGCTCGGCCATCGTGACGATGACCGGCGATCCCGCCTCGGCTCAAAAGGTCAACCCCCAGTCGCCGGTGGACCTGGTGATCGACCATTCGGTCCAGGTCGACGCCTTCAACTCGGGGATGGCCCTCCAGATCAATTCCCGGCTCGAGTTCGAGCGCAACCGGGAGCGCTACGAGTTTCTGAAGTGGGGCCAGGCTGCGTTCCAGAACTTCCGGGTGGTACCGCCCGCCACCGGCATCGTGCACCAGGTGAACCTCGAGTATCTCGCCAAAGTGGTGTGGGACGACGGGACCTATCTCTATCCCGACAGCCTCGTCGGCACCGACAGCCACACCACGATGATCAACGGCCTCGGCGTGGTGGGATGGGGCGTGGGTGGGATCGAGGCAGAAGCGGTGATGGTCGGCCAGCCGATCTACATGCTGCTCCCCGAGGTGGTCGGGTTCCGCCTGACCGGCAAGCTCAGCGAGGGCGCCACCGCCACCGACCTCGTATTACGGGTGACCGAAATGCTCCGCCGGCACGGAGTCGTGTCGAAGTTCGTCGAGTTCTACGGTCCGGGGCTGGCGGACATGCCCCTCGCCAACCGGGCCACCATCGCCAACATGGCCCCCGAGTACGGGGCCACGATCGGCTTCTTTCCGGTCGACGAGCAGACCACCAAGTATCTGCGGCTGACAGGGCGCGACGAGGCATTGGTGGAGACCGTCGAGCAGTACTATCGCGAACAGGGCCTGTGGCGTGACGAGGACGCCGACATCCTGTATTCCTCCCAGCTCGAGCTGGATCTCGCGACCGTTGAGCCCTCTCTGGCCGGCCCCAAGCGGCCCCAGGACCGCATCGCCCTTTCGAACATGAAGGCCAAGTGGCAGCAAGACCTGGTCGAGACATTCGGAAAGTCGGAGCCCGAGTCGGTCCCCACGAGTTACGAGGACGACCACTTCGAGTTGAACCATGGCGATGTCGTGATCGCCGCCATCACCAGTTGCACCAACACGTCCAACCCGGCCGTGATGGTCGGAGCAGGCCTGGTGGCCCGCAAGGCGCGCGAGCGGGGCCTCGAGCGTCAACCGTGGGTCAAGACCTCACTGGCCCCGGGATCCAAAGTCGTGACCGAATACCTCGATGCCGCCGGCCTCACCCAGGACCTGGAGGCGTGTGGGTTCTACCTGGTGGGTTACGGATGCACGACCTGTATCGGCAACTCGGGTCCGCTGCCTCCTCCCATCTCGGCCTCGATCAACACGCATGATCTGGTGGCCGCCTCGGTCCTGTCGGGCAACCGCAACTTCGAGGGACGGATCAGCCAGGACGTGAAAGCCAACTATCTGGCGTCCCCTCCCCTGGTGGTCGCCTATGCCCTCGCCGGCACCGTCGACATCGACCTCACCAGCGACCCAATCGGTCAGGACCCGGATGGAAACGACGTCTACCTGTCCGACCTCTGGCCCTCGCAGTCCGAGATCGACGACATCGTGAACTCCACGGTCACCACCGAACAGTTCAAGACCGAGTATGCATCGGTGTTCGAGGGCTCCGCCGAGTGGCAGGCGATCGAGACCACCGGCGAAGCCCTGTACGACTGGGACCCCTCCAGCACCTACGTACAGGAGCCGCCCTTCTTCGAGGGGCTCACCACCGAGGTGGCCCCCATCACGCCGATCGAGGGGGCGCGGGTGCTCGCCAAGCTGGGGGACTCCATCACCACCGACCACATCAGCCCGGCCGGGGCCATTGCCCAGGATTCCCCGGCCGCCGAGTACCTGATCGCCAACGGGGTCGAACCCAAGATGTTCAACTCATACGGCTCTCGGCGGGGCAACGACCGGGTGATGACCCGAGGCACGTTCGCCAACATCCGGGTCAAGAACCAGTTGGCACCCGGCACCGAAGGCGGCTACACCACCGATTTCACCACCGGCGATATCACCACGATCTACGAGGCGGCCATGAACTACAAAGAGGCCGACATCCCGACCGTCGTCCTGGGCGGCAAGGATTACGGCATGGGCTCATCGCGTGACTGGGCCGCCAAGGGAACCTTGCTGCTGGGCGCCAGGGCCGTCATCGCCGAGAGCTTCGAGCGCATCCACCGCTCCAACCTGATCGGCATGGGTGTGCTGCCACTGACGTTCAAGGAAGGCGAGAACGCCGACACTCTCGGCCTGGACGGCCGCGAGGTCTTCACGGTGATGATTCTCGACTCGGTCGGGCCGCGGGATGACATCGAGGTGCGGGTCGAGCGCCCCGACGGCACCGAATTCACCTTCACGACCACCTGCCGCCTCGACACGCCTGTCGAGGTCGACTACTACCGCAATGGGGGGATCCTCCACACCGTATTGCGCAGGATGGCCGAAGAGCCGGCCGGCTAGGCGGTTGACGTCAGGGCGCGGTCGAGGTCGCGCCAGATGTCCTCGACGTCTTCACAGCCGACGCTGAGGCGGATCAACGTAGGAGGGATCGTCTCCTGACCGGGGATGACCGACCTGCGCTCCATGGTGGACTCGACACCGCCCAGGCTCGTGGCATGGTGAATGAGCTCGACCGCCTCGCACACGGCCGAGGCCCGCTCCCCCTCTCCGGCGGTTTCGAAACTCAACATGGCCCCGAAGCCGGCCATGAACGAAGACGCCACCTCGTGGTCCTCGTGGCTCGGAAGACCCGGATACCGAACGCGCACTACCTCCGGGTGGGCCTCGAGGCGCTCCGCCAGCATCATGGCGTTCTGTGAGGCACGCTCCATCCGCAGCGCCAGCGTCCGTGCCCCCCGCACGGCCAGAAAGGCCTCCATCGCGCCGATCACGCCACCGCTGAGCTTGCGCCGGTTTTCGAACTCGTCGTACAGATCACCCCGGGCGGTGACCAGCACCCCGCCCAGCAGATCCGAGTGCCCGCCGATGAACTTGGTGGCCGAGTGCATCACGACATCTGCCCCCAACTCGAGCGGGCTCTGCGCCAGGGGTGCAAACGTGGCGTCGACCGCCAGCACGGTGCCCGGGTTCCTGGGCGCGCCGCAGATGACCGGGAGGTCGGCCACGCTCATGAGTGGATTGGCCGGCGATTCGAGCCACACCAGGTCGGCGGTTGCTGCCGCCTCGATCCACCCGGCTGTGTCCGCCAGGTCGAGGCGCCGCACGCTCCAGCGGCCCAAATCCTCGCCCTCTTCTGCCAGCCCGGCCACCCCGTGGTAGGGGTCGTCGGGCATCGCCAGAACCGAGCCGACGGCCAGCCGGTTGAGCACCGTTGCGACGGCTGCCATCCCCGAGCTGAACACCAATGCTCTCCCACCCTCCAGGCCACCCATGAGCTCCTCGAGGGCCTCGGCGGTCTCGGTTCCCTCGCCCCGGGCGTACACCCGTTCACTCGGCAGATAGAAGTTGGAGGCCATGGTGGGAGGGACGTTCAACGGGGCTCCCGGCGTGCGGTTACGTCCCGCCCAGATCACCCAGGACGCGGGCGACAGATCATCCAATGCGTCAGAAACCGATGAAGTTGTTGCCGAAGTAGAACGCCCCGGCAAAGGCGGCTGCCACCCCGGCCGCCGTCGTGAGAATGGCTTTCCCGAAGGTGAAGTCGTGCGCCTCGTCGATCGCCACGGTCGCCGTGACCAACACGTACGGCCAGACGATGAAGTTCCCGACCAGGGGGATGAAGAACAACAGCATCGGCGCAAAGGCGAATCCGAGTGCGCGAGCCACCTGCCCCAGATCGCCGTCTCCCCCCAACAGGCGGCCGACGATCATCGCCACCCCCGAGAACACCAGCCATACACCGAGGGCCAGCAGTGCACTGCGCCACATAGAGGCCAGCAGCTCCTGGTTGCCCGGCCGCAGTGCTCCGTGCACGGCCCAGGAGACGGCTCCCAGAACCACGACCAGGGCAGCATCGAAATTGAACCGGCTGTCGTTCTCGACGGTGTTGTAGAAACGGCGATTGAGAGTTAGTGCTCCGGCGACGTTCTGCAGCATGACTACACGAACGGCAACAGGCCGCGAAGCAACGCGAACACGATCCAACCGAGGATGGCGGTTGCCAGCGCCTTCCCGGTCGTGAAGTCGTGAGCCTCGCGAATACCGACCACCGAGGCGATCAAGGTCAACACGAGCCCGATGACGGCACCGATCCAGGGAATGATGGATAAGACCATGGGAGCCTGGGCAAAACCCAGTACCCGGCTGGACTGGCCGAAGTCGCTGTCGCCCCCGAGCGTGTTCCCGATGATGTTGGTGATGAACGAGTAGGCCAGCCATCCGACGATCCCGGCGGCGGCCGCAATCAGCGCCGAACGCACCACGTCCTGGTCACCCGGTCTCAGAGCTGAACCAATGGCTCCGGCGACCGACGTGACCACGACCACCATCGCCGCCTGGCCGCTGAATTTGCGATCGTGTTCGATCAGGTTGTAAAAACTCCGGTCGAGCATCGAGGCCCGCATCATGTTCTGCAGCATGGGGCGAAGGTTAACCGTTGCGCCCAGGCGACGCCCTCGGCGGTGCGCAGTCAGGCCTTGGAGTTGAGCGTATCCTCGAGGCCCTCGGCGGCCTTCTTGACGATCTTTGCGAAGGTCCCGTTCAAGAAGAACTCCACGATCTTCAGCGGCCCGTTGAGACCCAGGTTGGCCTCGTACACGATCCAGGTGGTGGTGGGGTCGCTGCTGAAGGTGATGACGTCGCGGGCCCAGGATCGGTCGCTGGTACCTTCGATGATGATGCGTTCGTTGGCAACGGCCTCGGTGACGGTGTAAATCAGGGTGACGTCGCGGCCGGCGAACGGTGCCACCACTTCATACTGGGCACCCTGGCCGGGCCCGGCGCCCGCCACCTGCCGGCTGCTCTTGACGCCCGGATCCCACTCGGGGACGTTGGTGAAGTCGAGGACGTAGGCGTATGCCTTCTCGAGCGGCACCTTGGCTTCGACCGTCTCGATGTAGCGTCCCATGCGAGGATGATACAAACGGATGCGGCCGTATGCCGACCCGGGTGATCAATCGCCCCAGTAGCGCTGCTCTTTGAACGGATCGCCGTACATGTGGTATCCGTTGCGCTCCCAGAATCCCGGCTCATCACGGTCGACCAGCGTGAACCCGCGGCACCACTTGACCGACTTCCAGAAGTACAGGTGGGGCACCACCAGCCGCAACGGCCAACCGTGCTCGAGCTCGAGCTCCTCACCGCCGAAGCGGTATGCAAACAGGTTGTCTGCCCGACGGAAGTCCTCGATCGGCAGGTTGGCGGTGAAAGCGTGCTCGGCATTGACGATCACGTGCGTGGCAGCCGGGTCGACCCCGACTGTGTCGAGGAAGGTGGACACCGCCACCCCCTCCCATTCGGTGTCGAACTTCGACCATTTCGTGACGCAGTGGATGTCGGCCACGATCCGGGTCGCATCGAGTGACAGGATCTCCTCGTAGGTGTAGGTGCGCGGGCTCGTGACCAGTCCGCCGATGGAGAAATCCCACGTGGCCAAATCGATCTTCGGCACCGAGCCGGTGTGGAGAACCGGAAACCGGTCCGTCACGTATTGACCAGGCGGCAACCGGGTCGGATCGAGCCCACGGGCCCGCATCTCGTCCGGCTGCCGATCGAAGAAACCCATCCGCCGAGACTACCGGCGCGTCGTAACCTCTTGCCGATGAGTCGTGGCTTGAAGTATTTGGTGGTGGCTGCCGTGTTCCTTGCGTCCTGCGGCTCCGGGTTCGAGGCCTACCCGGCACCGCCCGTCTCAGCCCCCTACCTGGAATCGGCCGGGGCGTTCGATCTCGCCGACCACCTCGAGAGCGACGGAAGGCCAATCCTGCTCAACCTCTGGGCCTCGTGGTGCGGACCATGCCGCGACGAGATGCCGGCCCTCGATGCGGCCAGCGCCTCCCGGCCGGACGTGGCCTTCATCGGAGTGGCCGTGCTGGACATCGAAGCTGACGCCCGCGCCTTCCTGGAGGAGGTTCCGGTACGCTTCCCGATCGCATGGGACGACGATGGCAGCGTCGCCGAGGCCCTGGGGGTCAACGGCTTGCCCGTGACGATGGTGATCGACCAGAACGGCATGGTGACCCGGGAGCACCGAGGGCCACTGGATCTCGACGACGTCGACGGCCTGCTCCCCCGGGAGGGCGAGTGAACAGCGCTACAACGCGACAGCACGTCGTGATCGTCGGTGGCGGCTTCGCCGGCCTCAATGCCGCCAAGGGTTTGAAGTCTGCCGACGTCGATCTGACGCTGATCGACCGCACCAACCACCACCTGTTCCAACCGCTCCTGTACCAGGTGGCGACGGGCGGCCTGTCCCCCGCCGACATCGCCAGCCCCATCCGTCACATCCTGCGGCGACAACGCAATGCCGAGGTGGTGCTCGACGAGATCGTGAACATCGATCTGGCCGCCCGGAGGGTGGCCAGCCACAATCGCACGTACCCATACGACACCCTCGTGATCGCGACCGGCGCCACGCACAACTACTTCGGGCATGATCATTGGGAGGGGCCGGCGCCCGGCCTCAAGACACTGTCGGACGCCACCGACATTCGGGCGCGGTTCTTCAAAGCGTTTGAGCAGGCAGAGCGATCCGGCACAGACGACCTCCTGTCGTTCGTTGTCATCGGTGCCGGACCGACGGGGTTGGAGATCGCCGGGACCATGGCCGAGATGTCTCGATCCGAACAGGGCTTCCGCAACATCGACCCGTCGCGGGCCCGCATCCTCCTCGTGGATGCCGCGCCGACGATCCTGGGCGCTTATCCCGACCCGCTCCAGGCAAAGGCCGCTGCCCAGCTCGCCGACCTGGGGGTGGAGGTCCGGGTGGGCTTGCGGGTGACCGACGTGGACTCCTCCGCTGTCACGGTCGAGCGGGAGGATGGGTCGACCGAGACCATCCCGGCCGCCGTTGTCGTGTGGGCGGCCGGGGTCGAGGCAAGCCCTTTGGCCGCCATGCTGGGAGCCGAGACCGACCGGGCCGGTCGGGTGCTGGTGACCCAGCACCTGACTCTGCCGGACCATCCGGAGGTCTTTGTGCTGGGCGACATGGCCCACGTGGAGCAGGATGGCGAGCTCGTGCCGGGAGTGGCGCCCGCCGCAATCCAGATGGGGAAATATGCGGCCAGGACCATCCGGCGCCGGCTGACCGGAGGCGAGTCGACTCCATTCCGGTATCGGGACAGGGGCAGCCTGGCAACTATCGGACGCAGCGCGGCGGTGGCCAACATCCGGGGTCTACGCTTCTCCGGATTTCTCGCATGGCTCGCCTGGTTGTTGATCCACATCTTCTTCCTGGTCGGGTTTCAGAATCGGATCCTGGTGATGATCCAGTGGGCCTTCAACTACATCACGCGCAGCCGGTCGGCGCGGCTCATCATCGACCGCACGACCCGGTCATCGGGGTCGGCTGCCGAAGGCCGGCCCCCCACGTTCTAGCCGGGATCTCGCCCCTGCCAGAGTGCCATTTGCACATCGCGGTCGATGAGCGCCGGAGCTCCGCTCCCGTCGGCCCGCAGCACGATCAGGCGTTCGGCCGAATCGATGGCAAGGACCAGATCGCCGGTGGGCGACACCGTGACCTGCTCGACCACGTAGTCGGAGGGTCCGTTCAGTTCGAGGATGGTGGCGCCGTCGACCACAACCCGGGGAGAGCGCTCATGCTCCTCTCTCCGGGGCGGGGGCCCCTCCGGGTCGAGGAATTCGAAGTCCTCGAGCGATGTGGGCACCGGCTGCCGGCCATCAAGGGGGAGTAACAGAGGCCCGTCGGTTCCATCGACCACCACCCCTTCCGAACCGAAGGCGAATATGTGGACGTACTCGGCACAATACGCCGGCATGACCGGCTCCGCGGTGGCCAGATCGATGACCCGCACGCACTGATCGCTCATCGATGCCGCGTCCGAGTACGCGACCAACCCGGAGTAGCCCGAGCCCGCTGCCAGCTCGTCGATGGGGGTGAGGGGCCGGAAGCCGATCGCCAGTGTCAAGACAACCGCAACGGCAAGGATGACGGCTGCTCCGCCCACCAGCGTCCGACGGTCGAGGTCCATGCTCACCCCCCGGACGTGGCCCGCCGATTGCGTCGTGCCCACGCCCCCACAAACACGACCAGCGCGATCCCGATCACCAGCAGGACCAGCAGAGCCACAGACTCATTGAGCTCTTCGAACAGCAGCATCGCCAGGAAGATGAAGAATCCGGCTGAGCCAAAGCCCACGAGCAGAGGCTTGCTCCGAACAACCCCGAATGCGACGATCGAGGCCGCCACGAAGAGTCCGGGAAACCACGGATCCCAACCGTATTCGCTGGACCCGCCGGCGCCGATCAAGGCAACCCCGGTGCCAAGGAAGTGACCAAGCCGGTCAGGCGCCACCACGCCGGCCTCTGTGATCAGGATCCACGCCAAGCCGAGCGCGAGAAGCCCCATCCACCACAGACGGGAGTCGATCGAATCGAACGAGTTCGGAACGGCGCCCACGAACCACGCCCAGAGGACAAACATCGACACGTGTGTGAAGAAGTGGGGAAAGGTGCGGTATACCCAGGTCGCGACGCCGGCCGCTATCAGCAAGAGGCCGGGAACGAACGGACCCTCTTCGTCCTGGAACAGCTCGACACCCAGCAACCACAGCGTCCAGGCCACCCCGCCCGGCGCCAGCCCCAGCAGTAGCGCAGACAGCCGCGTCAGGGCCGGCTCTTCGGCCCGGCGCAGGGAGAAACCGGCGATTCCCAGCACCGCGGTGATGGCGGCCACCACGGCGATCTGGGCCCAGGGAGAGAGGTCGCGCCACAGGTCGTTGAGCAAGGCGGCCAGCGTGGTCACGATGAGGGCGGCCCCCAGGTAGCCGGCGATCTCGGCCAGCACCGCCTTCAGGCCCCCCGGCTCCTCAGCTGGAATCGCCTCACCCGTTTCTTCGAAGGCACGGATCGACCCCGCCTGGGCGCGGGTGATGAGACCCGCCTCTACCCAGCGATCGAGCTCTTCGGTATTCATGCACCAAGTATCGCCGAACGAGGCCCGGCCGGGTATGGGGGATGTCCCTGATCGACTGCATCAATCGGCCCTACGGTGTTTGGCCCCGAATGCCACGGTTGGCACCGGCGGCCTGGTACGTTTTCGCGTATGTCATGGCTCGCGGTAGTGCTCGTGATCTCCATCGGTGTCGCTCTTCTTCGGGGCGGACGACTTCTGAACCTGTCGGAGGTCAGCTTGCGCTGGTGGCCCTTGCTCGTCCTCGGCTTCGGTTTGCAGGCGGCAGCCGCCTGGATTCCCGTAGACGAGGTCTGGAGCCGCCGGGCATCCGTGACGCTCATCATCCTTTCGTTTCTTCCCCTGCTCGTATTGGTGGCCGCCAACCGCAAGGCCCCGGGCATGCTGCTCGCCGGAATCGGGATCTTCATGAACTTCACCGTGATCGCCCTCAATGGCGGGATGCCGGTTCTGCCGGAGGCGGCCGCCCTCGCGGAGGGGATCGATCCGGCGTCCATCGCAGTCGATTTCGGAAGGCAGCCCAAACACGTGGAGCTGTCGAACGACTCTCGCCTGGCTTTTCTGGGTGACGTGATCCCGATGCGGGTGATCGGGAGCGTGATTTCCCTCGGCGACATCTTCCTCGCACTGGGGCTCGGCATCTTTCTCGAGAACCAGCTTCGGAAACCGGTCCGGTGGTTCAAGCACGGCCTGAGCGAGGCCGAGCCCGGATCAGCAGTCGAGCGATAGCGGCGGCGACCCAAGCGCAGGGTGACGACGCCTACGGCGGGAGATGCGCCATGGCACGCAGTGCGAGACACCAACGCACGCACGCTCATCTGCTTCTCTTCCCCCTACCCCTCCTCCACTCGCTGCGCTCGCTCCGGAGCGGTACCTTCCCCCAAGCAACTCGAAGAGTTGCCCTTCGCCAACTTCGTGCTCCCGAGGGGGGACCATTAGCGACGCCAAGGGCGTGATTGAGGGATCTGCCCCCGGCGCACGAAGTGCGCCCCAAGGGCGTGACGTTGGGTGCCGTTTTCGGCACCCAACATCACGCCCCAACTACCTCGCGCAGGATCGAAATCACCTCGGGGTCGTAGTCGTACGCACTCCCGCGATGGAGTACCTCGATGGCGTCGAGCGACCGCAGCTCCTGCTCGTGGAGGAGGCGGTCGTACTCGGCGGCGACGCGCACGATGCGGCTCGCCACTTCCACCCCGGGATCGGAGCCCTGCCCCGGCTGGCGATACGGCATGTACTGGTTCGCCACAATCCCAGCGACGCCGTCCAGGTAAGGGGTCTGGCCGATGATGGCAGCACTCATCGTCGCCAGTTCGGCGCTCTGGTGGCTGAACTTGGCATTGGAGGGATCCGGGACGGAGACCCGACCGATGTCGTGTAGGAGGGCCGCGTACTCCAATTCCCTCAGTTGATCGGGCCGTAAGCCTGCCCGCTGACCGATGGCCAGGCACAGGCCCGCCGTGCTGTCCGCATGGCCTTTCTCGCTGATCCCGGCGATCTCGGCGATGCGGGACAGGGCCCGGATCATCTGGCCATACGTGCGCCGGGCACCGAAATACCGGGAGAAGGCTACGTGGGTGAAGACGTACGGCACGACGGCCACCGGGATCGACCACCAATCGAGGATCGGGTGGGCGGCGCCGAAGAGGGCGCCGGAGCCGAACAAGCTGGCGACGACGGGCCAGTCACGCCAGATGAGCCGGGCGATGAAGGACGTGCTCATGTCGCCGATTCCGTACTCGAGGTAGACCCGAATGAAGCCGTCAAAGATCAACCACAGCACGAGCGCAAGGGCGACGGCAGCCAGTACCGCAGCCGGGCCCTCGAATTCCGCCCGCCCGAACAGCCAGGACACGAAGAGGTCGATGCTGGCGAGAAAGGCGAGCCCGGCCGCCTGGCGGACAAACGTCGAAAGCGGTCCGCGGATGGGACCGTGGATCCAGCCGATCAACATACGGCTCAGGGCAAGACCGAAGGCGAAGACGGCAGCCACCGTCCATGCGTCGTCGAGCGAGGAGATGGCGGCTACGGCGACGGCGAGAGAAACCGCATGACGGCTGTTCGACGGCGCCTCGACCCTGATCTGATCGGCGACACCCAGCACTGTCGCCCAGATCGCGATCGTGATCCACGGGTCGGTCGACAGGCCGGCCCAGTACAGGCCGGCGGTTCCGGCCACGAGGACGAGCACCCACACGATGGAACGCAAGTAGCGCTCAGCCATGGGACGAGCCCTGATCCGACCGCGGCCGTTTGAACCGGGCGGCCGCTCCGTCGCGCTCCGAGGGTCGCGAGGATCGCCGCCCTTTGGTCTCGGCCATGCGGCGGGCCACGTGTTCCGAGTCCACCTCGGTGCTCCCGTAGACCTCGCCGGTCCGCTGCAGGGCCGCTTCGAGGGCCTGGACACAGTGCGGATCGAATTGGGTTCCCGATTTTTCCCTCAGCTCCGACAGCGCATAGTCCTGGGTCAGGGCCTCGCGATAGGAACGGGTCGACGTCATCGCATCGAACGCGTCTGCCACGGCCAGCACCCTCGCCTCGATCGACGGTCGCTCGCCTTCAGTGTGCCCGGAACCGCCGTACCCGGCTCCGTCGAAGTGAGAATGGTGGCCCGAGGCGATTTCGAGCATGGGGCGGAGGAACTCGACCTCCCCCAGTACCTCTTCGACCATGTGCGCATGGTCCTGCATGACGTCGTACTCGTCGGGCGTCAACCGCCCCCGCTTGCGGAGCAAGTCAGACGGGATCGCCAACTTGCCGATGTCGTGGATGAGCGCGGCGATTCGGATCCGTTCGAGGTCGGCGCCTTTGAACCCCATTTCTTCGCCGACGAGTTGGGAGAAATACGCCACCCGTTCCGTGTGTCCGGCGGTGTATGGATCTTTCGCTTCGAGCGCTTTCGTGAACCCGGCGAGGGTGTCCAGCTGTGCTTCGCGAAGATGGGCATACGAGTGCATCGAGAGATGGCCGACGAAGAACACGACCAGGATGAGGGGCAAGGTGACCGGGCCCACGAGCAGCATCGTCGCCCCCAACAGGCCTCCCAGGAACCCCATGATCAGATTCGAAGGGATCAGACGAGCCATTCCCGACCACGGCCAGACGTTGTGGCGGCCCAGCGCCACCCGGATGCCGGCCAGCACGAGACAGATGTTGACGATGCCGTAGCCGGCGGCCCCGATGGCGGACGCCAGCGCAACCCGCGTCATCGTGCTCGGCGTGACGAGCTCGGGCAGCGCCAGTTCGACGAGCCAGGAGCCGGCGATGGCCGACAAGACGAGTTGACCGAAGTTCGCAAACGGTTGAAAGAGGCGCCGGTGGCGGATGTCGTTGATGTTGATGGCACCCAGGGCCGCGATGGAGGCTGTTCCCAGCATGGCTTGTCCGTGTCCGAACACGACCGCGGCTGTGAGGATCACCATGACCGAGGGGCTGGCGAGCAGGCGGTCGTTGACCTCGACCGACTGCCAGTGAAAATACACGAAGGCGGCCGCGAAGACCGGCCACGTGGCGGTGAGGGGAAAGCTCTGCTTCTGCAGGAGCAGCACGATTGCCGCCGCACCGGCAAAGGCGTACAAGGCGCCTATCGCTAGTCGGTTGCGATCAACCGACCCCATGTGCGAATCCAAAGTGAGGGCGACGGCCCGGCGACCAACGGACAATCAACCAATCGAGAAGCTGGCTGCGCCGGCTGCAACAGCGGCTGCCATTGCCCCCAGCGCAAGTACTACTTTCAGGACCTTGGTTTTCAAGTGTTATCGCCCCTTTGGGGTTCAGGCTTGCCGCCGACGCTGTGATGTCGATGGCTGCAGTCGCTCCGCTGGGGTTTCTGGGTCGTCCGGGCACGTCTTCCCTCCTCCGTCATTGCCTGGGCAACGACGGAAATCGTCAGACATCTCTCCTCGCGTGGCTGTGCGCTCGGCGCACGGCCGGCCCGCATCAGCTGCGCGTATCCACGAAGGTCCGCCCGCAGAACCCAACCTTCTCCCCCGATTACGCGGCCAGCGCGGCCACCACAATCGGGTTATCGAGAGTTTTCCCGCTTTGGTTCCCCCACAAGCTAGCGGGCCGTTTTTCAAATCCAAGTGGTCTTTTCCTCTCGGAGAGTGCGCTTTCTCCACGGCTGCGATACGTGCCGGGCGTTTTCGACCTCCCCCGCTACGATTGCACCGTGGATAACCGGGAACTCGAGGAAACGCTCTGCCGCCTGCCCGCGATCGATGCGGTCCGCGTCATCTCCGACGGCGAGCGGGTCGCTGAGGTTCATGTGCTGGCGTCACCGTCGAAGGCGGCCAAGCAGGTCGTGCGTGACATTCAGAGCCTCGCGATGGCCCGATATGGGGTCGGGATCGATCGGCGCACGATCTCGGTGGTGCAGATCACGCCGGAAGATCGCAACGCCGAACTGGAGCGCCCGGCCATCGCCGGGATCGTCGAACAACCCACCGGTTCCACTACCGAAGCAACAGTCAACCTCTCCTGGCAAGGCAACCTCTACGAGGGACGGGCCGTCGGCCCCGCCGCCACGTCGGCCCGCCTCCGCCTCATCGGAGAGGCCACCCTCCGGGCGCTGGAGCAGGCGCTGGGCGGTGACCAGATGATGCAACTCGATTCCGTCGGCGTCGCA
>JBFIPU010000056.1:0-17030 GCA_041609995.1 Acidimicrobiia bacterium
CGGACGGATGGGGGATCTCCCAGTTCATGTGATTGGGGCGTTGAGCGAGGGTCTCCGGTGAGCCAAAGAGCAGCTTGTAATCGTCTGCGATGATCTCCGTGAGTGTCCACCGATACGACGAATTCAGCCGGCTGTCGTCGGTGAGGTCCCGGGCTGCGAGATAGCCGTCCCACATGCCGCCCTGGCTCAGGTAATAGTGGTACATGGACCACACGTGTCCGTATTCATGGGCGAGGATCGCATCCGGCGTGTTGACGAAAGAGGAATCGACGCCTTCGAGATAGAGAATGGCGTTGAAGCTGTTGTACACACCCCCGGATGACGATGCGCTGGTGGAGGCGGATGACGCATACACATCCTGGACATGGATGGTGAGCGTCGGGCCGATGAGGTCCAAATCCAGGGCATTGGCCAGGAGCATCTGATACACCTGGTCCACGGTCCAGGCTCCATCGCTGTCGATCCTGATCGTCACGCCTTCTGGCGACACCCAGTCGACCGGGCCGATCGTGGTGGTGGTTGTCGTCGAACTGGTGGTGGTCGTCGGCAGCCCCGTCGTGGTCGTCGTCGTGTTGGTTGCACCGGTGGTGGTAGGAGATGAGGCCGTCGTTGTCGGGGCCAACGTGGTCGTCGGGTCGATCGCCGGGGCGGTGGTGGTGGAGCTGGAGGTTGTTGTCGACGCCGAGGTTGTCGTCGGCGCGATTGTGGTGGCCGACGCCGTCGTGGTCGAGGTCACATCGATCGACCCGGACGTGGTGGCACTCGACGAAGTTTGCCCCCTGGCGTGTCCGTTGCCGTTGCCCGGGCCCTGCTGTTCTTTGCGTTCCGTCTGCGATTTGGGTTTCTTGTCGGGCGCGCTCGTCGCCGGTCCTACGAACAGCGACGAGAACAACAGAAAGAGAATCGTGATTCCGGCCAAGTGGCGCATCCGGCGTTGCATCATGTCGTAGAGCTCCAAACCTCCCGAGCATGATCGACCACTTTGTGCGTTTCTTTAGCCTCAATTTCTCACTCATAGTGATGGGATGGTCCGAAATGCGCCCCACATCACATCGCCGACCGGGTTGGTGGCGAGGGGCATCTGCCTTTTGTTGAGATCCTCGACGCTTTGGCGAGCATCAACTATGACGGGCCGATCGTCATCGAAGCCCTTGTCCGCGTCGATCCAGCGATCCGGAGGCTCACAGCCACCTGGGGCGACCATGATGTTGACCCACAGCACCTCGCTTCGGCCAGCCTGAAATGTCTCGTCGATGCACAGACCAGATACCGGCGGGCAAGACTCGATTGGGCGACCGGAGGGGACGGAACCAGCACCACGACCGCCTTGATCGGGCGATCGAGCGACCCCGCCGCGCCGGCAAGAGCGTGTTCGGGGTTTGAGAGGGAGTCGGACGGTTCACCACGAGCAACCAAAAGCGTCGGTTGCACTGCGCACAGAGCAGGGATCTTCATCCGGGACCGGTCGCCAGCATCCGATGAGCACCACAACCCCAACCGCAGCCGCCAATGTCGACGTGAGCGGATCGCAGATCGATCAGAGCCTGCTGAAGTCGGCCGGAGCCGGCATCGCGATCATCCATCACGATCTCCACGACGCCAAACGACCACCTCGCCCAGCACAAGGATGCTGAACACGCTACACCGTGCGACCGTCGATTCGGTCGCCCCAATCAGCCGCCATCGACCCGGCCCAGGTCGGGCGGCCTCTCGCCGCCGCAACCGGAACCTCTATTCGCTGTCCTCGGCCTGGGTTCCCAGTGACGCCAGCCATTCCGCCGGGTTGACGGGCAGCTCGTCGCCGCCGTCTCCGTCTCCCGTTTCACCAAACAGCTCCATGGCGCTCATGACGGTCGCGTCGGGCAGGTTGGGCTGTACCTGCTGGTAGCGGTTGGCCCCGGTACCGGCAGGAATGAGCTTGCCGATGATCACGTTCTCCTTGAGCCCCCGCAGATAGTCCGAGTTGCCCTGCAACGCCGCCTCGGTCAACACCCGGGTCGTCTCCTGGAACGAAGCCGCCGACAGCCACGAATCGGTGGCCAGTGACGCCTTGGTGATACCCATCAACTCGGGACGCCCCTCGGCGGGCTGCTTGCCATCGGACACGAGCCGCTGGTTGACATCCCGGAATTCCTGTTGGTCCACGAGCTGGGCCGGCAAGAACTCGGAGTCGTTCGAGCGGACGACGCGAACCTTGCGGAGCATCTGGCGAACGATGACCTCGATGTGCTTGTCATGGATGTCGACACCCTGGGAGCGATAGACCTCCTGCACCTGTTCGACCAGATACATCTGGGCGGCCCGCACTCCCTGGATTTCGAGCACCTCTTTGGGGTCGAGCGGACCCTCGGTGAGCTGGGCTCCGGCCTCGACGACATCGCCTTTGGCCACCCGCAGGCGGGCACGGCGCGGGAGGGGGTACTCCAGCTCTTCGTCCTTGCCGGCCACGACGATGGACCGTCCCCCGGAATCGTTCTCGACGATGTCGATGGCGCCACCGATCTCGGTGAGGATCGCCTTGCCTTTGGGGGTACGGGCCTCGAACAGCTCGACCACGCGGGGCAGGCCGTGGGTGATGTCCTCACCCGCCACGCCACCGGTATGGAACGTACGCATCGTGAGCTGTGTACCCGGCTCGCCGATGGACTGGGCAGCCATGATGCCGACGGCGGCGCCCGCTTCGACCGGCTCACCGGTTGCCAGATTGAGCCCGTAGCTGTGGGAGCTGATCCCGTAGCGGGACTGGTCGGTGAGCGGCGAGCGGACCCTGATCGCCTCGACCTGATCGTTGGAAGACAGCACCTGCATGGCTTCCTTGTCGATCATCTCGCCCTCGCGGAGCTTGGTGCCGTCGGGCTTTTCCAACAGCGACCGTCCGACTTTGACGTCCTCGGCGAGGATCCGGCCGAAAATGCGGCTCCGCAGGTAGCGGATCGGCTGGTCGTTCTCACGAATCGGGATCAAGATCCCGGTGTCGTCGGTCTCGTCGGTGTGGACGATCACCTCCTGGGCCACATCCACCAACCGCCGCGTCAGATAGCCCGAGTCGGCTGTCCGCAGCGCCGTGTCCGCCAGCCCCTTGCGGGCACCGTGGGTTGAGATGAAGTACTCCAACACGGAGAGACCTTCACGGAAGTTGGAGATGATCGGCCGCGGGATGATGTCACCCTTCGGGTTCGCCACCAGTCCGCGCATGCCCGCGATCTGGCGGACCTGCATGATGTTGCCGCGAGCACCGGAGCGAACCATCATCGCAATGGGGTTGAACTGCTCCTCGAGCATTGTCTCTTCCATTGCGTCCTTGACCTGGTCGGTGGCCTCCGTCCAGATCTCGATCAGCTCCTGGCGGCGCTCGTCATCGGTGATGACGCCTTGCTGGAACAGCTGCTCGACGTTCTCGGCCCTGCCCTCGAAAGCGGCCAGGATCTCGCGTTTCGACGGCGGAGTCTTGACGTCCTCCAGAGCGATCGTCAATCCGGACTGGGTCGCATACCGGAAACCGAGCGCTTTGATGCGATCCAGCGTGACCTCGACCTCGACCTTCTTGAAGCGATCGATCACCTCTTCGATCAGCGTCCGGATGTCCGATTTCAACACCTGCTCGTTGATATAGGGGAAGCCGGGAGGAAAGGCGCTGTTGAGCAGCGCCCGGCCCAGCGTGGTCTCGGTCAACCCGTTGCCCTCGACGGGCTCTTCGGCGATGAGCTTGCCGATGGAATTCTTGAGCTCGGCATGGATCTCCGGGTCTCCGGCCAATTCGCCCACTCGCAGCCGGATCGGTGCATGGAGCGACAGCTCGCCCTGGTCATAGGCCATCAGGGCCTCGTCCACGTTGACGAACGCCCGACCCGCGCCTGGCGCGTTCTCGACGACCTCGGAGAGGTAGAACATCCCGATCACCATGTCCTGGGAAGGCGTGACGATCGGACGACCAGAAGCCGGCGAGCGCACGTTGTTGGTGGACAACATCAGAATCCGGGCCTCGGCCTGCGCCTCGGCGCTCAGGGGCAGATGGACCGCCATCTGATCGCCATCGAAGTCGGCGTTGAACGCCTCGCAGACGAGGGGGTGAATCTGGATGGCCTTGCCTTCCACCAGCACAGGCTCGAAGGCCTGGATGCCGAGCCGGTGCAGCGTCGGCGCCCGGTTCAGGAAGACCGGGTGTTCCTGGATGACCTCGGCCAGTACATCCCATACCTGCGCCCGCGACCGCTCGACCATGCGCTTGGCGGACTTGATGTTCTGCGCCAGCTCGAGGTCGACCAGGCGCTTCATCACAAACGGCTTGAAGAGCTCGAGCGCCATCTTCTTGGGCAGCCCGCACTGGTGGAGGCGGAGTTGCGGCCCGACCACGATGACGGACCGGCCCGAATAGTCGACGCGCTTGCCGAGCAGGTTCTGACGGAACCGGCCCTGCTTGCCCTTGAGCATGTCCGACAGCGATTTGAGGGGACGGTTGCCCGGTCCCGTCACGGCGCGGCCGCGTCGTCCGTTGTCGAACAACGCATCGACGGCTTCCTGCAGCATCCGCTTCTCGTTGTTGACGATGATCTCGGGGGCCCCCAGATCCAGCAGGCGCTTGAGGCGGTTGTTGCGGTTGATCACCCTGCGATAGAGGTCGTTGAGGTCGCTCGTGGCAAAGCGCCCGCCGTCGAGCTGGACCATCGGACGCAGGTCGGGAGGGATCACCGGGACGACCTCGAGGATCATCGACATCGGCGAGTTCTTGCCCTCGTGGAACGGCGTCACCACTTTCAACCGCTTCGTGGCGCGGGTGCGGCGCTGGGCCGACTTGGCATCCAGGTCTTCCCGCAGCTGAACGATCTCGGCGTCGAGGTCGAGTCGCACCAGCAGCTCGCGCACTGCCTCGGCACCCATCCCCCCGGTGAAGTAGTCGGCGTAGCGCTCATAGATCTCGCGCCACAGAGCCTCCGATTCGATGATGTCCTTGGGTTTGAGCGTGCGGAAGGTGTCGAATGCCTCCTGGATCAACTCGCTCTCGAGCTCGGCCCGCTCTCGCCGATCTTTGATCTCGCGTTCGACCTCGCGGCGGCGAGCGTTGATCTCCGCCGTCTTGGCGCCCCCTTCTTCCATTTCCTTGAGCTCGAGCTCGAGTCGCTCGAGGCGGGCGGTATGCCACTCCTCGAACTCGTCGGCGACCGCCGCCTTCTCGATGTCGACGGCGCCTTCGAATTCTTTGAGGTCCTTTTCCCGTGCCTCGGGATCCACCGACGTGATCAGGTAGGCGGCGAAGTAGATGATCTTCTCGAGATCCTTCGGCGACATGTCCAGCAGGTACCCGAGACGGCTCGGGACACCCTTGAAATACCAAATGTGGGTGACCGGCGCGGCGAGCTCGATATGGCCCATGCGCTCGCGCCGAACCTTCGAACGCGTCACCTCGACGCCGCAGCGCTCGCACACCACTCCGCGAAAGCGCACCCGCTTGTACTTGCCGCAGTAGCACTCCCAATCCCGGGTGGGTCCGAAAATACGCTCGTCGAACAGACCTTCTTTTTCCGGCTTCAGCGTTCGGTAGTTGATCGTCTCGGGCTTCTTCACCTCGCCAAAGGACCAGGACCGGATCTGGTCGGCCGACGCCAGGCTGATCTTCAGCTCATCAAACATCTTGATTGCCATGTGTGATTCCTTTCGCCTGGGCTACGTGGCTCGTTCGGGGCGGGAGATGTCGATCCCCAGCGCTTCTTGGGTGCGGAACACGTCCTCTTCAAGATCGGCCAGATCGATCTCCTCACCCGCCGAGAGCATCTCGACATTGAGACACAAGCTCTGCATCTCCTTGACGAGGACCTTGAACGACTCGGGAATACCCGGTTCCGGTATGTTCTCGCCTTTGACGATCGCCTCGTAGACCTTGACCCGGCCGGCCACGTCATCGGACTTGATGGTCAACAATTCCTGCAGGGCATAGGCGGCCCCGTATGCCTCGAGCGCCCACACCTCCATCTCCCCGAACCGCTGGCCGCCGAACTGGGCCTTACCACCGAGCGGCTGCTGCGTGATCATCGAGTAGGGGCCAGTGGACCGGGCGTGGATCTTGTCGTCGACCAGGTGGAGCAATTTGAGGATGTAGATATACCCGATCGTGATGGGGTTGTCGAAGGGAGTACCGGTCCGGCCGTTGTACAGAATCGCCTTGCCATCTTCGTTGACCATCTGCACCCCGTCGCGGTTCGGGCGGGCGGCTTTGAGCACCTCAGTGATCTCGTCCTCGCGAGCACCGTCGAATACGGGCGTCGACACCCGGCTCCAGGGGCCCGTTCCATCTGCCGCCTTGCCGTCGCCCTTGTAGGGCTCCCACCCCTGGGCAGCTGCCCAGCCGAGGTGGGTTTCGAGGACCTGTCCCAGGTTCATGCGTGACGGCACACCCAGTGGCGACAACACGATGTCGACCGGCGTTCCGTCTTCGAGGAAGGGCATGTCCTCTTGCGGGAGGATGCGGGAGATGACACCTTTGTTGCCGTGGCGCCCGGCCAGCTTGTCACCCTCGGAGATCTTGCGCTGCTGGGCGACGTACACCCGCACCAGCTGGTTCATCCCCGGCGGAAGGTCGTCGCCGGCTTCCCGGCGGAACACCTTCACATCGATCACCTTGC
The DNA here is from genome assembly GCA_041609995.1 of Acidimicrobiia bacterium. Classification (GTDB taxonomy): domain Bacteria; phylum Actinomycetota; class Acidimicrobiia; order Spongiisociales; family SHLN01; genus JABDOU01. The sequence goes on from JBFIPU010000056.1 coordinate 6,618, forward strand.
CGGACTCACCGTGCGGAACCCGTAGGGACGTGTCCCGGACCTCGCGGGCCTTTTCGCCAAAGATGGCGCGCAGGAGACGCTCCTCGGGCGTGAGCTCGGTTTCGCCCTTGGGGGTGACCTTGCCCACGAGGTAGTCGCCCGGGCCCACCTCTGCCCCGATGCGGATGATGCCTTCGTCATCGAGATCCCGCAGAACCTCCTCGGCGACGTTGGGAATGTCCCGCGTGATCTCCTCGGCTCCGAGCTTGGTGTCCCGCGCCTCGATCTCGTGCTCCTCGATGTGGATCGAGGTGAGCGAGTCGTTCTTCACGAGGTTCTCGTTGAGGATGATGGCGTCCTCGAAGTTGTGGCCTTCCCATGGCATGAATGCCACGAGCAGGTTCTTGCCCAGAGCCAGTTCGCCCAGGTCCGTGGAGGGGCCGTCCGCCAGGACGTCGCCGGTCTTGACCTTGTCGCCCTCCTCGACCACCGCCTTCTGGTTGAGGTTGGTGCCCTGGTTGGACCTCACGAACTTCTTGAGCTGGTAGGCCCGCTTGCGGTTGTTGGAGTTCTCCTTGACGACGATCTCGGTACCGGTCACCTCGACCACCTCGCCGTCGTCTTCGGCAATGATCAACTCGCCCGAGTCATACGCCGCCCGCTGCTCGACACCGGTGCCGACGAGCGGTGCCTCGGCTCGCAACAGGGGCACGGCCTGGCGCTGCATGTTGGAGCCCATGAGCGCCCGGTTGGCGTCGTCGTGCTCCAGGAACGGGATGAGGGAGGTCGCCACGGACACGATCTGTTTGGGGGAGACGTCCATGTAGTCGACTTCCTTGGGCTCGACGTAGTCCACCTCGCCGCCGCGACGGCGAACCAGAACCCGCGGATTCATATAGGAGCCGTCGGGTTTCACCTCGGCGTTCGCCTGGGCGATGACGTAGTTCTCTTCCTCGGAGGCGGTCAGGTATTCGACCTTCTTGGTGACCTTGCCGGCCTCGACCTTGCGGTACGGCGTTTCGATGAACCCAAAGCGGTTCACCTTGGCGTAGGTGGCCAACGATCCGATGAGCCCGATATTGGGACCTTCCGGTGTCTCGATCGGACACATGCGTCCATAGTGGGACGGATGGACGTCGCGCACCTCGAAGCCGGCCCGTTCGCGGCTCAGTCCTCCCGGACCGAGGGCCGACAGGCGGCGGCGGTGGGTCAGGCCGGCCAGCGGGTTGGGCTGGTCCATGAATTGGCTGAGCTGGCTGGTTCCGAAGAACTCCTTGATCGAGGCCACCACGGGGCGAATGTTGATCAGGCTCTGCGGCGTGATGACCTCCGGGTCCTGGGTGGTCATGCGTTCACGAACCACACGCTCCAAGCGCGTGAGCCCGACCCGGATCTGGTTTTGGATCAGCTCGCCCACCGTGCGGATGCGGCGGTTGCCGAAATGGTCGATGTCGTCCGTGCGGTATCCGTCGGTACGGGCGTGCAGATGAACCAGATACCGGATGGCATCCAGCATGTCGTCCGTGGAGAGCAGGCCGTCTTCTTCGCGGTCATACCGGGAGAGGTCGACGTTGCGTCCGAACTTGGTGTCGAGCTTGTAGCGACCGACCCGCGTCAGGTCGTAGCGCTTGGTGTTGAAGAAGAGCGTATTGATGAGACCGCGAGCCGATTCGACGGTGGTCAGCTCTCCGGGCCGCAGTTTCCGGTAGAGGTCGAGGAGAGCCTCGTCGCGGTTTTCGGTCGGGTCCTTTTCGAGCGTGTTTGCGATCGACTCGGCGCCATCGAACAGCGCCAGGATCTCCTCGTCTGTCTCGGCGATGCCGAGCGCCCGCAAGAATGTCGTCACATACTGACGACGCTTCCGATCGACGCGCACACCGATGGTGTCCTTCTTGTCGGCGTCGAATTCGAGCCAGGCACCGCGGCCGGGGATGAGCTTGGCGGAGTACACGTCCTTGTCGGAGGTCTTGTCGATGCTCGAGTCGAAATACACGCCCGGCGAGCGAACCAGCTGGCTCACCACGACCCGCTCGGTGCCGTTGACGATGAACGTCCCGTTGGCGGTCATCATGGGGAAATCCCCGAGAAAGACCTGCTGCTCCTTGATCTCGCCGGTGTTCTTGTTCATGAACCGCGCCGTCACGAACAAGGCCTGGGAGTAGTTGGCGTCCCGCTCCTTGGCCTCGGCGATCGACAGCGGCGGCTCGCCGAACCAGTGATCTCTGAGATCGAGCGCCAGCGTGCCGGTGAAATCCTCGATGGGGAAGATCTCGGCGAACAGCTGCTGCAGCCCTTCGTCGAGGAACCACTGAAACGACTCGTGCTGTACAGACAGCAAATCCGGAAGCGGCTGGACTTCCGGGATTTTGGCGAACGAAAGGCGGGTGGCAGTGCGCGAAGCCAAGGGCGGTCCTCTCTACGTGGTCAGTTGTCGATGCAGCCGCGATCCAACGGCTTGCATCCGGGTCGAATCGATCGGTGTTGTTTCAATCGAACCAGCTATCAGCAACAGTTGGCAGAACGGTCAACAAACGATCAACAATCGGGCAACGAACGGGTCAACAAAGTCAACAACAAGGGTTTGGTCGAGAAATGGGCGGACGGCATCAATCGGAACCGCAAGCATAGCACGGCATTCCGAAAAACGGAAGAAGGCAGGACAACCGAGAGCAACCGGCGCGAAAGCCGCTGCGTCCCAGCCCCGATTCGGTTTTGCAGAAACCAATATAGACGACTCGAGCCCGGCGCCAAGTGACGTTTTCCGCCTGTTCCGCATCGTGGAACAGGTCTGTAGAGTGGCCCTATGGTGCAATCGATTCGCCGGGCGTTCGACCTCCTGCAGGCGCTGGCAGTGGAGCCGGCCGGCCTGACCGAGCTCGCCCGGCGAGCCCACCTTCCGAAGAGCACCACCGCCCGTCTGCTGGCCACGCTCGAAGACTTGAAGGCGGTTGAGCGCGACGAGGACGGCGGCCCCTACCGGCTCGGCTCGGCACTCAACTCTCTGGCCAGCTCCTCAGCCGGAACCGACCTCGCCTCCCTGGCCCAACCCCACCTCGCCCGCCTCACCGCCAAGCTGGGGGAGACAGCCGGAATCAGCATCCCGGACGGATATCGGGTCCACTATCTCACCCAGGTCGATTCCGACAACCCGATCCAGATCCGGGATTGGAGCGGCGAGCTCATCCCGATGCATGCGGTACCCGACGGTCAGGTGTTCCTGTCCGGGTGGCCCGATGAGCGACTCGAGAGATACTTCTCCCGCGCCCCGGCGCCATTCACGGAGCGCACGATCACGTCGCTCGCCGCCATGAGGGAACGGTTTGAGTCGTTCCGATCGCAGGGGTTCATCTGGGTGATGGAAGAGTTCGTCGAGGGATTGAACAGCGTCGCCGCCCCGGTCAGGAACAAGTCCGGGGCCGTCATTGCTGCCATGCATGTCTACGGCCCGGCCTATCGCTTCCCGGTCGAAGGCAGCGAAGAGGAGGTCGGCACACTGGTCACCGCCGCCGCCGACCGGCTGGCCCGCTCTTTGGTGCGATCCGGTCTGGACGGTTGACAACGCCGGGATAGCAACGACCTGGATCAGATTCGACGACTGCCCACGAGCAGACCGGTGATCCCGACCGAGGCCAACACATGCCAGAGGGCGTGGCCTTGCACCACAGAATCCGGACTGCACCACGGCCCGCCCGTGCGGGTGACTGCCCAAAATCCCAGGCCGGTTGCCAACACAACGAACGGCCAGACAGCCAGGGTCCGGCGGTTTGACCACACAGCTGCCAGGGCCGCCACCCCGACGACCACGAGACCGGAATCGTGGACCAACGAAGAAAGCCACGAGGGTTGAGCGTGAAACAACACGGAGCCGACACCGATCCAAGCGAGAGCCACGGCCCCGAACCGGTGGCGGGGCCAGACGAGGACCGCCGCTGCCACGAACGCCAGGCTGGAAGCGGTGTTGACCGGTTGGGCGACCAGCCCTTCCCGGATCAGCTCACAATCGAACGGCATCGGTCAACCAGACCGGCATCGGCGGCCGGCGGGCTAGACGTGGGCCCGCGGCTCGGCGAAGAACCGGCGCACCATCGGCTCGAAGAACTCGAGAGGCTCTGAGTCATAATCGGGGTCGAAACAGTTCTGGTCGTAGTTGGCGCAGAAGTTCACGGTGTCCTGGTACCACTCGTGGTCCGCGAAGCGGTCGCGCGCATTCGGATCCTTCCCGAAATGATGGTGGTAGTAGAAGGTCTGGAACAGGCCGTGATGTTTGATGATCCAGTACGTCTTCTCGGACACGTAGGGACGCAACATCGCCGCCGCCACCTCGCTGTGATTGGCGGGTGACAGGATGTCGCCCACATCGTGCAACAGGCAGGCGACCACGAACTCCTCGTCCTCGCCCGCCCGTTGTGCCCGGGTGGCCGATTGCAAGGAGTGTTCCAGCCGGGTGACCTGATAGCCGGTCGGTTCGTCCATCGATCGCAGCCACCCGAGTGCCCGATCGGCCATCTGTTGCATCTCCTCGGCCTCGATGGCAGCCAGCAACTCATACTCGTCCTTGGTCCCGTCGGCCATGGCCGTGAAGCTCACCGTCTCCATGGATTCAGCCTAAACCGCGTACCCAGGGTTCTAAGCGGCGGTTTCCGCCACCTACAACCCTGGGTACGCAGTCGGGGCACGGCCTTGCGGAGCGTGACCCCGTCGGTACCATCATCTCGATGGCCGACGATCCGTTGCTCCAGCCGTTTCGGCTCAAGCACCTCACCCTCAAGAACCGCATCATGTCGACGTCGCACGAGCCGGCGTATGCCGAAGATGCCCTACCCAAGTTGCGATACCAGCTCTACCACGAAGAAAAGGCCAAAGGCGGGCTGGCGCTCACGATGTTCGGCGGATCCACCAACGTGGACAAGGACTCTCCCGCCGCCTTCGGCCAGCTGTTCGCGGGCAGCGATGAGATCATCCCCTATTTCCAGCAGCTGGCCGACCGGGTGCACCGGCACGGGGCATACACGATGGTCCAGCTCACACACATGGGACGGCGCACGATCTGGGACGCCGAGAACTGGCTGCCCACGGTGGCGCCATCGATGGTCCGCGAGCCCGCCCACCGCAGCTTTCCCAAGGTCCTCGAGCACGCCGACATCCGCCGGATCGTCAAGGCCTTCGGCCAGGCTGCCCGGCGGGCGAAGGAGGGAGGGCTGGACGGAGTCGAGATCATTGCTTACGGGCATCTGGTCGACCAGTTCTGGACGCCGCTCGTCAACCAACGCACGGACGAATACGGCGGCAGCATCGACAACCGGATGCGCTTCAGCCGTGAAGTGTTCGAAGAGGTGCGCAATCAGGTCGGCGACGATTTCATCGTTGGGATCCGCATGTCCGGCACCGAGGATCGCGAGGGCGGCCTCACCCAGGAGGACTGCACGTACATCGCCACGACGCTGGCGCGATCCGGAATGATCGACTTCGTCAACATCATCAAAGGCTTCATCGCCAGCGACGAGGCGATCAGCCATGTGATACCCGGATTCGGCACTCCCCTCGGTCCCCACCTACCGCTGGCGGCCGCCATCAAGGAAGCGGTGGACCTGCCGGTCTTCAACGCCGCCCGCATCACCGACCTCGCCACCGCCCGCCACGCCATCAGCGAAGGTCTGGTCGACATGGTCGGCATGACCCGGGCCCACATGGCCGACCCCTACATCGTCAAAAAGCTCGAACGGGGCGAAGAGGACCGCATCCGCATCTGCGTCGGAGCCTCATACTGCCTCAACCGCCTCTACACCGGCGCCGACGCCCTGTGCATCCAGAACCCCGCAACGGGGCGGGAAGAAACCATGCCGCACGTGATCGAGCCGTCACCCGGGCCCAAGAAGAAGGTGATCGTGGTCGGGGCCGGCGTGGCCGGAATGGAAGCGGCGCGGGTCAGCGCCGCCCGCGGGCACGACGTCGTGCTCTTCGAGGCCATGCACGAGCCCGGGGGCCAGGTGCAACTGTTGGCGCGCGCCACCGAACGCCGCCAGGAGATGATCGGCATCGTCGATTGGCTGGTGGGCGAAATCGGCCACCTGGGCGTCGACCTCCGGCTCAACACCTATGCCGACGCCGCCACCGTGATGGCCGAGCAACCCGACATCGTGATCGTCGCCACCGGCGGTTATCCCAATACGACGTTTCTCGACAAAGGAGAAGAGCTCGTCACCACCATCTGGGACGTCATCGCCGGAACCGCCACGCCCACCGGATCCGTTCTCCTCTTCGACGACCACGGCAACGAGCATGCCCTCTCGTGTGCCGAACGACTGGCCGAACGGGTCGACGTCCAGCTGGAAATCGTCACACCCGATCGCCTGGTCGGTTACGAGGTCATCGGCACAGCCCACCCTGCTTACCTCAAGTCCTTCTACGAGAACGGCGTGGTCATGACTCCCGATCTGCGGCTCGTGAGCGTCAGCCAGCACCCCGACGGGCTGGCCGCCACCCTCCACAATGAATACACGAACACCTACACCGAGCGGATCGTCGACCATGTGGTGGTCGAGCACGGGACTCTCCCGCTCGACGATGTGTACTTCGAGCTCAAAGCCGAATCCACCAACCACGGGGAGCTGGACCTCGACGCCCTGGTGGAGGGTCGCCCGCAGGAGCTGGTGGTCAACCCCGACGGTGGCTACCAGCTCTTTCGCATCGGCGACGCAATTTCGGGACGCAACATCCACGCCGCCATCTACGACGCCCTGCGGCTGGCGAAGGAGTTCTAGCCCCGCTCGTCCTCGCCAGGGTCTTCGTCGCGAGCGTTGCGGCGACGCTCGATGAGACCGTTGGTGCGCCGCAGACGGCCGTGAACCGCCAGCACCACGCTCGACCTCACAGGTATGCGACGCCACGGCTGCTGTTCGTGGCGGGTGATCATCGGCTCTTTGGTGATGATTCGACCGACGATGAAGAACCCCATCACTGCATGGATCAGCGCCAGCATCCAGAAATAGCCGACAATCCCCATCACTTCCATCGCAACAGCGACGATCAACGGCCCGACGATGGCCCCGACGCCATTCCAGAAGACCACCTGGATGCTGGCCGCCATCGCTTGACCCACCGGCATGTAGTCGTTGATGTGGCTGAGCACGAGGGAGTACATCGGAAACGAGAAACCACCGAAGGCGAAGATGAGGGCCAGCATCTGCCAGCCGAGCGGATCGACGGTCGTGCCGACCACGCCCAGACCAGCCGCCACCATGGTCACGATGAACATGGCCCGGCGCCGCAGCATCCGATCCGACGCCGCCCCGATCGGGAATTGAAAGACGATGGCGCCGACCATCATCGCTGCCACGAACAACCCCACCCGGCCCGGCGCCATGCCGGCCCGGGTGGCATAGACCGAAGCCATCCCGAAGACCGCCCCACTGGCGATCCCGGTGCCGAGGGCCACGACGATCCCCAGCGGCACCCGGTCCCACATTTCGGCGGTGGACAGTGGCGGCGGCAAATCCATTACCGCCGGAGCCGTGCCGATGGACAGAGACACCGGCACCACCGCCAGCGACACGAGGGCAGACGCGACGATGAACAGCTCGAACGATGATGGGTCGGCCACATTGAGGAACAGCTGGCCGAGCGCAGCCCCGCCCAGGAGCACCGCCATGTACCAGCTCATCATCTTGCCCCGGTTCTCATTGGTGGCCTCGGCGTTGAGCCAGCTCTCTGCCACGATGTACAGCCCCGCTTGGCAGAACCCGAAGACCAGCCGCATGCCTCCCCACGCGAACTCATTGACGAAGACCGCGTGGAGCAGGGCAGCGGTCGAAGCCAGCGATGCGAGTGCGGCAAAGACCCGAACGTGCCCCACCCGTCTCAGCACCACCGCCACACGTGAGCCCGCCAGGAAACCCACGTAATAGCCGGCCATGATGAGGCCGATGGCGGCACCTGAGAAGCCTTCGCCTTCGGCTCGGATACCCAGCAGCGAGGCCAGCAGCCCGTTGCCGAGCATCATGAGGAGCAGGGCGGTGAACAGGCCCCAGGAATTGCGAACGGCGAGGGTTGTCGAGTCCCCGTTCAGGTCCGCAGGTGATGAGAGGGCGGCCATCCGGCCTCCGACAAGGTGTGGTTAGTGCTTGATCGAACGCCCGACGGCATCGGGTTTCCGAAGCGTACCGTGGGATTCCGCAAACTGTTTGAAATTGTTGAGGATCCAGGGGGCCATTGCCCGCACCTTCACCTCGTCGAGGTCCACGTGCAGCAGCAGGGTCTCCTGGGTGGCGGCGATCTTGCCGTCCTCCCGCTTCATGGCGTGGAACGCATGCAGGCTCTTGGGCCGAACCCCGAGCACCATCGTCTCGAACGTGAGCCGCTCGCCCAGCTTCACCTCATGGAGGTACTGGACGTGTGTTTCGACCGTGTAGAAACTCCCCCGTTCGTCACGCCGGTACTGCTCATCGAAGCCGGCGTGCTCCAGCAGTGCATCGCTCGCCTCACCGAAGGCGACGCCGTAGTAGCCCTCGGTCAGGTGGTCGTTGTAGTCGATCCACTGCTCGGGCACCGTCACCTGGTAGATCTGCAACATGCTTACTTGATACCAGAGCTCGCCACGTTCTCCACGAAATACCGCTGGGCCATCACGAATACGCCAAAGGGGATGACCACAGACAAGACGATAGCGGCGAAGATCAGGTTGGGTCCCTCGCCCGATTGCCCTCCCAGCTGCTGCAGCGCCAGCGTCAGCACGAAGTCGTCCGAGTTGGCCAGATTGATGGAAACCAGCGGCCAGATGAACGAGTTCCATGCGTACAGGAACGAGAAGGTCGCCAGCGTGGCGATGGCAGGCCACGCCAGAGGGACGAAGATCCTCCACAGAATCGTCCAGCGGCGGGCACCGTCGACGAATGCGGCTTCCTCGAGCTCCGACGGGATCGCCACAAAGAACTGCCGCATCAAGAACGTTCCGTAGGCGTTGAAGAGGAAGGGCCAGACGAGGGAACCGAGTGTGTTCACCCACCCGAGCGACACCATCAGCCGGAACAGTGGCACGATCAGCACCACGAACGGGATCATGATCGAGCCGAGGTAGGCAACAAAGATCTGGTCGCGTCCCACAAACCGAATGCGAGAGAACGCATAGCCGCCCATGATCGACGTGAACAGAATGCCACCCACCACCAGGATCGTCACGAGGATCGTGTTGGTGAGCGAGCGGTCGAAATCGCGCAGCTCGATGACCTCTTCGAAGTTCTGCCACTGCGCCTCAACCCGCTCGGCCTGCTCGGTGGTGCGCACGACCCCGTAGGTCTCCGCGCCTGGATCATCGACCGCCACGAATCTGCCGACCGACGTATTCCGCACCAGCGCCAGGCGTGCGACTTCGTCTCCCAGGCTCACGTCATAGACCGGCAGGCTCTCGCCACTCACCGTTGCGGTGGCCCCGGTCTCCGTCGCCAGATCCAGTGGCCAGGCGATCGTGTCGTCCGGGTCCTCGGGATCGGCGAACAGGCCGGCGCGTATCCCCGATTCGGCGAGGATGGCCGATTCCGACCCACGACCCGGCACTTCTACCTGGAACAGCTCTACCTGTTCACCATTCAGCTCGACAGTGGCCGGCGACCGGGGAAGGATCTTGGGTGGATACCGGAAGGTGTCGTCTGGGGTCTTGACCGCAGTTGCCGCCATGTAGAAGAAAGGAAACAACATGACGAGCGCCACCGTGGTGAGGATCAAATAGGCGCCACCCCGCACCCCCACGGTTCGCAGGAGCTTGCGACGCCGCTGGCTGGCTTCTTGCCTGTTGCCGAGGCCCGACGTGGTAACGGTGGTCATGTGCTCAGGACTCCGTCTTCTCCGCCACGACGGAAATACAGCAGCGTCACACCAAAGATCAGAATGAACAACGCCCAGGCAACCGCCGAGGCGTAACCAATTTGAAACTGCTGGAACGCGTTCTGATAGAGGTACACCACCGGAGTCATGGTCGAGTTGCCCGGGCCGGCAGGCGGGTTGGGCGAATGCAGAATGAACGGTTCGTTGAAGAGTTGAAGCGCGAGGATGGTGGTGCTGGCGACGACGAAGACGGTGGTCGGTCGCAGAGTCGGCACCGTGATCGAAATCAGCCGCCGCCAGGGGCCGGCGCCATCGATTTCGGCAGCTTCATACAGGGTGCGGTCGATGCTCTGCATACCGGCAAGGAATAGCACTGTGTTGAAACCGATCTGCTGCCACACGAACAGGATGACGATCGTGAACAGCGCGATGTTGGAGTCGGAGATCCACTGGGGCTGCGGTGCCTCCCACTCGAATCCGCCCAGCGCGTTGATCCATTCGGTCACCTTCAAAATGATGAAGTTCAGGTAGCCAACGGTTGAATTGAACAGCTGCTTCCAGATGAGTGTCACGCCCACCACCCCTGCGATGGCGGGCAGGAAATACACGGCTCGGAAG
>JBFIPU010000057.1:0-16834 GCA_041609995.1 Acidimicrobiia bacterium
CGCCCCGCTCGAATTCGAGACGTTCACGACCCAGGAGCTCACGCACGACGACTACGCCCAGCCCCCCACGCAAGAGCACGTCGGCCTGGCGGCGGCGATCGCCGAGGCAGAAGACAAGGAAATCGCGGCCGAGCCGATGGCGGCTCCGCTGGATCGCGTGGACTCCGCCCATCTGGGGGTCGACGAGATCGCCAGCGATGACTCGTTTTTCCTCGAGGACCTGGATGACGATCGGGAACTGGATCAAGAGCCGGACGAGGGATCGGGTGACACTCCTGCCGATGAAGAAGCTCTTCCGGCTGAATCCGAGCTCACGCTGCGGGTTGCCAGTGCGATCCTGCTCCTGGCGGTCTTCGGCCTTTCGTTGAGCTTTGGCGGGGTTTCGTTCTTGATCTTCATCGGAGCGGTCGGTCTGATCGCCTTGACGGAATTCATGGATGTGACCACCGAGCACGGTTACCGACCTCTGCGGCTGTTTGCCTGGCTCGGCGCCATCGGTTTGTTCGTCGGCACGTACACGAATGGACCGGCGGCTATTCCGGCCGCCCTCGCCGCGACTGCTGCCGTCATCCTCGCCTGGTACGGCTCACGGTCCGAACCGCCCCGGGAGCCCTTTTCCAATGCGGTCGTGTCGCTCTTCGGAGTGGCGTGGATACCCGGCTTGCTGGCCCTCGTGCTGCCGATCGCCGAATCCGACCACCGCATCGGGCTGATCGTCTCGACAATGCTGATCGTGGCCGCGTTCGACGTCGGCAGCTATTTCGTCGGCAAAGCAATCGGCAAACGGAAGCTCGCACCGATCATCTCGCCGAACAAGAGCGTGGAGGGACTGGTGGGAGGGTTGCTCCTGGCGTTCATGATGGCGTTCTTGACCTCGCTCTTCGTCGAGCCGATCACGACCACTCTGGGGCTGGCGTTGGCAGCGGGAGTCTCGGTGGCGGCGCCGCTGGGTGATCTGGGCGAGTCGCTGGTCAAACGGCAATTGGGTGTGAAGGACATGGGGAACCTGCTGCCGGGCCACGGAGGTCTGCTCGATCGCATCGACAGCTACCTGTTCGCCATTCCGGCCGCCTATTTGATCTTCACGTGGGCGGGCGTCATCTGAGCAACACCGCTCCGCTGATCGTTCTGGGGGCAACCGGCTCGATCGGCCGCCAATCGTGTGAGGTGGCGGACCGTCTCGGGATGCAGGTGGCGGGCTTGGCGGCCCGCCGGGGCTCGGTCGAACTCCTGGAACTGGCACGACGGTATCCGGAGGCGCCGGTCGTGGCCGCCGCCCCGACCAACGAGGAACACGAATCGCTCCGGAATGAGCTCGGCTCCCGATACCGACGGGGAGCCGACGCAGTCGAGGAGCTGGCGGGCCTGTCAGGCACAGTGGTCAACGGGATCGTGGGCTCGGCGGGCTTGCGAGCCTCGGTGGCGGCGTTGGAGGCGGGCAACCGTCTGGCGCTCGCCAACAAGGAAAGCCTGGTGGCAGGAGGTCCGGTGGTCCTGGCGGCGGCGCGGCGGGGAGGAGGCGAGATCCTGCCGGTTGATTCGGAACACTCGGCACTCTTCCAGTGTCTGGAGGGAGAGGACCGGTCTGCGCTGCGCCGTCTGGTGCTGACCGCTTCCGGGGGACCATTCCGGCGGCGGGCCGACCTGTCCGACGTGACCGTGGCCGATGCGCTCGCTCATCCAACCTGGGAGATGGGGCCCCGCATCACGATCGACTCCTCCACGCTCATGAACAAGGCGTTTGAGGTCATCGAGGCGCATCTGCTGTTCGACGTGCCCTACGACGACATCGACGTCGTGGTCCATCCGCAGAGCATCGTGCATTCGATGGTCGAGTTTGTCGACGGATCCATCAAGGCCCACCTGGGGGAGCCGGATATGCGGGTGCCCATTCAATATGCGCTCACGTACCCCGCCCGCGCCGACGGCGGAGAGCCGTTCGACTGGACCGATCGAAGCCTGACATTCGAACGCCCGGACCTCGATCGCTTTCCCCTGCTCGGCCTCGGGTACTCGGCGGGACGGGCCGGCCAGAGCGCCCCGGCGGTGCTCAATGCTGCGGACGAAATCGCCGTGCAGGCCTTCCTGGACGGACGCATCGGTTTCACGTCCATCGCCAGAGTGGTCGAGACGACGCTCGAGCGCATGGGCGTTCAGGAAATCACGTCCGTGGCCGAAGTAGTGGCGATCGACGGAGAGGCACGCAGCCGGGCATCCGAGCTGGCGGGAACCTGCTGACGACGCTCACCCCATGGCACCGGGACGCCCGCCTACCTGCACTCACAGGAACCGATATCCCATGACAGCAAGTAGGTTTTCCCCATGACCGCGGGACTCTTCATAGCGCTGGGCATCCTGTTCGCCGTCCTGATTCACGAGGCGGCACACTTCGCAGCCGCCAAGGCGTTCGGCATGAAAGCCACCGAGTTCTTCGCCGGTTTCGGCCCCAAGCTGTGGTCGTTCCGGAAAGGGGAGACCGAGTACGGCCTCAAGCTGCTGCCATTGGGTGGGTACGTGAGGATCGTCGGGATGCATCCCGGCGAGGAAGTCGATCCGGCTGAAGAACACCGCACCTACCGGGGGGCCCCGTTTTGGAAGAAGACCGTGGTCGTGCTGGCGGGGATCGTCGCCAACCTCGTGTTGGGGTTTGTCCTCATCTACAGCGTGTTCGTTTTCGTGGGACTGCCAGGAGAGGCGATACCGACCATCGACCAGGTGGTCGAGTTGGGCCCTGACGGCGAGCCGACCGCCGCGGCCGCCGGCGGATTGATGGCCGGGGATGTGATCGTGGCCTACGACGGCATTCGAGTCGACGAGTGGACCCCCTTTCGTGACTACGTCCGGGAGCGACCGGGCGTAGCCATCGAGCTGGACGTGGAACGCAACGGCAGCATCGTCCCGCTCGTCATCACCCCCGGGGAGCGGGAGCTGGTCGAGGGGGAGGTCACCGGCTACATGGGGATTGCGCCGGCCCGAACCACCGAACGCATGGGCGTGCTCGAGGGGTTCTCCCAAACGTGGCCGGCCTTTTGGGAGCAGGTGGGTGCCACCGTGACCGGTCTGGCGCGCCTTTTGAACCCGATCAACCTGGTGAACCTGCTCGGCGACATCGCCTCCGGTGACACCCCCGCCCCCGAGAACCGCCCGACGACCGTGGTGGGAATCGTGGCCGCCGGTGACGAGATCCAGCAGTCCTTCGGCTGGGCGGGCTTGCTCGGGGTGCTGGCGAGCCTCAACGTGGTGGTAGCGCTCTTCAACCTCATTCCGATCCTGCCCTTCGATGGTGGGCACGCCGCGATTGCGCTGTACCAGAAGCTCACGGGTCGTCCTGCCAACTTCGACCGCCTGGCCCCCATCGCCATCGGCGTCATCGTGCTCTTCATGGGCATCTTCCTAATCGGGCTGTGGTTCGACATCTTCGCCCCCTTCCCGGTGGGCTAGATGGCGATCGAACGCCGCCCGAGTCGCCAGCTCCACGTCGGACCGGTCCCCGTGGGTGGAGGGGCGCCGGTTTCTGTCCAATCCATGACCATCACCAAGACAGCCGATGTCGACGGGACCCTGGCTCAGATCTACGCGTTGCACGGAGCCGGCGCCGACATCGTTCGGGTCACCTGCAACGAATTGGAGGCAGCCGAGGGGCTGGCCGAGATCGTGCCGCGTGCACCGGTACCGATCGTCGCCGACATCCACTTTCAGTACCGACTGGCATTGGCGGCGCTGGAGGCGGGAGTGGCGGCCCTGAGGCTCAACCCCGGCAACATTCGCAACGAGGCGCACATCAAGACCGTGGCCCGGGCGGCGGGCGAGGCCGGTGTGCCCATCCGGGTCGGCGTCAACGGAGGGTCGCTGGACAAGGACCTCCTCGCCAAATACGGCTCCGCCACCCCCGAGGCGCTGGTGGAGTCCGCCCTGAAGGAAATTCGTTATTTGGAAGAAGTCGATTTCTACGACATCAAGATCTCGGTCAAGCACAGTCACGTGCCGTCCATGGTCGAGTCTTATCGATTGCTGGCCGGCCAGGTCGAATACCCGCTCCATCTTGGAGTCACCGAAGCCGGGCCACCCCCGGGCGGGCTCATCAAGTCGGTGGCCGGCATCGCCACGCTGCTGCTGGAAGGGATCGGCGACACGATCCGCTTCTCGCTCACCGCCGATCCGGTGGAGGAGGCGAAGGCGGGCCGGGCCCTGCTCGAATACCTGGGCCTGCGAGAGCGCAAAGGCCTCGACCTCATCGCGTGCCCCTCATGCGGTCGCGCCGACGTAGACGTGATCGCCGTGGCCGCCGAGGCCCAGCAGAAACTGGAGGACGCGAAGCTGCCGATCCAGGTTGCGGTGATGGGCTGCGTGGTCAACGGCCCGGGCGAGGCCCGCGAAGCCGACATCGGCATCGCCGCCGGCAAGGGCAAAGGCCACCTGTTCATCAAAGGCCAGGTCGTGCGCGTCGTGCCAGAGGACGAAATGGTCGATGCCCTGCTCGACGAGGCCCGCAAGCTGGTGGAAGAGGGGGTCGAGGCCCGGCTGGCCGCCGCCGACACGGAGGCGGCCGAGATTGCAGCGATGAACGCCTTGCAGCTCGCCGCCGAGCAAGGAGATGTCAATCAGGCGGAGGAGCGGCGCCGGGCAGTTGCGGAAATGGCTGCTTCCGAAGGGGCCTCAGCGGACAACCAGTAGCCACCCCGGCAGCGCTGGTCTTCCGCGCCGTCCACCGGCACAAATGTAAGATTCCGGCCCCGCCCGAGGAGCGATGATCCGCTGGTCGCAGGCATTCATCCCGACACTGCGCGACGACCCGGCCGACGCCGACGCCGCCAGCCACCGGCTGCTGGTACGCGCCGGGTTCATCCGCCAGCTCATGGCGGGTGCCTATAGCCTGCTCCCTCTGGCCATGCGGACGCGGGACAAGATCGGCCGCATCATCCGGGAAGAAATGGACGCCATCGGCGGCCAGGAGTTTCTGCTCCCCGCCATCCAACCAGCCGAGATCTGGCAGAAATCGGGCCGGTGGGAGATCATGGGCCAGGAGATGTTCCGGCTCCGCGATCGACGGGAGGCCGACATCGCGCTCGGGATGACCCACGAGGAGGTGTTCGCCACGCTCGCCGTGGAGCTGAACTCCTACCGGGACCTTCCCCAGCTCTGGTATCAGGTCCAGACCAAGTTCCGGGATGAACCGCGCCCCAAGTCGGGTGTGCTCCGCACGAGAGAGTTCACGATGAAGGACAGCTACTCATTCGACATCGACGACGACGGGTTGGATCGATCATTTGAAAACCATCGAGGCGCCTACCTGAGGATCTTCCGCCGCATGGGCCTGGACCCGATTCCGATCGATGCCTCGTCCGGCGCCATGGGTGGCTCGGGCTCCAAGGAGTTCGTTGTCAAAAGTGAAGCCGGAGAGGACCTGGTGGTGCTGTGTCCCAATGGCGACTATGCCGCCAATGTCGAGAACGCCACGTCCCGGCTGCAGCCGGTGGAAGATCCCCCCGGTCCGGACGAACCCGAGCCCTTCGCCACGCCGGGCGTGCGCACCATCGCCGCCCTCGCCGAGTTCTCGGCCGACGCCACCACTGATCGGCAGATCAAGAGCCTGTTCTATCTCATCGACGGCGAGTTGACCATCGCGCTGTTGCGCGGCGACCACGGCCTCGTCGAGCAGAAGCTGGCGGATGCCACGGGCGGCGTCGACATCCGGGCGGCCGGAGCGGAGGAGATCTTTGCCGCCATGGGCGCCCACCCGGGAAGCCTGGGGGCCGTCGGTGTCGAAGGGATACCGATTTACGCCGATCATGCGCTGGCGGGGCGCTCCAACATGACGACCGGTGCCAACATCGACGACCAGCACGTGCGAGGGGTCGACGTCGAACGAGACATCCGGGTCACCCATTGGGTCGATCTGCGTGAGGTCGAGGCGGGTGAGCCATGCCCCGCGTGCGGCGAGGCCCTCGAGGTGGTGAAGGCGATCGAGGTGGGACACATCTTCAAGCTCGGCCGGCGGTTTGCGGAGGCGTTCGGGGCGACGGTGCTCGACCCGGACGGCAAGCCGCAGACCATCACCATGGGCTCTTACGGGATCGGGCTCGAGCGGGCCATGGCTGCGGTCGCCGAGACCTTCCACGACGAGGCGGGCCTGATGTGGCCGGTTTCGGTGGCGCCCTACGAGATGGTGATCACGACGATCGGCACCGAGGAAGACACGCATGAGCAGGCCAGTGCCTTGTACCGGGCTCTCACCGCCGGCGGCGTGGAGGTGATCCTCGATGATCGCGACGAGCGCCCGGGCGTCAAGTTCGCCGATGCCGAGTTGGTCGGCATCCCGTTCCGGCTCGTGGTTGGTCCCCGCGGGCTGGAGAAGGGTGAGGTCGAGTGGAAACCCCGGTCGGGGGGAGAGTCGCAGGGAATCCCCGTTGCCGAGGCGGCCGATCACGCGGTGGCTGCAGTGGAACAGGCGAGGTCGGCGCTGCTATAATCCCACCCCTGCGAGAAGGCTTGTTGATGCAAGTGGGCGGTAGCCCACTTTATTTTTTGCACGCGTCCCGAGAACTGCGCCGTGAGGCCGGTTTCGGGGCCCGGCCTGCTCGCGGGAAGGCTCGCGAATGTGCGAATCGGCATCGAATCGGCACAGACGCGAACCGACGAGAAGACAGAGGTAGACGGAAAGACACATCACGAGACAGGATCACAGGACACAGGTTCATCTGAACAGGCCCCGCCCGGACCGCCCGGCACAGACGGCTTTGCGAACAACAGGTGCCCAAATGACCCGAATGAGTCGCATCGAAGAACAAATCTGGGATATGTTGGAAAGCTATTTGAGGGCCGAAGGCATCGAGCTGGACGACGTAGAGGTCGGCGGCGGCGGTGCTGCGCGTTTGTGCCGTATCACCCTCGACGCCGAGGGTGGCATCGACTCCGACCGGCTCAGCCAGATTTCCCCTGCGATATCCCGACTGCTCGATGAGTCCGACCTCTTTGCCTCGTCCTACATGCTCGAAGTCTCCTCCCCCGGTTTGGAGCGGAAGCTCCGGCGTCCGTCCCATTTCGCCAAATCGGTCGGCCGCGAAGTGATGGTGAAAACCGTCGATCGCGAGGTTCACCGGGGTGTGCTCAGCGCGGTCAACGGTGATCGGTTCACGGTCTCCACCGATGATGGCGACATCGACCTCTCATACGCCGACGTGACGTCGGCAAAAACCGTATTCCGTTGGGAAGGTGACTGATGCAGTTTGACATGGAAGCGCTCGAACAGCTGTGTCGCGAGCGCGGCATGGAACTCGAAACCATGCTCGATGCCGTTGCCAACGGGCTCGTATCGGCGTACAAGCGAAGTCCGGGAGCGGCCGAAGAGGCACGCGTGACCATCGATCCCGATACCGGGGAAGTCATCGTGTACGGGCAGGAGCTGGACGAGGACGGGAACGTGACCCGCGAATGGGAGGACACGCCCAGTGACTTCGGGCGGATCGCTGCCCAGACCTTCAAGCAGGTGTTCCAGCAGCGGACCCGGGAGGCCAAGCGGGAACAGGTGTACGAGATCTATCACGGCCGCGAAAGCGAGCTGGTGACCGGCATGGTTCAACAGGTCGATCACCGCTACAGCATGCTCGACCTGGGCGATGCCGAGGCCATCATGCCGTCCTCGGAGCGGATCCCGTATGAGCGTCTGGAGCGGGGCACGCGGGTGAAAGCGCTGATCCTCGAGGTGCGAGAAGAGGGAAAGGGCGCACCGATCGTCGTGTCGCGCAGCCACCCGGATTTCATCCGCAAGCTCTTTGAGCTCGAGGTGCCGGAGATCGCCGAAGGAATCGTCGAGATCCGCGGCCTGGCCCGCGAGGCCGGCCATCGCACGAAGGTCGCAGTGTTTTCCAATGACCGGCAGGTC
Source organism: Acidimicrobiia bacterium (assembly GCA_041609995.1). Taxonomy (GTDB): domain Bacteria; phylum Actinomycetota; class Acidimicrobiia; order Spongiisociales; family SHLN01; genus JABDOU01. Next base: position 7,883 of record JBFIPU010000057.1, read on the forward strand.
GACGCCGTCGGAGCCTGCGTGGGTGCTCGTGGCTCGAGGGTCCGCCAGGTCGTCAACGAGCTCCGTGGGGAGAAGATCGACCTGTGTGAGTGGCAGGAAGACCCCAAGAAATACATCACGGAAGCACTTTCACCCGTCAAAGGGGTCCGGGACGTGATCATCGATGAAGAAGAGAAGAAGGCCGTCGTGATCGTGCCCGACAACCAGCTGTCGTTGGCGATCGGCAAAGACGGCCAAAATGCCCGGCTGGCGGCCCGGATGACCGGGTATGGCATCGAGATCCGCCCCGAATCCAACCCCGAAGGATTGCCGCCGGAGGAGGAAACTCCGGCTGCAGTAACCGAAGGGGAAACGCCCGCCCCGCCCGCAGCCGATGGGGCCGATCAGCCCGGAGAGACCGAAGCGGCCGCCGTCCCGGATGCCGGGGAAGGAGCGGCCGAGCCCGAGGCAGCCATGCCGGCAGCAGTGGAGGCGCCCGATACCGCAGGGCCGGCGTCGACCGAGGAGACCGAGGCAACCGCCGTCCCGGCGGATGAGGCCCCGGTGGATGAGGCCCCGGTGGATGAGGCCCCGGTGGATGAGGCCCCGGTGGATGAGGTTCCGGTGGATGAGGTTCCGGTGGATGAGGTTCCGGTGGATGAGGTTCCGGCGGATGAGGTCCCGGCGGATGAGGTCCCGACGGATGTGGTTCCGGCGGATGTGGTTCCGGCGGATGTGGTTCCGGCGGATGAGGTCCCGGTGGATGAGGTCCCGGTGGATGAGGCCCCGGCGGATGAGGCCCCGGTCGGTGCCGGCGACGAGGAGGATCAGGTCTGATGGCAAAGATGCGCGTCTACGAGCTCGCCCGGGAACTGGAGCTGGAGTCGAAGGATGTGCTGGCGCGCGCACAGGAGCTCGGAATCGAGGCCAAGACGGCCTCTTCCGGCCTTGATGAAGAGTCTTCCGAGCTGATTCGTTTGAGCTACCAGGAGGCTGACGGCGGGCCGGCCGCCGCCGCCGCCAGGGTCGAACCGGACGAGGCACCCCCGGCGGCTGAAGCGGCTGAGGCCGTGGTCGAACCAGAGGCAGCTCCCGCCGAAGAAGTCGCGGCGGCGGAGGAGCCAGCCGAAGAAGCAGTTACCGAGGAGGCGGTCGCCGACGAACAAGCAGCCGAAGACGCGACGCCGGCGAGGGTAGAAGCCGATGAGGGAGAGCTGGGGCTGGTGGAGGTGCCGGAGGGCGTGACGGTCGGGCAGCTGGCCGAGGCGATGGGTGTGCCGGTGGGGCCGGTCGTGCGCAACCTCATCGAGATGGGGCAGATGGCAGCCGCCGACGCGCCGGTGCCGGAGAAGGTTCTCGACGACCTGGCGGCACGATTCGGCTACATGGTCACCGTCGCTGCCGAACAGGTGAAAGAAGTCGAGGTGGTGTCGCTCCGCGCCGAGGTCCACGAGGACGACACCGCAGCCGATCTCGTCACGCGTCCACCTGTCATCACCATCATGGGCCATGTCGACCACGGCAAGACCCAGTTGCTCGACACGATTCGCAGCGCAAACGTCGTGGCCGGAGAGGCAGGCGGCATCACCCAGCACATCGGTGCGTATCAAGTGGAGCTGCCTGACGGCGGAAAGCTCACATTCGTGGACACTCCTGGCCACGAGGCGTTCACCTCGCTTCGGGCGCGAGGAGCCAATGTCACCGACATCGTGGTACTCGTGGTGGCCGCCAACGACGGGGTGATGCCCCAGACCGTCGAGGCCATCAGCCACGCCAAGGCAGCCAAGGTGCCCATCATCGTGGCGGTCAACAAGATGGATCTCCCCGAGGCCGATCCGTATGCGGCGCGGGCCCAGCTCACCGAGCACGACCTCGTCACCGAGGATCTGGGAGGCGAGGTTCTGTCGGCCGAGGTATCAGCCCTCACCGGCGACGGGATCGACGACCTGCTCGAGCTCATCGCCCTCACGGCCGAGCTCGAGGACCTCAAGGCAAACCCCAAACCGGCTGCCAGTGGAGTCGTCATCGAGGCCAACCTCGATCCCCAGCGCGGTCCCCTCGGTTCGGTCATCGTCCAGCGGGGCACCTTGAAGGTCGGAGACAGCCTGGTGTCGGGACCGGTCTACGGCCGGGTGCGTGCGCTCATCGATGACAAGGGAAACCAGATCAAGGTGGCGCCCCCTTCCACGCCGGTCCAGGTCATGGGATGGGGAGGCGTACCCGATGCCGGAGAACGGTTCGAAGTCGTCGAAAACGACAAAGTGGCGCGGCGCCGCGCCGAGGCCCGGGAAGCCGAGCTGCGGAGCGAGAACCTGGTTGTGCCGACATCCGCCGAGCGGATGGCCAACTTGCTCGAAGAGCTGCGAACGGCGGGCGACGCCGAGTTGCGTCTCATCATCAAGGCTGACGTGCACGGATCTCTGGAGGCCATCCGCGACAAGGTCAATCAGATCGAGCGGGAAGGCGGCAAGATCGTCCTCGTACACTCGTTGGTCGGAGGGATCTCTGAACGCGACGTCGTGTTGGCCGAGGCCTCGGAGGCGATCATCATGGGCTTCAATGTCCGGCCCGACAGCAAGGCTCGCAAGGCGGCCGAACAGCGCGGGGTCGAGATCCGCACCTACAACATCATCTACGAGCTCCTGGACGAAATCGAGCAGTTGCTGGTGGGCAAATTGGCTCCGGAAGAGATCGAGGACCTGCTGGGAGTGGCCGAGGTCCGCGACACGTTCCGGGCGCCGCGTCTGGGGACCGTGGCCGGCTGCTACATCACCGAGGGCGAGGTCTCCCGCAACGATCGGGTGCGCCTGGTTCGCGACGGCGTGGTGGTGTACACCGGGCAGGTGGCGTCGCTTCGTCGCTTCAAAGACGACGTGCAGTCGGTGTCCTCTGGCTTCGAATGCGGTATCGGCCTGACCAATTTTCGGGATATCAAGGTCGGAGACATCATCGAGGCGTACCGGGTTCGCGAAGTCGCCCGCACCTGATCGGGCATGGATGCGCGAGCCCTCGAGGTGGCGCTCCGGCTCCCGGCCGTACGTTCGCTCAAGGCGAAACGCAGCGTGGTGCGCCACGTCATTCGCGATCTCCACAAGGCGTTCCCGCAAACCGGCGTCGCCGAAGTCGGACACCAGGACCAGTGGCAGCGGGCGACCCTGGGGATAGCACTGGTGGCCGAACAATCGGGCACCCTCGATCGGGCAGTGCACCAAATCACCCGTTTTATCGATCGTCGGCCAGACGTAGAGTTGTTGTCGATCACAGCTGCCTATCTGGAACCGGACGCCTGATCATGACCACCAGCCGTATGCGCCGAGTCAACGAGCTTCTGCGTGAGGTCATCGCCGAAGAGGTCACGTATCTGAAGGACCCGGGCCTCGGTTTTCTCACGATCACCGGGGTCGACACGTCGCCAGATTTGCGCAACGCCACTGTCTACTACTCGGTGCTCGGCTCCGAGGAGGAGGAGGAGGCCACCGCCGCCGCCCTCGACCGGGCTACTCCGAGAATCCAGGCTGCCATCGGCCCCCAGGTGCGCCTGAAGTACATCCCCAAGCTGCTCTTTGTTCGGGATCCGGCCATCGAAACCGGTCTGCGCATAGAGGAACGGCTCCGGGAGATACGCGGTGACTGATCTGGATCGCGCCGCCACCGTTCTCGCCGGTGCCACGCAGGTCGCAATCAGCTGTCACCAGGGGCCCGATGGAGACGCCCTCGGCTCGGCACTCGGCTTCGGGCTGGCAGCCCAGGGCGCCGGCAAGGACGTATCGGTTTCGTTCTCGGAACCCTTCGTGGTGCCCGACAACCTCGCATTCCTGCCGAGCGACCTGTTGGTCGAACCCGACGAGTTTCCAGCCGAGCCCGAGGTCATGGTCGTCTTCGATACCGCTGACCAGAGCCGCCTCGGATCGCTCGTGCCCATCAGCAAAGCGGCCGGCACGTTGATCGTCATCGACCACCACATCACCAACGCGGGGTTCGGAGATATCAATCTCATCGACCCCGAAGCAGGGGCCAGCGCCCTCATCGCCTGCCGGCTCCTCGACCGGCTGGGCTGGCCGATGAGCGCGGAAATCGCCACGTGCCTGCATGTGGGCCTGGTCACCGACACCGGCAGGTTCCAATACTCGAATACCTCACCCGAGCTGCTCCGGACGGCTGCCGACCTGGTCGAAGCCGGGGCCGATCCGGCGATGATCGGCCGGCAGATCTACGAATCGGTCCCGTTCGGATTCCTTTCAGTGGCGGCGGCCGTCACCGGCCGGGCCGTGCTGGAGCCGGACAAGGACTTCGTGTGGTCGATCCTCTATGACGAGGACCTCGTTCGGGCGGGTCTCGATCCGTCGGCGGTCCCGGGCTTGATTGACGAGATCCGCATCGTGCGCGAGGCCGAGACGGCCTGCCTGGTGAAGGATGTGGAGGGACCGGTAGAGGTATCCCTGCGGTCTCGCACCCATGTCGACGTCGGGGCGATCGCATCGGCGGCAGGAGGAGGCGGTCATGCCCGGGCTGCGGGGTTCACCTTCGACGGATCCGTCGATGAGGCGGTCGCTCTCGTTCGTGCGGCTCTGTGATCGGTTTTCTCTTGATCGACAAGCCAGCGGGATGGACCTCCCATGATGTCGTGGCGAAAGTCCGGCGGTTGAGCGGCGTGAAGAAGGTGGGGCATGCCGGTACCCTCGATCCGATGGCGACGGGGTTGCTCGTCGTGGCGATCGGACCAGTCACGCGATTGCTGCGTTTCTTGCAAGACCTGCGCAAGACCTATGTCGCAGAGGCCCGGTTCGGAGTCGCCACCGACACGTTGGATGCCGATGGCGTAGTGCTGACGGAGTCGCCCATGCCGATCGTCCGCGCCGACCTGGAACAGGCGGTGGCCAAGTTCGTCGGTACCATCGAACAAACACCCCCGATGGTCTCGGCGGTGAAGGTGGGTGGCAAGAAGCTCTACGAGCTGGCCCGGGAAGGCAAAGAAGTTGCCCGTCATCCTCGACCGGTCACGATTCATCGTTTGGACGTTCTCGGGTTCGAGGCAGGGGAGTACCCGATTGCCTCGTTCCGCATCAATTCTTCGAAAGGTACCTACATCCGGACGCTGATCGACGATGTTGCGCGGGAGATGGGAGGCCGGGCCCACCTGACGGCGCTCCGGCGGACTGCGAACGGCTCGCTCAACGTGGCCGACGCCGTCACGATCCCGGAACTCGAGGCGACCGGCGTCGAACCCCACCTGCTGGCCCCGGCTACAGCGCTCGCCGATCTGGCTTCCTTCACCGTGGGGGAGGACGACGTCCGCGCACTCCTGAACGGGCGGCAGGTGCAGTTGGCCGAGCCCGTCGAGGGTACCGTCGTCGCCCTCGGGCCGTCCGGCGAATTGTTGGCGGTGGGCGAGTCGGAGTCCGGTTGGTTTCGGCCGCAGGTCGTCATTCGATGAGGGTCCTGCGCGGTGACCCCCGGGTGTGGGACACCGAGCAGTCGGCGGTGGCGATCGGGATGCTGGATGGGGTTCATCTCGGCCACCGGGCCCTGATCGAGCACCTGCTCGATGCTGGCGCCGGGTTGACGCCGACGGTCCTGACGTTCGAGCCGCATCCCCGATTCATCCTGAGCCCCGACGCTCCGCCCATGCGACTCTCCTCACTCTCCCAAAAAGCCGAGATGCTCAAGGAACTCGGCCTTGAGGTCCTGGCGATCGCCGATTTCACCGAAGAATTCTCCAGACTGACCCCGGAAGAGTTCTGCGCCGAATACCTCGTGACAGGCCTCGACGCCAGGCTGGTCGTCGTCGCCGAGCCGTTTCGCTTCGGTGCTGGGGGCCGGGGCACGGTGGCGGACCTCCGGGCATGGGGGAGCCGGATGGGGTTCGACGTCTCGCCCATCGCCCCGGCCATGGATGGCGATCTGAAGATCTCGTCGACCACGATTCGCAATGCGGTGGCGGCAGGCGACATGGAGACCGCCGCCCGCCAGTTGGGCCGGCCCTTTCGCCTCATCGGTACGGTGGTCGAGGGTCGGCGGATGGGAGAAGAGATAGGTTTCCCCACGGCCAACCTCTCTCTGGATGAGGATCTGGCTCTTCCCGGGCGCGGGGTATATCGGGCGATCGCCACCCTCGGCGGCGACGCTTACAAGGCGGCCGTCAACGTCGGCGTGCGACCAACCACCACGGGCGATGGCGTGCTCACTGTCGAAGCACACCTGCTGGATTTCGATGAAAGCATTTATGGAAGGGAGCTGACAATCGACTTCCTCAACAAGCTGCGGGACGAGCAAGCATTCGAGTCCGTCGAAAGCCTCCGAGAGCAAATCGCCCGGGACGTCGAGGTGGTGCGCACTTCCTAGATCGCTTCAGATGAACCGTGGCCGGTCCACAGACCCCTTGCAGTCGTTTCCGGCTTTCGTCACGCTGAAGCAGTGCTGGCATTCGTGTTGATGATGCTCCTGGTTGTGGGCTCTGGGGCCGGGCCGAACGATCTCCCGGACATCGTACGAGATACGGCCCCGGACGGCGCCGCGCGCGCCGCTCCAGCGATGGTGTCCGACACCGTCCCACCACCGGGGTTCGCCGTTTCCGACAGCCCGTCGGCTGGGGTCAGCCTGCAGGCGCCCCCGACGCGTGAGGCGGCCGGATCCCTTCGGCCTCCCGATCCGTCCGCGCCCCGGGTCGGCTCGAGACCCAGAGGGCCGGAGAGGCCGGGAGATGATGGCCACCCCCGCAGCCTGCAGAAAGCGCTGACGATGCTGGCGTTGGCTGGTTTGTCGATGCACCCCCGTCGGCGCCTACAGGGACTTCCGGAGTCGCCCGACGACGTATCGCGAGTCGTGTCGGAGCTGCGGTGGCTGCTGGCCGACGCCTGGAACCAGGACATCGGCCGCAAGGAACTGACCAGGGCTCGCGCCGTGGTCGAGTCGCTGGGCGACCGGGGACCGCTGGCGATGGCCCGGTTGACCGATGACGAAGTGGCGACCTGGATCCGCGAGACACGCGGCTGGCTCGGCGGCTTTTCATATCAGGCGGGTTCCGAGCACCTCCGGTTTCTGGCATCGGTCATGCCACCGGAACAGGCCGTGCGTTTCGGAACCGAAGTACTGCCGCATCTCGACGACGCCACGTGGGAGTCGAAGAAGGCGGTGCTCGCCGACATGGCCGGGCGCCCGGACCGACGATCCGTGGTAGCGGCGATGATCGCGACCGACCCCGATCGGGCCCGGCTGCTCAACGCCATGGCTCCCGGCGGGCTGATCGCCGAGCTGCTCGAGGGCTCACAGTTCGACGCACGCACGTTCACCGCGCTCATCGAATCCGATGGGCTCGCGGTCGCAACCCGGGCGGAGATGTTGCTGGCCGGCGCCTCGGTGCTGGCAATGTGGGTTCCGGGCCAACGAGTGCCGGCGACGGCGGCCGTCGGACACATCGCAGCGCATGTTGATCGAGCCACCATCGGCTACTTGCGACGCCACCACTCGGCCGAGTCGTCGAACCTGGCCCCTTTGTTCGAGCAGCTCATCTTCACCGATGCTGCCACCGATCTGTCCGAAGTCGTGGGCCGCGTGGCAGGGGACCCGCAAACGTATGGCGAGCGGTGGAACCGGGCTGACGACGGCCGGCACCGGCTGGCGGCGGACATGGGCTTCCTGATGGGAGTGGCGGCCGAGGCGGTGGTGCAACACGCCGAACGGCGATCCGCCGACGCCGAGGCGGTGGCCCGGTTGGCCAAAGCGGTGCTGGGCGTGACGGCCAGCGGAGTCCTGGGACCAACCGGCTCGCTGGCGGTCGATGAGATCGAAACGGCGTACTCGTCCTCCGCGCACCGGAAATCGCATGACCTCCGGACCGAGTTCTATTATCTCGCGATCCCGCACGGTGAGATCGCTGGGGTCGACCCGGTGGCGCTGGCGGCCTATCACACGGCATTCGCCGGGGTCCGCCCCTAGCGGGGAGGTGGGCGGTAACCTCGCCGCCATGGTCGATCGCGATCTGGGCCTGTTCCGACCCCGGGACGGCATGCCGCCCTGGGTCCCCCGCCTGCTGTTCATGGTTCTGTGGCTCACGTTGGGGACGGCCGCCGCCATCTGGATGGCCTGGCAGTTGTCGGACCTGCTGCTGAGCCTTTTCATTGCGCTGTTCCTTTCCGTCGCCCTGGAGCCGGGCGTGAAGTTCTTCGAGTCGAGAGGCCTGCGTCGCGGGGCGGGGACCGGCATCATGTTTCTGGGCCTGGTGCTGTTCGCGCTCGGCTCCGTGTTGGCCATGGTTCCCCTGGTTGCCGGTCAGCTCGGCACGTTGATCGATCGCGCGCCTGCTTACGCCCAGCAGGTGCTCGATCTGCTGTCCGACCTGGGCATCGATCTCGCGTTCGACCCCGAGGCCTTCTTTCGCGATGCCGACGTTGGATCGATCGCCGGCGGCGTGGCGGGAGGGGCTTTTGGTCTCACGTCGGGTGTGTTGGGGATGGTGCTGCGATTGCTCACGATTGGACTGTTCACCTTCTACATGACCGCCGAAGCTCCCAAGTTGCGCCGAGCGGTCTTGTCTTCGCAGCCGCCCCACCGCCAGGCCGAGGTGCTCCGTGCCTACGACATCGCCCTGGGAAAGACCGGAGGCTACTTCTACTCGCGGCTGCTGCTGGCGGTCATCGCCGGCATCGTGGCGTGGATCGCCTTTCGCCTCATCGGGTTGCCGTTTCCGGCGGCGCTGGCGTTGTGGCTGGCGGTCCTGTCACAGTTCGTGCCCGTGGTCGGCACCTACATCGGCGGAGTTCTGCCGATTCTGGTCGCCCTCCTCGAAGAACCCATCAAGGCGCTGTGGGTGATCGGGTTCGTGATCGTGTACCAGCAGATCGAGAACTTCCTCATCTCGCCCCGGATCACGGCTCGCACCATGTCCCTCCACCCGGCGGTCGCCTTCGGCGCCGCCATTGCGGGCGGTTCGCTGATGGGGGCCCCCGGGGCCTTGATGGCATTGCCTGTGGCCGC
>JBFIPU010000058.1:0-16732 GCA_041609995.1 Acidimicrobiia bacterium
CAGACGCCAGCCGTCGCGTACGCGTCACGGTGACCCTCCGGGATCTTGCCTTGGCGCCCCGAAGGGGCGCACAAAACAAGCATGCTTCGTCGATCTCCCACACAAACCTCTATGTTCGACCGGCGATCGCGTCCGTGGGAGTTCCTTCTCTTCCGGTGTCGATTCGCATAGTCTCACCAGAACATATGTTCGTTTTAGGGATTGATCCGGGGGTCTCGCGTTGTGGGTTCGGCGTGTTGCAGATCGAGTCGGCGCGGTTGACAGCCGTAACGGCCGGTGTGTTCAGGACCCCTCCGGATATGGAGTTGCCGAGAAGGCTACAGGAGATCTACCGGGACCTGACGGCGATCATCCGGGAGTACGAGCCGGATGTGATGGCCATCGAGCAGGTGTTCACGAACCGCAATCTCAACACAGCCGTGTCGGTGGGACGCGCGTCGGGGGTGGCAATGCTGGCGGCGAGTGAGGCCGGCATGGGCGTCTTCGAAATCAGTCCCACGGCCGTTAAGTTGGCGGTCACGGGCTACGGCCGGGCCGACAAGCAGCAGATTCGATACGCCATCATGCAGCAGCTCAATCTCGAGGTTCTCGACGCACCCCCCGATGCGGCGGACGCATTGGCGCTGGCTCTTTGCTACGCCCGCCGGCACAAGACTCCCAGCGGGGCCCGGCCATGATCGGCAGGCTGCGTGGCACGCTGGCCGATGCCATGTCCGAGCATCTCTTGATGGATGTCGGAGGGGTCGGCTATGTGGTGGCGGTGACGCCGAAGACCCTGGCCGAGCTGCCCCCGGTGGGTGACGAGATCGTCCTGCACACGCACACGCACGTGCGGGAGGACCAGCTGGCCCTTTTTGGTTTCCTGCATGCCGCCGACCGCAACACGTTCCAGATCTTGTTGGGGGCGAGCGGGGTGGGTCCCAAGCTGGCGCTCGCCATCCTCGCCACGCTCGACGACGCCGGGTTGCGTGAGGCGGTCAGTTCGCAGGACACCGGCGCGCTGGAGATGGTGCCCGGCGTGGGCAAGCGGACCGCCCAGAAACTGATTCTCGAGCTGCGTCCCAAGCTAGATCTGCCGACGGGCGATATCCCGGGCGAGTCCACCGATCACAGCGACGTGCGGGAAGCGCTCGAGTCGCTCGGGTTCGCCCCCGCCGAGGTGCGGGAGGCCATGATCGACCTGCGAGAAGGTGACACCGAGGAAATGTTGAAGGACGCACTGCAGCGGTTGGGTCAATCATGAGGGAAGAGGGCTTGCTGGCCGGAGCCGCCATCGAAGAAGACGTGACCGAGGCGTCGCTGCGGCCCCGCCGCATGGAGGACTTCATCGGACAGCCGCAGTTGAAGGAACGTCTGGGGATCATGATCGAAGCGGCCAAGTCGAGAGGCGAAACCCTCGACCACGTGCTCCTGTCCGGGCCGCCGGGACTGGGCAAAACGACGATGGCAGTGATCCTCGCCAACGAGATGGACGGCCAGCTGCGACTCACATCTGGGCCGGCTCTCGAGCGGCCCGGTGATCTGGCAGGCGAGCTCACCAACCTCTCGGAAGGGGACGTGTTCTTCATCGACGAGATCCACCGATTGCCGCGACAAGTCGAAGAGGTGCTCTATTCGGCGATGGAGGATTTCAAGCTGGACATCATGGTGGGGAAGGGGCCGTCGGCTCGTTCGATTCGCCTCGATCTGCCCAGCTTCATGCTGGCCGGCGCCACCACCCGGCTGGGCAAGGTCTCCTCCCCCTTGCGCGACCGGTTTGGGGAAGTCGGGCGGCTCGACTATTACCCGCCCGAAGACCTCGTCCAGATCGTCGTGCGGTCGGCTTCGATCTTGGAGGTGGTCATCGACGAAGCCGGGGCCGCCATCATCTCCTCCCGCAGCCGAGGCACTCCCCGGATTGCCAACCGGCTTCTGCGGCGGGTGCGGGACTTTTCAACCGTCAGGGCCGATGGCGTGATCACGGCCGACGTCGCCAAGGCCGGCTTGCAGGCGTTCGAAGTCGACGAGGCCGGACTGGACCGAGTCGACCGAGCGATTCTGGCTGCGGTCATCGACAAGTTCGGCGGCGGCCCCGTGGGTCTGTCGACGGTGGCGATCGCCGTGGGGGAAGAGCCCGAGACGATCGAGGACGCCTACGAGCCGTTCCTGATCCAGAAGGGGCTCCTGCAGCGGACGCCGCGGGGGAGGGTGGTCACGCCGGCCGCCTACGAGCACATGCAGCGGATTCCTCCGCCCGACGTGAACCGCCAGCAAACCCTGCTCGACTGAGTGGCCGTTCGTGCCATGGACGTAACCGAGTTCTCATATGAGCTGCCCGACTCCGCCATCGCCCAGCACCCGGTGGAGCCACGTGACAACGCCCGGCTGCTCGAGGTGGAAGGCCTGGTGGACCACCGGTTTTCGGACCTACCCACGATGCTGTCCGCCGGCGACCTGCTGGTGGTCAACCGCACGCGGGTGCGGGCCAGCCGGCTGCTGGGCACCCGAGCGACCGGGGGAGGGGCAGAGGTCTTGTTGCTGCGGCCGCTGGCGAGAGATCAATGGACGGCGCTGGTGCGCCCCGCCAAGAAGCTCCCCTCCGGCTCGATCATCGTCATCGGTGATCTAGAGGTGACGGTTGTCGAGCACCACGGCGAGGGTGTCGCCACGGTGCGGCTCGCCGCCTCAGGTCCGGTGGAAGACGCCATTGCCGCGGCGGGCACCATGCCGCTCCCGCCCTACATCACCGAGTCGCTCGACCATCCGGACGACTATCAGACCGTGTACGCCCGCGAGTTGGGATCGGCCGCTGCCCCCACGGCCGGCCTCCACTTCACGGAATCGCTGCTAAACCAGCTGGAAAAGGTGGGCGTAAGGGTGTCCTCGGTGGTTCTCGAGGTCGGCCTCGACACATTCCGACCGATCACCACCGACCGCATCGAGGACCATGAGATCCACTCGGAACGGATCGTGGTCGAGCCAGAAGTGGTGGAGGTGGTGGAAGAGACGAGAGTCACGGGCGGCCGGGTCGTGGCTGTCGGCACGACCGTGGTGCGCGCGCTCGAGTCGGCCGCCGCCGGGGGATCTCTCGTTCCATTCTCCGGGGCAACCGACCTGTACATCACGCCCGGCTACCGGTGCCGCGTGGTGGACGGCTTGATCACCAATTTCCATTTGCCACGAACGACGCTGTTGGTGATGATCGCCGCCCTCTTCGGAGATCGATGGAGGGATATCTACACGACAGCTCTCGAGCGGGGCTACCGCTTTCTCTCGTTTGGTGATGCCATGTTCGGATGGGTGCGATGAGCTGGACCGAGGCGGCCCGCGACGGCAGGGCGAGGGCGGGAACGTTCAGCACGCCCCATGGTGAGGTTCCCACCCCCAACTTCCTGCCCGTCGGTACCAGGGCTTCGGTCAAGGCGCTCGACTCGGCTGACGTGCGCCAGGTGGGAGCCGCCATGGTGCTCGCCAACACGTACCACTTGATGCTGCGGCCGGGCCACGAGCTGATCGCTTCCCTCGGTGGCCTGCACGAATTCATGGGTTGGGATGGGCCGATCCTCACGGACTCGGGCGGCTACCAGGTCTTTTCTCTGAATCCGAAAGTGACCGAGGACGGAGTCACCTTTCGTTCCACCTACGACGGTGCCAGCGTGCATCTGACGCCCGAGGGGGCGGTGGCCGTTCAGGAGAACCTCGGGGCGGATGTGGCGATGCAGCTGGACGAGCTGGTCGGCCTGCCGGCACCACGGGAGGTCGTCGAGGGTGCCATGCGGCGCTCTCTGCGCTGGGCCGAGCGGTCCTTTGCCATCCACCGGCGCGCCGACCAGTACTTGTTTCCGATCGTCCAGGGGGGAACCGACGAGGAACTGCGGGCCGAGAGCGCCCGCACTCTCGCCGCTCTCAGTCCGCCCGGGTTCGGGGTGGGTGGGCTGTCGGTGGGTGAGTCCGGTGATGCACGTAACCGGGCGTTGCGAGCCACCGTGGCCGAGCTGCCGGCCGACCGGGTGCGCTACGTCATGGGGCTCGGCGACACCGAGGGGGTGTTGGAGGCGATTGCCCACGGCATCGACTTGTTCGACTGCGTCTGGCCGACCCGCCTGGCCCGGCACGGGAAGGTATTGAGCGCCAAAGGCGATTTCTCCATGCGGGCAAACGTCCAGCGCAACAACCCCGATCCCATCGACCCGGATTGCGCATGCCACACGTGCCGGCACCATTCGCGGGCATATCTGCGCCACCTGGTGACGACCAAGGAACTGGCTGCCCACCGCCTCATCAGCATCCACAACCTCTTCTATACCTTGAGCGTGATGGCGGGAGCGCGTCGAGCTATCGAGACTGGCACGTTCGAGTCGTATCGGCACGCTGTGGGTGCTGCCCGGAGCCGAGCCGGATCCGAAGCGGTAGGAGATGATCGGACCGCCTCCAACTACGATATCGACCCGTGATAGGGCTTCTCCAGACAACCACCGACACCACCGCCAGCCTGCTTCCGATCATGTTGATCGGCGCGTTCTTCCTGTTCATCATCTTCCGCCAGCGGCAGCGCCAGCGGGCCCGTCAGGAGATGCTCGAGTCGTTCGTCGTGGGCGATTCGGTCCGCACCATCGGCGGCATCATCGGCACGATCATCGAAATGGACGAAACGGAGATCGTGCTGGAGACCGAAAGCGGGACCCGTTTGCGCATGTTGCGGCGAGCGCTACAAGAGCCTCACTCATGACCGACGCTCCCAAAGGGCGGGCCGCTCGCCTGGCTGCGGAGGGCCGGGGTGGGCCGCCGCCCGGTCAAGGCCCGACGGTGCGCGGCCGCGTGTTGTCGATTCTCTTCGTGGTGGTGGTTGCCTACGGGGGAGTGGCGGCGTTTCTCGGCACCGGCAACACGCCGAAGCTGGGACTCGACCTGGCCGGCGGCACCGAGGTCGTACTGCAGGCACCCCCGGAGACGACCGAGACGCAGTTGCGCGATGCCGTGGAGATCATGCGCCGGCGCATCAGTGCTCTGGGCGGAGTGCTGGAGCCGGTCATCCAGATCGTGGGTGACAACCAGGTCGATGTGCAGCTGCCGGGGGTGACAGACCGCGAGCAGGCCATCGCAGCCGTCGGGTCGACCGGCCAGCTGTCGTTCCGCAAGGTGTTGCCACTCGTCGACCCGACCAATGTCAATGAGGATGGCACGATCAACGTGCCGGAGGGCATCAGCCCGATCGAGCCGGAGGATGACGACCCGTCGCAGGAAGCAGTGCTTCTGAGCGAATTCGGTGTTCCCATCCGGGTGGGCCCGGCATTCGCTCTCGGCAGCGACATCGCTGACGCCGGTCCCGCCCTTGACCCACAGACCTCCGAGTGGTCGGTGGGCCTGCGGTTCACGCCGGAGGGGTCGGACACCTTCGCTCAGGCAACCCGTGAGCTGGCGCAGTTTCCGATCGGTGACGAGCGCCGCAGCTTCGCCATCGTGCTCGACGGGGAGGTGGTGAGCACGCCGTTCATCGCCGCCTCGGTCAACCCGGCAATCGGCATCAGTGGGGGCAGCGCCCAGATCACGACCGGCCCCGGCGAACAGGGCCAGTCCGAGGCCGAGGCGCTCTCGATCGTCCTGCGGTTCGGAGCGCTGCCGATCGTTCTGGAGCAGGATCGGGTACAGAACGTGTCCGCCACCCTGGGGGGCGATTCCCTCGACTCCGGCATCGTCGCCGGCCTCATCGGCCTCGGCCTCGTGGCATTGGCGCTCGTCGCCTACTACCGGGTGCTGGGCCTGATCGCCGTGATCGGCTTGACGCTCTTCGGCTCGTTGCTCGTGGCGACCTACTCCCTGCTCGGCATCACCGCCGGGCTCACGCTGACGCTGTCGGGGGTGGCGGGCCTGATCGTGGCGGTCGGAATTACCGCCGACAGCTACATCGTGTTCTTCGAGCGCATCAAGGAGGACCTGGGCCGTGATGTCCCCATGCGGCGCAGCGTCACCAACGGCTTCAGCCGGGCCTTCCGCACGATCATCACCGCCGACACGGTGTCGTTCGTGGGCGCCATTCTTCTGTGGATTCTGGCCATCGGGCCCGTCAAGGGCTTCGCGCTGGCACTGGGCCTGGCGACGTTGATCGACGTCTTTGTGGCTTACTTCTACACGCGCAATGCGGTGGCGCTCGTCGCCCGTGGCGGCCTGGGCGAAGGGGGAGCATTCTCGATCCGCGGTGCTTCCGGCCGGAGACGCCAGACCGGGCAACCGGAAGGAGCACCGGCGTGATCGGGCGGCTCTATCGGGGAGAGACCAGCTTCGACTTCGTCGGGAACCGGTCCAAGGGGTTCATCCTGTCGGCCATCTTGATCGTGATTTCGGCGGGGGCCCTCTTGCTCGGAGGCCTCAATCTCGGCGTGGACTTCCGGGGAGGCACCGTGGTCGAGGTGGAGAACGTCAATTCGGTCAGCATCGGCGACATGCGGGATGCCCTGCGGCCCCTCGGGCTCGACGGAGCCCAGATCCAGGAGTTGGACTCCGGCGAGCGCTCGGTGATACGCGTGCAGACCGAGGCGATCACCGACGCCGAACAGGACGCCCTCATCGCAGCCGTGACCGAACAGGCGGGCTCGGCGGAATCGAGCGTGACCTCGGTAGGCCCCACGTTCGGCGCCGACATCACATCTGCGGCAGTCAGAGCGCTGTTGATATTTCTGACGGTGATCGCTGTCTTCATCTCACTGCGTTTCGAGGTGGCGATGGCGGCCGGGGCCCTGGCGGCGCTGTTCCACGACTTGATCATCACCGCCGGGGTGTACGCCGTCACCGGCCTCGAGGTAACGCCTGCCACGGTGATCGCCATCCTCACCATTCTCGGGTACTCGCTCTATGACACGGTCGTCGTGTTCGACAAGGTGTCGGAGAACCTGCGGGTAGAGGAAGATGCCGGCCGGGTGCCCCACTACCGGAGCGTGATCAACGACTCCATGAATCAGGTGTTGATGCGGTCGATCAACACATCGCTCACGAGCCTGCTGCCGATTGCCAGCTTGCTCATCGTGGGCTCGTTTCTACTCGGTGCGACGACGCTGCGCGACTTCGCCCTGGCGTTGTTCGTCGGTGTGGCGGCCGGCACCTACTCCTCGATCTTCGTCGCCTCCCCGGTGCTGTCGCTGTGGAAGGATCGCACCGAAACCGCGCCACCGGCGCGGGCCGACGTGGGGGCTGCGCGGGACACGGCCTCACCGGGAAGCGGTCCCGATGTGTCCGGACCGGGCGGGGCGGCACCCCGGGCACCGAAAAAGCGGAAACGATGAGGCGTAGGGTATGGCCATGGATTTGACGGACTACATCCGCGACATCCCGGATTTCCCGGAGCCCGGCATCATGTTCAAGGACATCACGCCGCTGCTGGGCAACCCAGCCGCCTTTGACTTTGCCCTCGACCAACTGGTGCTGCCTTACGAAGATGCCGAGGTCGACTACGTAGCCGGCATCGAATCGCGCGGCTTCATCCTGGCTGCTCCCCTGGCGGTGCGGATGGGGGCGGGCCACGTGCCGATCCGCAAACCAGGAAAACTCCCTGCCGAGATCGAGCGGATCGAATACGCCCTCGAATACGGCACCGACGCCCTCGAGGTCCATGTCGATGCCTTCCCGGCCGGCTCCAATGTTGTGATCGCCGACGACGTCATGGCGACCGGGGGCACTGCTGCCGCCGCTGTGGAGCTGATCGAACGACTCGGGGGGGAGGTCGCCGGAGTGTCCGTGTTGATCGAGCTGTCGTTTCTGAACGGGCGGTCGAAACTGGACGGTGTCGAGATACACTCGTTGGTCACCTACTAGAGGACGTTCGTGCTCGATTCGGCAAACCCCAAGGGGGCACCCGGGGTAGGCGAACGCGTCGACTACGACCTGGCCGTCGCGCAATCCATCGAGCGCATCATCGCCGCATTTGGTGAGCACTGGCCGGGTGACGAGTCCGATTCGATCCGGCGGGCGGCCGAGCTGGCGGTCGAAGCGCATTCTCCCCAGGCCCGAATGACCGGCGAGCCATATGTGCTCCATCCGCTGGCCGTGGCCGAGCAGATGGCCGACTACGGCATGGACCGCGACACCGTGGTCGCCGCCATCCTTCACGACACGGTCGAAGACACATCGCTCACGCTGGAGGACATCGAATCGCAGTTCGGCTCCCAGGCGGCAACGCTGATCGACGGAGTCACGAAACTGATGCGGATCGACTACGACACCAAGGAGGAGCAGCAGGCGGCCACGATTCGCAAGATGACGGTCGCCATGGCAAAAGACGTGCGGGTGTTGCTGATCAAGCTCGCCGACCGGCTCCACAACCTGCAGACCATCGACGCGCTGCCGCAGTGGAAGCAGGAGCGGACCGCCCAGGAGACAATCGACATCTATGCGCCGCTGGCACACCGCCTCGGTGTTCAGGAGATCAAGCACGAGCTCGAGGACCGCTCCTTCGCCATTCTCCATCCGGGCCGCAATGCCGAGATCGCCGATTTGTTGGCGAAGCGGGCGCCGGCTCGCCAGGCGGTCATCGACCAGGCGGTGGAGACCACCGGCGAGCTGCTGAAGGCTGCCGGGATCGACGCCGCCATCTCGGGGCGGCCGAAGCACAACTTCTCCATCTATCGCAAGATGATGACCAGCGGCCTCCCGTTCGAACAGATCCACGACCTCATCGGAATCAGGATTCTCACCGACGACGTGAAAGGCTGCTACGCCGCTCTCGGCGTCATTCACTCGCGCTGGGCGCCGGTGCACGGCCGGTTCAAGGATTACATCGCCACCCCCAAGTTCAACCTCTACCAGTCGCTCCACACAACGGTGCTGGGCCCGAGAGGCAAGCCACTCGAGGTACAGATCCGCACCCACGAGATGCACCACCGAGCCGAGTACGGCATCGCCTCGCACTGGCGGTACAAGGAAGGGGCGCCGGAAGACCTCGAGTGGATGTCCGACATCCGGTTCTTGCAGGACACCTATGAGAACCCGGCCGATTTCCTGGCCGGCCTCAAACTCGACCTCTACCGCGACGAGGTGTTCGCCGTGACGCCGAAAGGCAAGGTGATCACACTCCCCAAGGGCGCCACCACTGTCGATTTCGCGTATGCCATCCATTCCGAGATCGGGAACCGGACCAACGGAGCCAAGGTGAATGGTCGGCTGGTTCCGCTGTCGACCCAGCTCAACTCGGGCGACATCGTCGAGATCACCACCTCCAACGCCACCGATGCCGGACCCAGCCGGGACTGGCTCCAATTCGTGGTCACCAACCGGGCGATCTCGAAAATCCGCCAGCACTTCAACCGTGAACGACGCGATGAAACACACGCCGCGGGCAAGGAGGCGGTCCAGAAGGCGGTGACCCGGCTGGGCTTGGGTCTGACGTCGTCTCAGCGAGACAAGGCCATGGCGACAGTGGCTACCCAGCTCAGTTATGCCGATCTCGATGCGCTGTACCTGGCGGTGGGGGAGGGAAACATTGCCGGGTCGACCGTGGCGACCCGCCTCTGGAAATACCTCGAGCCCGAGGTCGAAGAGGAAGAAGCCGGAGGCAATCTGCTGGCTCCGATCCGCACCACCCGCCGGGTCCCCGGCCCGGCCATCATCGTCGAGGGGGCAACCGATGTCATGGTACGCGTGGCAAAGTGTTGCGCACCGGTGCCGGGTGATTCCATCGAAGGCTTCGTCACGGTGGGCCGGGGCGTGAGCGTGCACCGATCGGATTGCACCAACCTCAATGCCCTCCAGGAGCGGGCGGACCGCATGATCGACGTCAGCTGGTCGGCCGACCGCATCGGCAGCTTCTCGGTTTGGATACAGGTCGAGGCGCTGGACCGGCCCTGGCTGCTGCGGGACGTGACCGAAGTGCTCTCGCAATTGGATGCCAACATCCATGCTTCTTCCAGCGGGACCGATGCGGAACGGGTGGCCGTGCTTCGCTACGAGGTCGAGTTCAGCGATCCCGGCCAGCTGGAGCGGGCGCTGGCCGCCCTGCGCCACGTCGACGGGGTGTTCGAGGCCTACCGCCTTCGCAGCTGAGCCGGCTGCGAAACCGTTCCGGTTGCGAAATTGAGCCTATCGTCCATCTGGCTCAGTGCTGGTCCGGACTAGTCCCCTCGGAATCCCCCGAGATGACGCCGCCGTAGCCGTCAAGTATCTCCGAGGGGCTGCCGATGCAGTCGCCATGAGAACCCAACACCGCGACGACGGATTCACCCTTTTGGAAGCAGTGATCTCGATGGCGCTCGTCGTCATCATTTTCGTGGGGTTGGGCATCACGATCAACGTCGCCTTGCGGGCGGTGCAGGAGCGCCGGGCCGAGCAGCAGGCGCTGGGTGTGCTGACGGGCATCTCCGAGCGGTTCGCCGACATCGAGTACGACAACCTGGCGCTCAACACGACTGACGCCGACCATACCTTCATCCCGGGGTCGACGCACGATCACGACGGCCCGGGCCCGCTGCCGGCCGAAGACGTGGCGGTCCACGCCGACGGAGATGTTGGTCACCTCGACGTCGTCGTGTCCGGGGGGATCACTTTTACGGCCCGTACCTTCGTCACCATGGTCGACAAGGATCCGGCCGACACCTCTACCGACGACCTCCGCCGGCTCACGACCGAGGTCACCTGGGAGGTACGGGGCCTGGCCCGTGAGCGCCAGACACAGACAGTGATCGCCAAACAGGCGTCAGGCGATGCGCTCGGATATGCCTTCAACCTGGAGGACAACGCCGAACTGGTGGCAGTCCGCAAAGGAGACGTGATCGAGTTCAACAACATTCTCCACAACATCGGTACCGAGGACGACTTCTATGACCTGGTGTTCGAGCAGGAGACCGGATGGTCGATGACCTTCGAGCAGCAGAGCGGTTTTTTTCTCGATGACTGGAACGCCAACGCTATCCCGGACACGGATACCATCGCCGCCGGCACCGACATGACCTTCAAGGTGACGGTGACGGTTCCGGCGGATGCCAATCCGGGTGACTTCGAACTGATCCACATCACGTTCATCTCTGACGGCGACCCGACCCGCTCCTCGGTGCTCGAGTATGTGTTGGAGGTCGACCCGTCAGCCGCCCCGGTGGGTCCATGAGCGGCCGCGACGACTCCGGGTTCACGATCATCGAGATGACGGTCGCCATGGCAGTCATCGGGCTGGTCATGAGCGCGTTGCTGGTCGCCATGGTGTTGGTGTTTCGCGTCGACCGCTCCACGCAGATCGAGACAGACGTCATGACCGGTCTCCAGTTCACCCGCCTGGAGCTGGAGCGAGAGATTCGGGAGGCCAACGCCGTCCTGGCCGGTTCCAACAAGGACCGTCTCCGGCTGTGGAGCGACCTTGACGACGACGGGGCGCTGGACCCGGGCGAGGCCATCTCGTGGCGCATCGAGACCGTGGCAGGCGAAGACCGGCTCGTGCGCCGGACCTCGGCCGGTATCACGTCGGTAGGGGACGCCATCATGGCCAACCTTTACACCGGAGCCGTGTTGTTCTCCTACAACGCACCACCGCCAGACACCACCAGCGTCGTGATCAACCTCCAGGGCGACGCCGACTACGGGTCCGGACAGCAAATACGGCAAGTGACCACGGAGGTCGTCCTCCGAAACGGAATCGGCACGGGCGGCACGTGAGAAGTATGAAGAGCAAGGTTGGGAAGATGAGATTCAGGAACGACGATCACGGTCTGGCAATGGTATGGGTGGTGATGATCGGCGCCTTCGTGGCAGCGGTGGCCGTCGTGATGGTGGCTCGCGCCTTCCAGAACAGCCGCGACCAGCTGACGGAACGACGGGCGGACGTGGCTTTGGTCGTCGCCGACACAGGCCTCAACAACGGCATGGCGATTCTGTTCGACGACCCCGATTTCTTCAATGTTCCGGCTGGTCCCGGCGCATTTGCCGATGACCAGGCGGAGAAGGCCTGGGTCATCAAGCAGGTCGACGAAATGGAGACTCTGGGCACCCTCGACCTGCAGCTCACCGAAGAAGGCGAGTACGCCATCGTCCGGCCCGACAGCGAAGAGGTGCTCTATTCCGTTGGCTGGGTACCGTCGCGAGGCGACGCCGATGCCAGCTTGCGGGTGCTCAAGATGAGCTTCGATCCGGAGCGGGACGAGACATATGTGTTCCTCCCCGACGTCGGGATCTCCAGCAACGGTGACATCGATCTGGGTGGGCGCGGAGTATTTGGCATCAAGGGCGGGGCCCACGCCAACGGCGACCTGACAAAGCGCAACGACAAGACCAAGGTGGAAGGCTGCACGAGCGCCGGTGGTATCAACCAGTTCCCGAACAAGTGTGAAGATGACGGCGAGGTGAAAGAGATCCCGCCGGTCAACCCCCTCGACTTCCACCAGATGGCGACCCATGACCTCTGCGACGAGGGGCCTTTTGGAGTGGTGCGGATGGGACCGGCGTTCGACGGGCCCGGCACCAAAGCCAAGAAGGCCCAGCCCTGCACCGGCGATGTTGTGGGTGCGCCGCCGTCGGTTGGTTGGTCAAAGACCGGATTCCTCTGGCAATACAACGGTGGAACCACGGCCGGGGTCTTCTACATCAACGGAGGCAGCGCCGTGGTGGGCGCCGACTCGCCAGCCGACGGCCTGACCGTTGTGGTGGCAGCATCGGACAACACCGAATGCGCCGAGAAGCATGGAGATTTCACCGTCAACGGAAACATCCAGATGATTCCACATGTCAGTGCGAAGGATCTGGCCGTGGTCCTCGACCGTGACTTCGTCTTCTCGGGTACTGCCGACATCTTCGGGATCATCCTCGTGGGTGAGCACTTCGACATCGGCGGTAACCCGGGCGCCAACAACGCCGTGGTTTCGAGCGGGACCTGTGACACGCCCAGCTCCCCGGTGTCGGTGAATGCCCTCCGCGGTGCAGGGTCGATCACCTACAACGGGGGTCTGGAGGCTCCCATCTACGGTGGTGTCACGGCCACCGGACTGGTCATCGTCGAGCGCTGGGAAGAGCTCTAAGACGCTTTCCCCAACGCTCGACGGTCACCGTCGATCTGTCCTGGTGATCGCCTTCGTAGGCTGGTGCCATGCTCATCGACGGTGTATCACTCTGGCTGGCCGGCACCAACTGCTACGTGGTCGCCCCGGAGGCGGGTGGTCCGGCCATCGTCGTGGATTGTCCTCCCGATCTCGACGGTATCGAGGCGCTGCTCCGCAAGCACAATCTCACCCCTGTCGCCGCCCTCGTCACCCATGGGCACGTCGACCACACCGGCGGGTCGGGAACCTTCAGCCGGGCCACCGGGGTGACCGCCTACCTGCACCCCGACGACCTGTTTCTGGCGATGGCGCCCGGTGAGCAACTGGCTGCCATCTTTGGCGGCCATCCGGCAGTGGGCTCCGAGTTTGTTCCCCCCGACCGGTTCGAGGATCTGGCCGATGGCGACGTCCTGCAGCTGGCCGGGCTCGGGGTGGAGGTACTCCACACCCCCGGTCATACCCCCGGGCACTGCTGTTTCCGGCTGGGCGACGTGCTCTTTTCCGGCGACCAGCTGTTTGCCGGTTCGATCGGGCGCACCGACCTGCCGGGCGGGGACTTCGGGACCCTGATGGATTCGATGGAAAAGAAGATTCTCACGCTGGATGACGACACGCGGGTTCTGCCTGGCCACGGACCGGCCACCACCGTCGGGCGCGAGCGGGCGTCAAACCCCTTCCTCGCCCAGTTCGGGGCGTAGGCTCCCGGAACCGTCACCGAGGTCCGCATGTATCGAGATTCCTATGTTTCCGACCTGACCACCGACCGCGTCGGGCAGACGGTGACCCTGGCCGGGTGGGCCGGGCGCATCCGGGATCAGGGCGGTGTGGCGTTTGTCGACCTGCGCGACGCCTCGGGGATCATCCAGGTCGTGATCGCCCCCGAGGAGGTACCGGAGCTGGCGGAAGTGGCCCGGGGCCTGCGGCGAGAATACTGCGTGAAGGTGACCGGCCAGGTGCGGCAGCGGCCGGAGGGGACAGAGAATCCGGATCTGGCGACGGGTGCCATCGAGGTGGCGGCCACCGATGTGGTGGTGCTCAGCCCGGCCCAGCCCCTTCCCTTCCAGCTCGACGAGTCGGTGGAGACCGACGAGCTGGTTCGCCTCCAGTACCGCTATCTCGACCTGCGGCGGGAGCGGATGGCCGCCAATCTGCGGGCCCGTTCCAAGGCGGTGGCCGCCATCCACCACAACCTGGATGCGGCCGGGTTTTTGGAGGTCGAGACCCCGACCCTGATCAAATCGACGCCCGAGGGGGCGCGCGACGTGCTGGTGCCGAGCCGCCTGCGCCAGGGCCACTTCTATGCGCTGCCCCAGTCGCCCCAGCTCTTCAAGCAGCTGCTGATGGTGGCCGGCGTCGATCGTTACTACCAGATCGCCCGGTGTTACCGGGACGAGGATTTTCGAGCGGACCGCCAAATCGAGTTCACCCAGCTCGACCTGGAGGGCTCGTTCTGGGGTCAGGACGACGTGCTCACCACCATCGAAGGCGTCCTGTCGGACACGGTGGCAGCGGTCCGGGATCATATCCTCGAGCTGCCGCTACCCCGGATGACCTACGCCGAGGCCATCGATCGCTTCGGATCCGACAAGCCAGACACGCGCTTCGGGATGGAGCTGGTCGACCTCTCCGACGTGTTCGTCGCCTCGGGCTTCAATGCGTTCGCAAGCGTCGTGGCCGAAGGGGGAGTCGTGCGGGCCATCAACGTCGGTGCCACCGATGCGTCCCGCAGCCGTCTGGACGCCGTGATCGAGCGGGCCAAGGAGCTCGGGGCCAAAGGCCTCGTGTGGATGGTGGCCGAGGAGGAGGCCGTGCTGCGGTCTCCCATCGCCAAGTTCCTGGAGCCCGCCGAAACAGAGGCCATCGCTGAGGCGTTGTCCGCCCAACCGGGCGACGTGCTGCTGCTGGTGGCCGACACCCGTCACCAAGCATCTTCTGTCCTGGGGCAACTGCGCCTCGACTTCGGCCGCCCCGACGGCCATGACGAGCTGCGTTTCCTTTGGGTGGTGGACTTCCCGGTGTTCGAACCGACCGATGGCGGCCTGGTCCCGGCCCACCACCCCTTCACCTCTCCCCGTTCGGTCGATGAGCTCCGCACCAGCCCGGAAACCGCCATTGCCAACGCGTACGACCTCGTCGTCAACGGCGTCGAGCTCGGCTCGGGGTCGGTCAGGATCCACGACCCGGTCGTGCAGCAGGAGGTATTCGACATCCTGGGAATTGCCCCCGACGACGCGGCACAGCGTTTTGGGTGGTTCTTGGAGGCGCTCCGCTATGGGACGCCGCCCCACGCCGGGTTCGCGTTCGGCATCGATCGCCTGGTGTCCGTTCTGCAAAACGAGCCCAACATCCGGGAAGTGATCCCGTTCCCCAAGACCCAAAGCGGGCTCGATCCGCTCACCTCCTCGCCCAGCCGGGTGGCCGACGATCAGCTCGCCGAGCTGGGAATCGAGCTGCGGCCGGCAGTGAAGCAAGCGCTGAGCGAGGCCGAAGACGAGCCTCCGGCTGAATAGGGCGGGGTAGTAATCTGGCCGTTCATGCCCGACAGCAACTCGATCAGGCGGACATTCTCGGGTTTCTTCGAAGAGCGAGGCCACGTCGTGGTACCGAGCTCATCCTTGATACCGGTGGATCCCACGCTCCTGCTCACCAACGCAGGCATGGTGCAGTTCAAGCCCTATTTCCTGGGTGACGAGGCACCTCCCTATCTACGCGCCACCACGATCCAGAAATGCGCCCGCACGTCGGATATCGACATCATCGGGACCACCGAGCGCCATTTCACCTTCTTCGAAATGCTGGGCAACTTCAGCTTCGGGGATTACTTCAAGGAAAAGGCGATTCCCTGGGGTTACGAGCTCGTCACCGAGCGTTTCGGACTTGATCCCGACCGCCTCTGGTACACCGTGTATGAGACCGATGACGAGGCCGCCGAGATCTGGATCGAAGACGTCGGCGTGCCGGCCGAGCGAGTCCAGCGCGGGGGCAAAGACAACTTCTGGCAGATGGGCGTGCCCGGCCCGTGCGGCCCGGCCTCGGAGATTTTCTACGACCGGGGAGCCCACCGGGGTCACGACGGCGGCCCCATTGGGGGCGACGAGGAGCGTTTCGTCGAGATCTGGAACCTGGTCTTCATGCAGAACATCCAGGACGAGCCCTACCACGTGATCGGAGACCTGCCCAAGAAGAACATCGACACCGGCGCCGGCCTGGAGCGGCTCAACATGGTGCTCCACGACCTCGATTCGGTCTTCGAGACCGATACCGTCTGGCCGGTGCTCGAAGAAGGGGCGCGTGCCACTGGCCGGGTCTACGGTGAGGACACAGCAATCGATGTGAGCCTGCGGATCCTGGCCGACCACGGGCGGTCGATGACGTTCTTGATCGGCGACGGGGTCGTGCCCTCCAACGACGGTCGGGGCTACATCTTGCGCCGCCTGATCCGGCGGGCGGTGCGCCACGCCTGGCAACTCGGGTGCGAGAACAACATCACGCCCGGCCTGGTGGCGGTGACAACCGAGGTGATGGGAGAGGCGTACCCGGAGCTGATGGAGGATCGCGAATTCATCCAGGAGGTGGTGGGGCGCGAAGAGGTCGGCTTTCGCCGGACGCTCGAGACGGGATACGCCATGTTGGAAGACGCGCTCGACGCCTCCTCCGAGGAGCCGGCAGTCATCACCGGGGGTGTGGCCTTCAAGCTGCACGACACGTACGGCTTCCCGATCGAACTCACGACCGAGATCGCGTCAGAA
>JBFIPU010000059.1:0-16592 GCA_041609995.1 Acidimicrobiia bacterium
AGCGCCGCCTGCACCACGTCGGCCGGGCCTATCCCGCAGTTGGCGCCGATCCCGACAAGAGAGCGCCCATCGGCCTCGACCCAGCCGGCGACCTCACCCGGCCGCACCCCCATCATGGTCCGGCCGTTGGTGTCGAAGCTCATCGTGAGGACCGCCGGGAGATCGACGGTGGCGGCAGCATCGACCGCCGCCGCCGCCTCTTCGAGGCTCGACATGGTCTCGACCCAGATGACGTCCGCGCCCGCTGCGGCTGCTGCCTGCACTTGCTCGGTGAAAACCGAGAGCCCCTGATCGTAGGAAAGCGGGCCGACCGGCTGATACAGGTCGCCGGTGGGCCCGATGCTGGCGGCGACCGCCACCGGGCGTTCAGAGTCGTCGGCCACCGATCGAGCCAGCTGCACGGCCGCCTGGTTCAACTCGACCACCCGATCGTGGGCCTGGTGTAATTCCAGTCGACAGCGGTTGCCTCCGAAGGTGTTGGTCAAGATGATGTCGGCACCGGCGTCCACGAACTGACGATGGACCTTCTGGATCAGCTGGGGTTCCTCCACGTTGAGGAGCTCGGGACAGCCCCCGGCTTCGAGCCCGAGCTCGAACAACGAGGTGCCCATGGCACCGTCGGCAACCACGATGGGATGGGCGGACAGGAGGTCGGTGAAAACGGAACTGCTCATGATGCTCCTCGCGTCATAGGAAAGAGATATGAAGCAGATAGAGCGGGAATGCCGCTTTAGCTGCATTTGTAACGCGCCCGCAAGCTGACAATCAAATCTGGCGCTGTAGTGGCACTCTAGCCGACCACGCGGGAGGTCAGTTGATGAATCGCGACCGCCCCAGCAGAAAGAAGCCCACACCGATCAGCCACAGCACACTGCCCACGATCGTGAACCAATCACCGGCTCGAAAGCCAGAGATGAGGAACAGGACACCACTCGCCGAGAACAAGACCCAACCCGCTGTCGCGGGATCCACCCTCACAGCTTGATGGGTGATTCGTCGAGCCGGCGGCGGGCGTACCGGTATCCGGCCTCTACCAGCCGGTCGGCGGCGGACAGGTCCAGGACGCTGAATTGGTCGACCGGGGGGCGGAACATGTAGTCGGCCTCTTCCTGTGACTGGCTGCTCGAGATCTCGCTGGCGCGCAACAGCGTCTCGACAATGCCGGGGACCCGCATCGAGGGCGCCAGCGGCAGGACCCGCCGAGCCGCCACTTTCCAACCGGAGATGACCCCATCGGTAGCGAGGTCGGGGGCGTAGAGACCACCCTTGCTCCGCAGGTCGATGCCGATGGTCAAACCGTCCATCCGGCTCCGCATCACATCGACCGGGAGATTGTTCAAGATGGCCCCATCAACCAATACATGCTCGCGCTCATCCAGCATCGGAGGAAAGACCCCGGGGATCGAGATACTCGACCTCACGGCCCACCAGAGCGGACCCCGGTCGAACACCCGCAACGCCCCCGCCGAGAGGTCGGCGGACACACAGAAGAAACCCAGCCACAGGTCCTCGATCTGGGTGTCCTCCCCCACCGCCACCCGTTCGGCGTTGCCGATGCGGGCTCCCCGGGCGATCGAGACGGCCGGGAAGGTGTAGTCGACCATTCCCCCAAACGACTCCTTCACCCGATCGATGATCTCGTCGATGGTGAGACCGGCCGCGTACCCGGCGCCGATGGCCGAGCCCGAGCTTGCTCCCCCGATGACGTCCACCGGTATCCCATCGTCCATCAACGCCTGCAACACCCCCAGGTGGGCCATGCCCCGCACCCCGCCTCCTGAGAGCACGACGCCGACCGCCCGGCCCGCCAACAATCGGGCGAGGCGCCCGAAATGGGCAGGCTCGCCGTCGCGGATGTGGTGGTGACGGGTGACGTCACGCTGCTCCAGCCAGGGCCGCGTGTCGGTCGGCCGCACAATCGAGGCCGGATGGATGAGTACCAGCTCCCGCCGCCCGTGCGGCTGATGTCGGTGCATCGACTTTTCGAGCGGACCAGGGATGGGCGAGCACCGGCTCCCGGCGATGATGAGCACCACGTCGGCCTGGCGAACACAACGGCGGCTCCAGGCCGATGGCGCCGGGTCCATCACGTAGAGCACGCGATGACGTTGTCCCTCGAAGGCCGTGAGCCAGCGGCCAACCTGCGAATAGTCGAGACTGCCGATGTCGGCGTCGGCGGCTTGCGGACCGAATTCTCCGTCGACCCGCCCCCGGTCGATCACGACGACCTCCTCCCGCATTTCTTCGAGACAGTCCCGCAATTTCTTGGCCACTCGAAGCGCATCGACGGTGTCATCGACGGGCAACAGAGCGATGGTCTCGACAGCCTGATGGGCACTGCTGGCCCGCTGCGACTCTCGCAGCCGGTTCACGACCGTCCTGGTCACATCGAGCAGACTGTCCGGGTGGTGGGCCACGAGTTCCAAGAAATCGCCGCGGCTGAGGCGCAGCACTTGCGTATCGCGCGCCGCCTTGACCGTGGCGGACCGCGGCTCGTCGGTGAGCAGTGCCATTTCGCCGGTGATGGCACCCGGGCCGGCTTCTCCCACCAGCTGGTCGACACCGTGAGCATCTTTCACAAATGCCCGCAGGCGGCCCACCCTGACCAGGTAGACGCAGTCGGCCGGGTCGCCCTCATTCATGAGTACCTCTCCGCCGGCGACGGTCACGGTCTGGATTCGCCCGGCCAACGACGAGAGAGCGGCATCGCTGAGCCCCTCGAACATGGACGTCGTGGACAAATACCGGATCAGATCAGCTGCGTCGTCCATCGTCCCTAACGATAAACCACGCGGGGTCCGCTACGATCCGCGGCGGCGTTTCACCTCTTGGATGAGGGCCGGAATCACCTGATGCAGGTCGGCCACGATGGCGTAGTCGGCTTTCGTCACCATGGGGGCGTCCTTGTCGGTATTGATGGCGATGACGGTCTTCGAATTCATCATTCCCACCCAGTGCTGGATAGCGCCACTGATGCCACACGCCAGGTAGACGTCGGGAGCGACAACCGTACCGGTCTGTCCCACCTGGTCGCGATGGTTGCGCCAACCGTTGTTGGTGACGACCCGGGAGCAACCCACCTTGCCACCAACCAGTACGGCCAGCTCCTCCAGCATTTCGAATGCTTCGGCCGATCCCATCCCCCGCCCTCCGCTCACCACGATGGGGGCGGTGGCGAGGGTGATGCCCTCGGCGGTCGTGACCCGGTCTTTGATCATGGTGTGGGCGACAGAGGGATCGAGGGTCACCTCGACTTCCTCGACCGTACCCGGGGCGCCGGCCCCCGGCATCGCCTCCACCGAGTGCGGTGCCAAGGTGTAGAGGGTCGTCGAGGCCTCAACCGTGACGAGTTCGTGGAGCGACCCGCCCCACTGAATCCGAAGCACCTCACCGGATTCCTCGAGCTCCAGGACGTTGGCCACGAGCGGAAGATCCCGCCGGGCGGCCACACCGGCCATCACCTCGTTGCCGCGATCGGTGCCGGAGGCCAGCACCGTGTCGCCCTCGGCCACCACCTGGTCGAGCGCCTCGGCCCATGCATCAGGCCCGTAATCGGTGAGAAGATCGTTCGTCAGGATCTTGACAACATCGGCGCCGTGATCACCGAGCCCGATGGCGGCTTTGTCCGCACCCTCCCCGATAACGATGGCGGTCACCGGACCGAACCGGCGGGCGAACGTGAGTGCCTCCAGAGAAGTCGGGGCCACCTCCCCCCGGTCATGTTCCACCAAGACGATCACAGGATCCCCGCCTCCTCCAGCACATCTACGAGCGCCGGCGCCGCCTCCGGGCCGTTGCCGAGGATCACCGTCTCACTGTCTTGCTGGGGCGGGGCCACGAGGCGGATCATCTGCTGGCCGCCCGCCGCGTGGGTCGGAGCCGACTGGCCGACGTCTTTCTTCTTGG
The DNA here is from genome assembly GCA_041609995.1 of Acidimicrobiia bacterium. Lineage (GTDB taxonomy): Bacteria > Actinomycetota > Acidimicrobiia > Spongiisociales > SHLN01 > JABDOU01. The sequence goes on from JBFIPU010000059.1 coordinate 3,907, forward strand.
CCGCCATCCGGCCCTTGAGGGTCGGATAGCGCGGGAGGTTGATGCCTTCTTTGATCCCGAGTACCGCCGGTAGCGGCAACTCGAACACCTCATTGGCGGTCGGTGTCTCCCGGCGGGTCCTGACCACCCCATCCGCCACGTCGATGCCCTTGATCCCGTTGACCATCGGGCGACCCAGCGCCCGGGCCACCCGCACGCCCACCTGATATCCCCCGCTGTCGGCCGATTCGTTACCGAACAGGATGAGGTCGAAGGTTCCGCCGGATTCCAATTCGCCCACGGCCGATGTGATGGCGCGGGCTGTGGCGATCGGATCCCAGGCCGAACCGTCCGTCGGCAGCAGAACGGCTTCGTCTGCTCCGACCGCCAGCGCCGCCCGCAGCTGCTCCTCGGCCTCCAGAGGCCCGAGCGTGAGCACGGTGACGCTGCCGCCGTGGGTCTCCACCTGCTGGACGGCTTCTTCCACCGCGCATTCCTCGTGCGGGCTGATGGTGAAACCGAGGTTGGCGGTGTCGATCGCCTGACCGTCGGCGGTCAGGTTGATCTTGGCCCCCGGGGCCGGCACCCGCTTGACGCAGACAAGGACGCGCATCGATCAGCGCTTCATCCGGCTGTCATCCGGGTCGAACAGCGGCGTCGACCCGGCAACCGCCACCTTGATCGGATATAGCTCGTTCATATACATGACCTGGAAGTCGGCTCCTTCTTCGGCCAGGTCTGCCGGGAGGTAGCCCATCAACAGGTACTTGCCGAGCGAGGGACCGGCTCCGGCGGTGGTCACGTAGGAGGGTCGCCCCTTCGAATCGACAATGCGCTCGCCCCCGGTCGTGAGAATCGGCTCGTTCCCGGTCGGGAACCGCTGAATCCCGGAGGCCGACGTCTGTTCTTCCATCGTGAAGGTACACAACACGGCTGCCGGGGCCTCTTCCCGCGCCTGCAGATAGGCCTCCCTGCCGATGAAATCGGCCGACTTGACCTTGGGACGGGCCAGCCCGGCTTCAACGGGGTTGTATTCGGACTCGAGCTCGGCCCCCATCAGCCGGTAACCCTTCTCGATCCGCCCGGTGTTGCCGTATACGCCGCCGCCCACGGGGCGCACATCGAGGTCCTGGCCCGCTTCCCAGATCGTGTCCCACAGCTGGAGACCCCGCTCCATCGGTACATAGATCTCCCATCCGAGATCGCCCACGTAGCTGATCCGGAACATCAGGGCCTTGACGCCCCCGATCTGCACCTCCGTGGTGGTGCCGTACGGGAAGGCCTCGTGGGAGATGTCCTCCTCGGTGACCCGCTCCATCAGGGTACGCGCATCGGGTCCCCACACGCCCAAGGTGGCGATGGCAGACGTCTTGTCCTCGAATATCACCGAGCCGTCGTCGGGGAGGTTCTTTCGGAACCAGTACTTGTCGCGACCGCCGTCGCCGCCGCCGGTGACGATGCGGTAGTGCTCGTCTCCGAGGCGCATGATCGTGAGGTCCGACCGGAAACCACCATCGTGGGTCAGGATCGGTGTGTAGACCGCCTTGCCCACCGGAACGTCAAGCTGGTTGACCGCCATCTTCTGGATGTAGTCGACGACACCCGAGCCGTGAACGTCGAAGATGGCGAAGGCGCTGAGGTCCACGATCCCGACGTGGTCGCGCAAATGCAGGTGCTCGGCATTGATGATGGGCGAGTACCAGCGGGCGTCCCATTCGTGCTCGCGTTCGGGGATCCGATCCGCGTACCGTTCGACGAGGTCCTTGTTGCTCTCGTACCACTGGGGACGCTCCCAGCCGCCGGCTTCGAAGAACTCGGCATCCAGCTCCAGCTCCCGTGCGTAGAAGGGCGAGATGCGCTTGGCACGGTCCGACGCCCACTGTTCGCGCGGGTGCACGATCCCGTAGGTCTTGTTGAAGTGTTCGTTACACCGGGCCTCGATGTGGTGCCAGTTGCGGGCGTAGTCGTAGAAGCGGGCGATGTCGGAGCTGTGGGGATCGATCTCGGGGTAGCCATGGGTCATCCACTCGGCCACCAACTTGCCGATTCCGGGGCCCTCCTTGATCCAAACCGCCGCCGCCGACCACAGGTTCTCCACCTCCACGGTCTCGCCCAACAGGGGCATGCCGTCAGGAGTGAGCGACAACAGGCCATTGATGCCGTAGCGAATCTCGGCGTCTCCCAGGAAGGGCATCAACTCCATCGCCTGCTCGAGCTGCGGGTCGAAGTCCTCCTGGGTGAGCGGCAGCTCAGTCGGCGACAGACGCGACTCCTCGATCGAAGGGATGGTGTCGGGCCGATGCAGAATCGGCCGGTGGGCGTAGGAGCCGACCTCCATCGAACCGCCGGTCTGGCGCTCGTAACAGAACGTGTCCATGTCGCGCACGATCGGATAGCCGATTTCGTTGTTGGTGGCCTACAACACGTCCAGCGGGCCGACGTCGATCATCTGGTGCACGGCCGGTGTGAGCGGGATGGTGGCTCCGGCCATCCGCGCCAGGCGGGGGCTCCAGACCCCACAGGCGATGACGACATACTCGGCGTTCACGTACCCCTTGTTGGTCTGGACGCCGGTCACCCGGCCGTTTTCGACCGTGATCTCTTCGACCTCGGTGACCGGTGCCAGGGTGATGGCGTCCAGCGCCTGGGCCCGCTCCCGCATGATCGTTCCCGCGCGCAACGAGTCGACCACCGAAACCGACGGCGTGTAGAAACCGCCCAGGATGACGCTGTCGTCGATGAAGGGGACCATTTCCTTGACCTCGGCAGGAGAGATGAGGTGGGACTCGATTCCCCACGCTTTGGCCGACGTCATGCGTCGGCGCAGCTCCTCCATCCGCTCGCCGCTACGGGCGACCTCGATGCCTCCGCTGGTGGTCTGGACCCCCATCTCCTCGTACTGACGCTGGCTGTCGAGCGTGAGCATCGCCATCTCTTTGTTGTGGTCTACCGGGAAGATGAAGTTGGAGGCGTGGCCGGTCGAGCCACCAGGATTGGGGAGCGGTCCCTTGTCGATGTGCACGATGTCACGCCAGCCCATCTCGGCCAGGTGTCCGACCACGCAGTTTCCGACAATGCCGGCGCCGATGACGACCACGCTCGCATCGGATGGCAAATCGCTCATGTGAGCCTCCTTCGAACGCCCGGTCGCCGATCTTGCGGTGGCGCCATTCCTGCACGGGCGGCGGCCGAACACTACCCACGGTTCGAGAGTGCGTCCAGCCGGAAAAACCGTTCGATCGGCGAGGTTTTTTGATAGACAGCGAGGTGGTTTGTCCGGTAATCTTGTTCCGTCATGTAGCACAGTTCCGCATCGTGGAACAGCGTTTCTGCGACGCCGAACTCGTCTCACGCCGTCCCTGAATGATCCGGCGGAGAGAACCTGGAGGAACCCGTGGGTGAAGACCTGGGTGAAGATGAGGAGCTCGACCTCAACTCGCTGAACGACGAAGAGCTCGTCGAACAAATGCACGACGACCTCTACGACGGTCTGGCCGAGGAGATCGACGAGGGCACCCGTATTCTGCTCAACCGGGGGTGGTCGGCGACCGAGGTCCTCGAAAAGGCCCTTGTCGAAGGAATGCGCATCGTCGGCATCGACTTCCGGGATGGCATTCTCTTCGTGCCCGAGGTACTGCTGGCGGCCAACGCGATGAAGGCCGGCATGGCGATCCTCCGACCGCTCCTGGCCGAGACCGGGGCCGAGACGATCGGCAAGATCGTGATCGGCACGGTCAAGGGGGACATTCACGACATCGGCAAAAACCTGGTGGGCATGATGCTGGAAGGGGCCGGTTTCGAGGTCATCGACCTCGGGATCAACACCGACGTCGAGGAGTTCCTGGCGGCGCTCGAAGAACACCAACCCGACATTCTCGGCATGTCGGCGCTGCTCACCACCACGATGCCATATATGAAGGTCGTGATCGACACTCTGGTCGAGAAGGGCATCCGGGACGACTACATCGTCCTGGTGGGCGGGGCTCCCCTCAATGAGGAATTCGGTGAGGCGATCGGCGCCACTGCCTACTGCCGGGATGCTGCCATCGCGGCGGAGACGGCCAAGCGTCTCGTGATGGAACGCCGTGGCACCGCCTGAGGGGCCCCGCATTCTGATCCTGGGCTGCGGAGCCCTTGCCCGGGAGCTGCTGGACATCACAGCCCGCAACGGTCTCGACCACATGACGGTCGAGTGCCTGCCGGCCATCCTCCACAACACCCCCCGGGACATCACGCCGGCGGTGCGGGCCCGGCTGGATCGGGCGGCTGGGCGCTACGACGAGATCTTCGTGGCATACGGCGATTGCGGCACCGGCGGACGGCTCGACGCCCTCCTCGAGGAGTACGGAGTCCAGCGCCTGCCGGGCGCCCATTGCTACGAGTTTTTCACCGGCTCGAAACTGTTCGCCCGGTTGTCGGAGGATCAGATAGGAACGCTGTGGCTCACCGACTACCTCGCCCGCCATTTCGACCGGTTTCTGTGGACCGGTCTGGGCATCGACCGTCATCCGGAGCTGCGAGACGCCTATTTCGGCAACTACACGCGGGTCGCCTACATCTCCCAGAAACCGACGCCGGAGCTGATCGCTCGTTCGGAAGAGATCGCCCAGCGTCTGGGCCTCGACTTCGAGCACATCGACGTGGGCTACGGCGAAGCCGAACCGGTACTGGTCGAGCTGGGGGCACCCCGGTGAAGATCACCACCATCTATTGGCGGGACATCCCCGCCCAGGTCACCGGCCGGCAAGGAAGGACCAAGCACCGCATCGAATTGCCGCAACGATTCCAGGTCGCCATCGACCGGGCCGCCATGGCCGCCGGGATGATCGGCACCGACGAGTACCTGGCGGACTGGCGGAGAGATACAGAGGAAACCGGAGGCGACGATCTGGAGCTGGCTGTGGCCCACCGGGCCGACGAGCTCGACCAGGATTGGACCTCCGACGTCCTCAACCAGTGCGTAGCCAATTACGGCTACCTGAAACCAGTAGAGGACCCCGCGTGACCCGTACCGTTGTCAGCAGCCCCACCCAAGAGGTCGTCATCGGCTTCGACCAGCCGTTCGTCATCATCGGTGAGCGCATCAATCCCACCGGACGCAAGGCGCTGGCCGCAGAGATGAAGGCGGGCGACTTCAGCCGGGTCGAGGCCGATGCCATCGCCCAGGTCCAGGCGGGCGCCCACATGCTCGACGTGAACGCCGGCATTCCCCTTGCCGACGAGCCTGCCATCCTCGCCAAGACGGTCGAGCTGGTACAGGGTCTGGTCGACGTTCCCCTGGCGATCGATTCATCCATCGTCGAGGCCCTCGAAGCCGGCCTGGCCGTCTACCAGGGCAAGGCCCTGGTCAACTCGGTGACCGGCGAAGACGAGCAAATGGAGCGAGTCCTGCCGCTGGTGGCCAGGCATGGAGCAGCGGTGGTGGCCATCACCAACGATGAGACGGGGATCTCCGAGGATCCCGACGTTCGGTTCGAGGTGGCCCGCAAGATCATCAATCGGGCTGCCGACCATGGGATCCCGAAGGAAGACATCGTCGTGGACCCGCTCGTGATGCCGATCGGAGCAATGGGAACGGCCGGGCGCCAGGTGTTCCGGCTACTGACGCGATTGCGAGACGAGCTGGGGGTCAACTCCACCTGCGGGGCGTCGAATGTCAGCTTCGGCCTCCCCAACCGGGCAGGCATCAACTCGGCCTTTGTCACGATGGCCATGGCCAGCGGACTGACGTCGGCCATCACCAATCCCCTCGAACACGAGATCAAGAGCGCCATCATGGCCGGCGACGTGCTGACCGGAAACGATGCGCACGCCAACGCATGGATCGCCGCCAACCGCGACCCCAACACGCCCGAAGGCGGCCGCGGTGGTCGCCCGCGCCGGCGCCGGGCGGCAGTGAGCGAGGGCTGAGCCCTGAACGACGACACCGTCCAGGTCATCTTCACACCGTCAGGGAGACGGGGCGAATTCCCGGCGGGCACAGTGGTGCTGGACGCGGCCCGCGCTCTGGGAGTCGACATCGACTCGGTCTGCGGCGGCCGCGGAATCTGTGGGCGCTGCCAGATCACGGTGGGATCCAATCCGAAGATCAACGCTGATGACAGCCGCCTGAGCACCCGCACCCGCACCGAGCTCGAATACAAGGGCCGGCGCCCGCTCGGCGACCACCGCAGGCTGTCGTGTGCCGCCACGGTGGTACGGGACGTCGTGGTGGATGTCCCACCCGAATCGCAGGTCCACCGGCAGGTGATCCGAAAACGGGCCGAGGTCATCGACATCCCGGTCGACCCCGTGGTTCGGCTCTATTACGTGGAAGTGGCCGAGCCCGACATGCACGAGCCCCTCGGTGACCTCGAGCGCATGGTGCAGGCCCTGGAGGAGCAATGGGAGGTGTCCGGGCTCGAGTTCGATCACCACCTGCTCAGCCGCCTGCAGCCGGCGCTGAAACAGGGCGCCCGGGCGATCACGGTGGCTGTCCACGACGACCGCCGCATCATCGCCCTCTGGCCCGGGTTCCACGACACCGCGTTTGGCGTGGCGTTCGACATCGGCTCCACCACGGTGGCCGGACATCTCTGCGACCTCTCGACCGGAGCGGTGCTGGCATCGGCAGGGCGGATGAACCCCCAGATCCGTTTTGGGGAGGATCTCATGTCTCGTGTCTCCTACGTGATGATGAACCAGGGAGGCGACACAGAGATGACGACCGCCGTGCGCCAGGCCCTCGATGGGCTGATCGGCGAACTGGCGGCCGAAGCGTCCGTGGACCGGGAGGACATCCTGGAGATCACGCTGGTCGGCAATCCGATCATGCACCACCTGGCGCTCGGCATCGACCCCACCCCGCTCGGCACCGCCCCCTTTGCTCTCGCGACCGACCACCCGGTGTTGTTGCCGGCCTCCGAGCTGGAGCTCGATGCCAATCCGGGCGCCCGGGTCTACGTGCTTCCGTGCATTGCGGGCCATGTGGGAGCCGACACCGCCGGAGCCATCCTCTCCGAGGGACCCCACCGCCGCCAACCCATCCAGCTGCTGGTCGACGTGGGCACCAACGCCGAGATCGTGCTCGGGAACCAGGACCGGCTGCTGGCGGCCTCCTCGCCCACCGGCCCCGCATTCGAGGGAGCCCAGATCACGTCCGGCCAGCGCGCCGCTCCCGGTGCGATCGAACGGGTCAGGATCGACGGCGAGACCTACGAGCCCCGCTTCAAGGTCATCGGCCAGGAGATGTGGTCGGACGAACCAGGCTTCGACCACTCGGCCGTCACGGGCATCTGCGGGTCCGGCATCATCGAGGTCGTGGCCGAGATGTTTCTGGCCGGCCTGATCAGCGCCGACGGGGTGATCGTGGCCCGCGACACCGGCCGGCTGCTGGAAGAGGGGCGCACCCGCAGCTACGTGCTCATGGCGGGCGAGTCGCCGATTGTGATCACCCAGAACGACGTGCGGGCGATCCAGCTGGCCAAAGCAGCCCTGTACGCCGGGGTGCGCCTGTTGATGGACCATCTCGAGACCGACTCCGTCGACGAGATCAGGCTGGCAGGGGCCTTCGGCTCGCACATCGACACGACCTATGCCATGGTGCTCGGCCTGATCCCTGATTGCGACCTCGACCGGGTATCGGCCGCCGGAAATGCTGCCGGCACGGGGGCCGTCATGGCGCTGCTCAGCGCCGAGGCGCGGCGGGAAATCGAGACCGTGGTGCGCAAGGTCGAGAAGATCGAAACGGCCGTCGAACCTGCGTTCCAGCGACACTTCGTGGAGGCGATGGGGATACCCCACTCGTCGGCCGCGTTCCCGAATCTGGCTACTGTGGTCACCTTCCCGACCGCACGGCCTGCCGCCGCTGACAGACCGCGCCGCCGTCGGCGCCGAGAGGAGAGTGCGTGACAGAACGACGATCGAGGCGCGGCGGTGGACGCGCCGCCCGGACCGCGGCCCGGGAAGCAGCCAAGGCGATGGGGCGGGTCCCCTACCTGACCCGCGCGTTGAAGCCGGTGGAGTTGCTCACCGAGGAGGGGTACGAACAGATCGAGCACAACGCCGACATCTTGTTGGAGCAGATCGGCGTCGATGTGGACAATTACCCGGAGGCGGCCGAGATCTTCCGCTCCGCCGGCGCCGACGTAGACGGAAGCCGCGTGCGTTTCCCCGCGGGGATGTGCCGGCAGATCATCGAGGCCTCGGCCCCCCGCACCTTCACCCAGGTCGCCCGCAACCCCGAGAACAACGTGATCATCGGTGACCCGTACACGGTGCTGGTGCCCGCCTACGGATCGCCGTTCGTGCGGGACCTCGACAGCGGCCGCCGCTATGCCACGATCGAAGATTTCGACAATTTCGCCAAGCTGCAACACATGACGCCGTCCCTCCATCACGGCGGGGGAACCCTCTGCGAACCCGTCGACCTCCCCGTGACCAAGCGACACCTCGACATGGTCTATGCCCACATGCGCTATCACGACAAGGCCTTCATGGGATCGGTCACGTATCCGACCCGGGCCCAGGACACGATTGACATGTGCAAAGTGTTGTTCGGCGAGGATTTCGTGCGGGACAACACCGTTGTCCTGGGTCTGGCCAATGCCAACTCGCCAATGGGGTGGGACTACAACATGCTCGGCTCGGCCAAGGTGTATGCCGAGAACAACCAGGCCACCCTGATCACGCCGTTCATCCTGGCCGGGGCCATGTCGCCGGTCTCGGCCGCGGGAGCCGCGACCCAGACATTGGCGGAGGCCTTGTCCGGACTCGCGTTCACCCAGATCGTCAAGCCGGGGGCACCCGTGATCTTCGGGAGCTTCGCCAGCTCGATGTCGATGCAAACCGGGGCACCGACGTTCGGCACTCCCGAGCCACAGCTGGTCCTGTTCATGATGGCCGGCCTGGCCCGGCGCCTGGGGGTCCCGTTTCGATCCGGCGGTGCGTTCACAGCCTCCAAGATCTCCGACGCCCAGGCTGCCTACGAAAGTGCTGTCAGCATGCAGTCCGCCATACTGGCCGGGGTCAACTTCCTGTTGCACACCGCCGGCTGGCTGGAGGGGGGATTGAGCATGGGATACGAGAAGTTCGTGCTGGACGCCGACCAGGCGTCCATGATCGAGACCTACGTCAAGGGACCCGACCTCAGCGAGAACGGCCTGGCCCTGGATGCGATGCTCAACAACGGCGGCCCCGGGCAGCATTTCCTGGGTTCACCGCATACACTTGCCAACTTCGAGACGGCGTTCTGGGTCTCAGAGCTGGCGGATAACGAAAGCTTCGAGAAGTGGGAAGAAGACGGCGCCCAGGATTCGATCACCCGGGCCAACCGCAAATGGAAGCAGCTGCTGGCAGCCTACGAGCCCCCACCCATCGAAGAGGCGAAGGACGAAGAGTTACGAGACTGGATTGAGAAGAAGAAGACTTCTCTCCCCGACACAGAGGTTTGAGACGAATGGCAAAGATGAAAACCACCGAACTGACCCCCAATCAGATCGCGGCAGTTCGCAAGGTGGTCGAGAACCTCAAGTATGAGCTGATCCCTCTCAGCAACGTGATCGACCAGGCCGCCTACCTGCCCGAAGGCGCCACCGTCTCGGTGACGGCTTCCCCCAACAAGGGCATGCAGGCAACCATCGACCTGGCACTCGAGCTCCAACAGATGGGGCTCGACGTCATTCCGCATTTCTCGGCCCGCCTCACCAAGGACCGCCAGGAGCTGGAACAACACCTCAAGACCATCGACGAGGCAGGAATCCATCGGGTCTTCATCGTCGGGGGCGATGCGAACCCGCCAGGAGATTTCTTCGATGCGTTCGTGTTCCTGCAGGCCATCGAAGAGGTTGGACACAGCGTCGAGAACTTCGGCATCACGGGCTACCCGGAAGGCCATCCGATCATCTCGGACGCGCTCCTCGAGCAAGCCCTGGTCGACAAGCAGCCATACGCCGACTACATCACAACGCAGATGTGCTTCGAGCCGGACGCCATCACCGGGTGGGTATCCCACCAGCGCAACCGCGGCATCGACCTTCCGATCTACCTCGGTATCCCGGGAGCAGCGGACCTGAAGAAGCTCCTCGGCATCTCCGCCCGCATCGGGGTCGGCGACTCGATCAAGTTCGCCAGCAAGAACCCGAAGCTGATCGGCCGCCTCGTGAAGCCCGGCGGATACAGCCCCGACGCTCTCATCCTGGACCTGGGGCCGGCGTTGGCAGACGAGCGGATGAACATCATCGGCTTCCACTGCTACACCTTCAACCAGGTGCAGCGCACGGAGGAATGGCGGATGCAGATGCTGGAGGCGCTGGGCTAGCGCCTGCGTCAGCTCCGTTGCGCCGGTGTCACATGCTGATCGAGGCCTTTCAGCAGAGCCCCCATACCCCGTTCGAGCTGGCTCTGGAAGTAAGCAGCGGGGATCAGCTTGCCGAGCCGTGACGGCTCGTAGCGATAATGGATCTCCACCTCGGTCCTGGCGCCACCCAAATCGCGGAGACGGAAGTCGGCGTGAGCATCGCGCATCGGCAGGCGTGAGAACTCATAGATGTTGATCTCCAGCCGACGGTGTGGTTCCCAGGACATGATCCGTTCCTGGATGGCGCCCAGCGGCGCCAGGCTGCAATGGCGGGTCGTGCCCACCCCGCTCTCCTGCTCCGACGTCAGGTAGGACTCTGTCACGCCCGGGTTCCAGGCAACGATGTTTCCGAAATCGGCGAGCTCATTCCACACCGCCGCCACCGGTGCCTCAATGGTGCGGGTCACACTGAATTCGGGCACAGGAATCCTTTCGCGGGAGGTTCTTTTCGCAACGGTTCAACGAAACCGGGAGCCGCTTGATTCCGCCTCAGACCGACTCGAGCCCTCGCGCCAGATCCCGCTGGATGTCGCCGATCGACTCCAACCCCACCGACACCCGCACGACCCCGTCGGAAATGCCCATCGAGGCGCGTACGGCCGGGCCGAGGCGGCGGTGGGTCGTGGTGGCAGGGTGGGTCACCAGTGTCTTCGCATCGCCGAGGTTGTTGGAGATGTCGATCATCTCCAGCCCGTTGAGAAGCCGGAAGCACTCTTCCTTGCCGCCGTCGATCTCGAAGGTCACAACGGTGCCCCCCGTCGACATCTGGTGCCTGGCCAGGTCGAACTGGGGATGAGAGGGGTGGTGGGGATAGACCACCCGCTTGATCTTCGGCTGGCCGGCCAGCCACTCGGCCAGCACCAGCGCCCGGCTGCTCATCGCCTCGACCCGCAGGTCGAGCGTTTCCAGGCTCTTGGTCAACACCCAGGCGTTGAAGGGGCTCATGGCGGGACCGGCGTGGCGCATGAACGGTTTGACCTCCTCCTCCAGAAACTCGCTGGTTCCGAGGATGGCCCCACCCAAGGTGCGGCCCTGTCCATCCAGGTGCTTGGTGGTGCTGTACACGACCACGTCGGCACCGTACTCGAGCGGCCGTTGGAGAACGGGGGTGGCGAACACATTGTCGACGATCACACGCGCCCCGGCCGCATGGGACAAGTCGGACACCGCCTCGATGTCGATGAGATCCTGCATCGGGTTGGACGGCGTCTCGAAGAAGACGACCTGGGCCGGCTCGGACAGCGCCTGCTGCCACTGTCCGATGTCGGGACCGTCCACGAAATCGGTGTGGATCCCCCAGCGCGGCAACAACTCGTCCAGGATGATGAAACAAGAACCAAACAGCCCCCGGGCGGCCACCACCCGGTCACCGGTCCGCAGGCTGGCGATGAGGGAGGTGAAGACGGCGGCCATGCCGCTGGCGGTGGCCCAGCAACCCTCGGCACCTTCCAGGAGCCGCATCCGTTCCTGGAACGTGGCGATGGTGGGGTTGCCGTACCGGGAGTAGATGAATCGGTCGATGTCACCGGCGAAGGCGGACTCGGCTTCTTCGGCCGTCGGGTACACATACCCCGACGTGAGGAACAACGCCTCGGCCGTTTCGTCGAACTGGCTGCGAGCCAGCCCGCCCCGGACCGCCAATGTCTCCCGGTCGAACTCGTTGTCCTCGAATCCCCGAGAATCGGCCGACATCACGAGTTCTCCGTGACGAGCCCCTGCCCGAGCCGTTCGATGCTGAGCGGGGGTGAGGACGCGAATCCCGCCGGCGGGCGCGTGGGCGCCCACTCGCCGAGGCGGCTGTCTGTGTCGAGGGGCAGCTCGCCCTCGAGCGGGCGATCAGACCCCTTGGGCGCATCAATCATCGGGTCTCATGGTGGCTGGCAACGTTACCGAGGGCCAGGGGCACATCCAAGGGCCGATCTGGATCGGCGCCTTCCTCGAAACTCCCCAGACCTTTCCATCGTCTAAACGTCGTCAAACGGGCACCCGGCAACGCATCGCTGAGAGGACGACGTGAGAAGAGGTATTTCTGCCGCCTTGCTTGCGGCTGCTGCCGCAACTGTTTTCGTGGCTTGCGGCCGTGACGGCGGGCCTGCGCCTTCCCCGGTCTCAGAGCAGTCAATCCCTGAACAGTCGCTCGTCGAACGCCCGGTTGATACCGCGTCGGATGCGGGAGGCGACCGTCTGCCGGTGCAGCGCGGCGACGAGGATTACGGCCACCGTCCCATGCTTTTGACCGGTGTCATCACCCTCCAGCCAAACGGCTGTTGGACACTCGATCTGGGCGACGCACCGCGCACCATCGTGTTTCCCCCGGGCTATTCGAAGGCCGCCGATGATCCAACGGTGATGGCTGGGCCGGATGGGGTGC
>JBFIPU010000060.1:0-16337 GCA_041609995.1 Acidimicrobiia bacterium
ACGCGTGGCGGCGGAGGCGGAGGCTGCCAAGGTCGTTGAGGATGCTCGGGCGTCGGTTGCCGATGTTGCGGGAGAGGCGGAGGCTGCGGCGGCGAGGGCGAAGCAGGAGTTGGAACAGGCGCAGGCAGAGGCCGAGGCGATGGTCGCCGAGGCCCAAGCGGAGGCACAGGAAACGATCAACCGGTCACGTGAGCAGGCGAATGCGGCGGCGGAGCGGTCACAGGCCGAGGCCCTCGAGTCGGTCAGGGCCAAGGTCGAAGAGGCCGAAGCCGCTGCAGCAAAGGCGCGCGCCGACGCCAAATCTGCGATCGGCAAGGCAAAAGAAGCGACCGACCACCTGCAGAAGGCGGCCAACGAACGCCAGGCCGAAGCAGAACAGGAGCTCGCGGCCGCCAAGAAGGAGGCCGGCGATTTGCTGACCGCCGCATCCGAGAGAGCCTCACAGCTCCTTGCCGAGGCCGATGCCGAAGCGGCCCGCAAGGCCGAGTTGGCGAAGAAAGAGGCGCTGGCTGACCTGGCCGATGCCGAAGAACGCATCGAGCGGCTGAAGGCAGAGTCCGAAGAGATCGTTGCCCGGGCCGAGGCGAAAGCTGCCGCACGCAGGGCAGCGGCCGAGCAAGAAGCAGAACAGATCGTCGCCGCATCCCGGGAGGCAATCGCTGACATCGACGAGCGCATGGCTCGCGTCGAGGCGAGGGAGCGGCTCGTGCAGGATGCCGATGCCCAGGCGACCCGCATCCTCGCCCGAGCCAAGGCGCGCGCCAACGAGATCCTCAAGAAGGCGGAAGCGACGCTGGCCGACGCCGAAGAGCGTCATCGCGACACGCAGAATGCCGTGGACAGGATGCGCACAAAGTTGCGCGAACCGCAAGATTCGCCCAAGGGGCGTGGCCGGGGCAAGTAATGGATCGCAGTATGCCGATCCAGAACATGATCGTGCTGTTGCTCGGGCTCGTTCTGGTCATATCCGGTTTCTACGTTGCCTGGAATGCTCCACAATCCGGCTCCGAAGACTCGCTACCGGCTGGGCAGTTCATCATCGCCGTGGACGGCTTCGATTGCGAGGTGGGGACGTTTCTCGTACGGGGAGGAAGGCTCACGTCCGATATCTCGGTGTCGAACCAGGATGACGAAGCGCTCCAACTCGTTGACGGAGTGGTGGCGATTCCGGGCTGGCCGCAGGCGAAGGGCCCGTTGAAGGTGAGCTACTCGTGGGCAGGCAGCCCCGGTTCACAAATCGTGGACCCCGCCCGCCATTGCTCTAACTAATCCTCGTATTCGGGAAGGGGGATTGGTCCCCAGCCGTCGACCATGTCGACCAGGTATTCGCTGACCTCTCGTGCCCGATCGAGCATCTCGCAGAGCGAGTCGGGGTCATACATGAGACGGGCAATCGGGATCGACACCGTTCCCGTCAGCGACAGCTCCCGCAGGGGGGCGGACGACAGGGGGGCGAACGAATCGACCCCCGACACCTCAATCGGCACATTGACGCCTCCGATCCCAGCCAGCTCGGTTGCCAGCATCACCAGGTCCGGAGGGTTTTCCAAAGCAGGCAGACGCCAATTGAAAAGCATCGGCACCGGGAATTCGTCGTCCGGAAAGTCGGGCTCTTCGACCCCGGCATCCTCGGCGGCCAGCAGCACTCTGGGTTCGATGTGAAATGCCAGATTGAGATCTAGTGGGCCGTTGCATGCCGATTCGGGATGGAGGTCGATCTCCCATGACTGGCGCAGCGAATACGTCTCCAGGAAGTGGCGTTCGTCATGGACGTGGAAGCCGTGCTCCATGGCGTGTTCCTTGAGAAACGTGATGAATCCGGCCAAATCGACTGGCATAGGAGCCGAGCCTAGACCTAGATCAGGTGTTCGAGATGCTGGATCCGAGCCGGCTGGCGGAGTTTCCCAAGTGCTCGGCGTTCGATCTGACGGACGCGTTCTCGCGTGATCCCGTAACAGCGGCCGATGTCGGAAAACGACTGAGGCTCGGTGCCCTCCAGGCCGTAATGCATCCTGACGATGGCGGCTTCCATCTCATCGAGTTCGTCGACTGCCTCTCGCAGTCGCTCGGTCCGGTCGTCCTCGGCCGCCGTCTCGAACGGATCGTCGGCGCCCGAGTCCTCGATGAAATCTGCCAGCTCGCTCGTGCCCTCCAGGCCAACCGGCCGCTCGAGCGATACCGTGTCAACCGGTATATCCATCGCGGCCAGCACCTTGTCCCGGTCGATCCCGACGCTCGCGGCGATCTCGTCGGGGGTTGGACGGCGTCCGAGCTCGATTTGCAGGACCTGGGTCTGCTCGCGAATCAGCCTCACGGTGTCCACGAGGTGCACGGGGATGCGGATGGTTCGTGCCTGGTTACCGAGGCCGCGACTGATTGCCTGTCGAATCCACCACGTGGCATATGTCGAGAACTTGAACCCTTTGCGCCAATCGAATTTCTCGACCGCACGAATCAGGCCGAGGTTGCCCTCCTGGATGAGATCGACCAGGTCGAGGCCGCGACCGGTATACCGCTTGGCGATCGATACGACGAGGCGGAGGTTGCAGCGGATGAACTCGCTCTTGGCCTCGGCGGCAATCCGCACTGTTTCCTCGAGCTCGTGACGCTTCTTGGCTGATCGCACGCCGACTCGCAGCTGGCTTTCAGCCGCGACCCCGGCTTCAATGCGCCGAGCAAGGTCAACCTCATCGCCCGCGGTGAGCAGCTCGTGCGGGGCAAGTTGATCCAGGTATTGGCCGACGAGATCGGCGCCGGCGCGGCTCATACGGCCGACCTGGGGGAGGCGTCGGAAATCGGGGTGAGCGGCCTCACCCTTCCTGCCGTTCGTGCAACGTTGTGCATTGTCAAGCAGGTGGTCCCTAGCAGTTGAAGTCTCATCGTGCCACCCTGAGTCCGACTTCCACGCGGAAAGCTACCACAAGGATTACCAGCGGCGAAATGATTGCCGGGGCTGACAGCAGCCGCTCTTCTCGATGGTCGCCGACGGTGGTAGCGTACGCACCTTCCAGCCGCTGTTGTAGCGGGAGTATCCATGGCAATCGTCCATCACCATCCTGTCGAAGCCAGCCACTGATCGTGTTCATGAACAAGGCCGTTGTTGCCGCCCCACCTGTGTCCATTTTCCGGGTGCTGGTGCTCGCCGGCGCCTTGCTGCTGACCGCTTGTGCAGGCCCTTCGCTCGTCAATGTCGGAGAGCCGATCCGACCGGCGGTTGAGATTCCCCAGCTCGAAGTCGCTGTCGTGGACGAGCTCGGGATCCCCATGCCCGGCGTGGTGGTGGACTATTCGGGGACTTCCGTTCCGACGGATCGCGACGGCGTGGCGTTGTCCGCCTGGCCGGACGAGGAGGTGACCCTCAGCGCCCGCGCACCCGGATTCCACCCGGCGACCCAGGTCGTGCCCGAGCTGCCGATCGAACGGCGGATCGAGTTGAGCCTTCGACCCGTCATTCTGGACGGGTTGGTCACCAACCCTGACGGACTCCCTTTGGAAGGGGCGCGCGTGCTGCTGGGCGGCCGGGAGGTGCTCACCGACGCCGATGGTGGATTTACGATCGAGCGGGCAGCGCCCGGCGTTCTCGAGGCGTTCCGCCCGGGTCACACCGCTGCCTCCGTCCGGTGGGACGGTGAATCCGATACGGTGCCGATCGTTCTCGAGCCTCGGGTGGTGCGATCGGTTCGCGCAACGGGGCCCGCCACCGGAACGGAGGATTGGCGGGACCTGCTCCAGTTGATTTCCAGCACCGAGTTGAACGGGATGGTGGTCGACACCAAAGACGAGGGCGGGCAGGTCTATTACGGAACCACGCTCGAGGACGCCTATGCCGCCGGTGCCGTCACCTCCACGTTCGACGTCGAAGCTGCCCTCGCCGATCTGAAGAGCCGGGACATTTACGCCATCACGAGGATCGTCACCTTCAAGGACAATGTGTTCGCCCGCGCCTTTCCCGAGTTGGCAGTCCAATCGGTGTCCGGGGGCGTGTGGGAAGACAGCAAGGGCCAGGCGTGGTTGGATGCCAGCAATCGGGACGCCTGGGAGTATCCGCTGGCGCTGGCGCAGGAGCTGTGTGAGGCGGGCTTCGACGAGATTCAGTTCGATTACGTACGATTCCCGACGGACGGCAATCTGGGCAGCGCAGTATTCGCCACGGGCTACGACGAGAACCACCGGGTGGCCATGATCTCCGGTTTTCTGTCAGAAGCCCGCCTGCGGCTCAACCCGCTCGGGTGCGCAGTCGCAGCCGACATCTTCTCAGTGGTGCTCAGCACGCCCGATGACCAGGGCCTCGGGCAGCGGGTAGAGGAGCTCTCCCGCTCGGTTGATGTGCTGAGCCCCATGGTCTATGCCAGCCACTACGACAGTGGCTGGTTCGGCTACCGGTGCCCGAATGAGTTTCCGGGCCAAGTGGTCGCGTTCGCCTTGGATGATGCGCTGGGCCGCATCGACGGGCCCGTGGTGCTCCGTCCTTGGATCGAAGATTTCGGTTTTCTCTCCAGCTCCTTGCGCCGGGAAGGGTGCACCAACACCCACTCGGCCGCCACGGTGATGGCACAGATCGACGCCGCCGAAGCCAGGGCCGATGGCTGGATTCTGTGGAACGCCCGCGGCAATTACTCGAAAGATGCCCTTGGCGCCGGACCCGAGTGATGTTACGCAGTGCCGTCGGTGCCCGCGCCTGGTGGCGTGGCGGGAGGAGGTGGCCCGAACCAAGCGCGCCGCGTACCGCGACGAAGAGTATTGGGGGAGGCCCGTTCCCGGCTTCGGCGCCTTCGATGCTGAGGTCGTCCTCATCGGCCTGGCTCCCGGCGCCCACGGCGCCAACCGAACAGGACGCATGTTCACCGGCGACCGGTCGGGCGACTTCTTGTATGCGTCGCTCCACCGCACCGGCTTTGCCACCCAGCCCGAATCGCGGGGGTTGGACGACGGGCTGCGGCTCATCAATGCCTACATCACTGCGCCGGTCAAATGCGTGCCCCCCGGCAATCGGCCCGCAGCCGATGAGCGGTCCAATTGCCGCACCTGGCTGCATGACGAGTGGGACCGGCTCGGAAGAGCCAAAGTGATCGTTTGTCTCGGTGGGATCAGCTACGGGGAGACCTGGCATCTTCTGCACGAGACCGGGATGCCGATGCCTCAGCCGCGCCCGGCGTTCGGTCATGGATTGGAGGTCGACCTACGCGAACGGGGCGGTCCCGTGGTCCTCGCTTGCTATCACCCGTCTCAGCAAAACACGTTCACCGGCCGGCTCACGCCCGACATGATGGATGACGTGTTTCGACGGGCGGCGGAGTTGGTTGCCTAGCCCGGCGGGTTCCGGAAGGACTCGTAACCGGTTCCTTCGAGCTCCCGGGCGAGCTCAGGGCCACCCGAGCGCGCGATGCGGCCGTCGACCATCACGTGGATGCGATCGGGTTTGAGGTATCGGAGGATGCGGTCGTAGTGGGTGATCAACAGGACGGCCAGGTCGTCGGTCCGCATTGCCTCGACCGCCTCGGCCACATTCTTGACGGCATCGACATCGAGGCCGGAATCGATCTCGTCAAGCACAGCCACGGATGGATCGAGTACGGAGACCTGAAAGATCTCCGACCTCTTCTTCTCCCCGCCGGACAGGCCGCGGTTGATCGAGCGATCCATGAAGCGCCCGACCTTGATCGCCTCCTTCTGGCGCTCGACGCGGGTCCAGAATGCCTCCTGATCGGCCTGCGAGCCGGCCAGTTCTTCCATCAGGTCCTGGAGGGTCACGCCTGGGATCTCGACGGGATACTGGAAGGCCTGGACGATGCCGGCCGCCGCCCGTTCGTGGGTCGGCAAACCGAGCATCTCGTTCCCGGCAACCTTGATCGAACCCGTCGCCACATATTCCTCTTTGCCCATGAGCACATGGCACAGCGTTGATTTGCCCGACCCGTTTGGTCCCATGATCACATGCAGCTCACCCCGGGGCACGGAGAGGTCCAGCCCCTTGAGGATGGCGATCTCACCGACGGAGGCTGTGAGGTTCTCGACCTCGAGGGCGTTCACGAGTCCTCGTTTTCTTGCGGCTTTACTTCGACGATGACCTCGTCGTTTTCCACTAATACCTTGTAGGAGGGAACCGGTCTGGTGGCCGGCAGCGCATTGGGTTCACCCGTCTCCAAGTCGAACGCCGATCCATGGCGGGGGCACTCGACGGCTCCGTCCCAGATCTCGCCTTCGGACAAGCTGGCCTCGGCGTGGGAACACCGGTCACCTAGGGCATAGAACTCGTCCCCGACCTTGAAGATGGCGATCCGGTGGCCGAAACCGTCGATTCGTTTTCCGATCTCATCTTCGAAGTCTCGGACCGGACCGGCGATCAGGCGTTCCGTCATGCTCGACCGGCCGCCTGCGCCTCGGCATACTTCGTCGCCACCAGCTTGCGGATGCCGGGCGCCACCGAGTCGTGTGGGAGTCGTGCGATCGCCTCTTCGAAGAATCCCCTGACCTGAAGCCGGTCGGCCTGCTCGATGTCGAGACCGCGGCTGGTCAGGTAGTAGCGCTGCTCTTCATCCAGCGGTCCCACCGTCGAACCATGGCCGCAGGCCACATCGTTGGCGAGAATCTCGAGGTTGGGCACCGACTCCGCCGAGGCATCACGGGACAGCACCAGGTTGCGGTTGGTCTGGTGGGCATTGGTCTGCTGGGCTTCCTCCTCGATCCGGATCAAGCCGGTGAAGACCGAATGGGCCTCGCCCTCGACTGCCCCTTTGAGGAACATGTTCGACGTGGTGCGGGGAGCCTGGTGGTTGATGACCGCCCGGTAGTCGAGCGTCTGTTCTTCGTCCCCGAAATACAGGCCGCTGATCTCCGAATGGCCGCCGGGACCATGCAGATCGACCACGAAGAAAAGCCGGGCGTAGGCAGCCCCCAGCCCCACCTCTCCCAAGTGCACGTTGGCATCCCTGTCGATGGCCGTGTGCATGTGGGCGACCGCTCTGGTGGCGTCCCCCCATTCCTGGACGACCGTGATGCCCAGATTGGCGGCGGGGCCGGCTTTCACGGTGATCCGCGGCACCACCACCGCCTCGACATCCTCCTCCGATCGGCAGAACACAACGATCGAAGATTGGGTTCCCTCGTCGGCGACAATGGTGAGATCGGGAAAACTGACCGATCCGCTCTGCGTCGCCACCAGTTCCACCAGATAGGGATCCTCGATCACCTCGTTGCGGCCGACCTGCATGACCACGCCATCGGTCACAAATGCGCTGTGGGCCAGCGAGAAGATGTCCATCGATGTGTCGAGTGAGGAGGTAGCGGGGGCAGCTTCGAGTTGCGTCAGGCGCGCCAACCCGTCGATGTGCCGAATGTGGCCGTCCACGACCAGGGCACGGCCGGCGATCTCGCCCACCACATCCGCCTCGTAGTCGGCCTCGGCGGCTTCGGCCAGCTGGTAGTCCCGTAGATCGAAGTCGAGGTCGACGTAACGCCAGCTCTCGAGCTTGGGATCTGGCATCGTGGCCTCCGCGAAGAGGTCGGCCGCCTCCTTGCGGGCGGAGACGAGCCAGGCAGGGCCATTGAGCGCGGCGCTAGACGAGGGAGTGAGGGGCTTCACAGCGGCCGAATCCTAGCGGCGAACGAGAGTTGAACTCGAACGGAATGTATGCGGATCGAGCTCAGCTCGTGATGTATTGCTCCAGTTGGAGGATGAGCGCCTCTTGTTCGGCGATCACGCCCTTCACGACGTCTCCAATGGAGATGACTCCCTGCAGTTTCCCATCTTGGACCACCGGAAGATGACGAATCCGGTGCTCGGTCATCATCTCCATACACTCGGTCACGGTTTGGGTGGGGGACACTGTGATGACCTCGGCCGTCATGATGTTCCGGACGGCGGTGTCACGCGATTCGCGGTCCAATAGGATCACCTTGCGGGCGTAATCCCGTTCTGACACGATGCCGGCGAGTTCACCCTGCTCGAAGACGACGAGGGCACCCAGGTTCTTTTCAGCCATCAGCTGGAGTGCCTCGTAGACGGTGGCATCGACGTCGATCGACCAGATATCGGTGCCTTTAGCTCTCAGAAGATGTTCAACTGTTTTCGCCATCTGACAACGGTACTCCCTGGGGGTCGCTCCCGCCATCGCTTACCTTCCGAGGGCACAGTCCCTTGCCGATCCTTACGTCCACCTTCCGGTTGGGTATACGCTGACAGGATGGCTCATGACCACTATTCGGGTGCGCCCGATCGAAACCGGCGGCCGTTGTTCATCGCCTTCATGCTCGTCCTCGTGTTCCTGGTGGTGCAAGTGATCGCCGGTTTCTGGACAGGCTCATTGGCGCTGCTGTCCGACGCCGGGCACATGGCCTCCGACGTGCTCGGAATCGGGATGGCGCTGGCTGCTATCACAGCTGCCTCGCAGGCTGCGGTGAAGGGCTCGCGCACCTATGGGTTGTATCGACTCGAGATCCTCGCCGCTCTCGCCAACGCTGTACTCGTGTTCGCCGTCGGCGGCTACGTGGTATTCGAGGCCATCCGGCGCTGGCAAGATCCACCGGAGATCCTGACCGGTCCGCTCCTCGTGGTCGCCGTCCTCGGATTGATCGTCAACCTCGTGGTATGGCGCCTCTTGCGGGCCAGCACCGAGGAGTCGCTGAACATCGAAGGCGCCATGCTGGAGGCGTTCGCCGACCTCTTCGGCTCGATCGGCGTGATCGCGGCTGCCGTCATCGTGGCCACGACTGGTTGGGCCCAGGCCGATCCGTTGATTGCGGCGGCGATCGGCTTGTTCATCCTTCCCCGAGCCTGGAGGCTGGGCAAACGGGCCCTACGCGTGATACTGCAGTTCACGCCCGAGGGCCTCGACATCGACCGCCTCCGGACCCGATTGTCTGAGATCGAGGATGTGGTGGATGTCCATGACCTCCACGTCTGGACGCTGACGTCGACCATGGATGTGGCCTCGGTCCACCTGGTTACCTCGAACGATGCCGACGCCCACAGGGTGCTCGACGAGGCGCGGGATATGCTCGCAACCGACTTCAGCATCGAGCACGCCACGCTCCAGGTGGAGCCCGATACCCACGAGGGCTGCACCGAACTCGCCTACTGAAGTAGTCGACATGTCTTTGGGCGGCCAGCAGGCCGCGAGGAGTGGTTGGCAGGTCACGAGCAACGCAGAGCGCGGGCCGGGTGGGAGGCTCCGGCTCAATCCGTCTCCTGACCGGGAAAGACCCTCATGACCGCCATCGGGGTTCGCTCCCACCCGGGTGTATCCGTTGTCGAAGGAGGACGTTGGCTCGGGTCGTCAGTGCCCGGTCGGTGGCTGCAGGCGCTCGCCCCACGCCTGGGTGTAGCGATCGAGCACCATGGCGATGAGGACGAGGGACAACCCCACTTCTGCGCCGAGGCCAAAGAGACTGCGGGTGAGGGCGCGGATGGTCTCGAATCCGAGCGCCCCGCCCCCGACGAAGCCGGCGATGATCACCATTGCCAGCACCATCATGATCACCTGGTTGATGGCGGCCATGATCGTCGGGCCGGCCAGTGGTATCCGCACGCCGAGCATGGTCTGGCGGGGGGTGGCGCCGAAGGTACGCGACGCCTCCACCGATTCTTCCGGCACCTGCCGGATGCCGAGGGCCGAGATGCGGATGCCGGGCACGATGGCATAGAGCACAGAGGCGATGATCCCTGGAACGACGCCGACGGTGAACAAGATGACGACCGGGATGATGTAGACGAGCGAAGGTACGGTCTGGAGGGCATCGAGGAAGGGCCCCATGGCCGCCTCGACCCGCGGCTTTCTCCCGGCCCAGATTCCGATCGGGAGCGCGACCACCACCGAAATCAACGTGGCGGCCATGACCTGGACCAGCGTGTCGATCGACAGCTCCCACATTCCGATGAGACCGATGACAGCAACCGCACCTGCTCCAAAAGCGGCCAGCCGCCACCCTTTTGCATGCCAACAGAGCCAGCCGGTGACGAAGATGAGCACGGGCCAGGCCAGGGTGTCGGTGAGGAAGTCCCTGACCGGCACGATGATGCCGGCCACGATGAAGTCGTTGACGGGACGCGTCAGCCATCGCAGGTTGTCGCGGGCCCAGACCACCACATCATCGATCGGGTCGAAGAGCCGCAGCGTCCACACGTCCGGGAACTCGACGAAGCCGGTGAACCGACCGACGGCCGTCATCGCGACGAGCGCTCCGACGCCGCCCCAGAACCACTTGCGAGGCGCCTTGGCCAAAGGATCGATGTTGGCGAGGCTGCGCCACACGCGGTCCAACACGATCGCCACCGCCACGATTGCGAGCCCTGCTGCAATGCCGCGGCCGGTTCGCCGTTGCGACAGGCTCTGGAACACGTTTTCGCCGAGGCCGCCGGCTCCCATCAACGCCGCCAGCACCACGATGCCGAGCGCCATCATGATGGTTTGGGTGAGGCCGGTCAGGATGGTGGGAAGCGCCATCGGTATCTGGACCTTGAGGAGCGTCTGACGCCGGTTCGATCCGAACATCCGGGCTGATTCGACCGTCTGCTCCGGGACCTGCTTGATGCCGAGGGTGGTGAGGCGGACCACCGGCGCAAGGGCATAGATGACCGTGGCCACCGCCGCATTCACCGAGCCCACGCCGAAGAAGCCGAGCAGGGGCAGAAAGTAGACGAAGGCGGGCACGGTCTGCATGGCGTCGAGAATGGGTCGAAGGAACTTTTCGACCCGTGGCTTCATGGCCGCCCAGACGCCCAGCGGGACACCGATCGCGACCGCGATGGCCACCGCCACCGACATCAGCGACAGCGTCTCCATGGTCGGCTCCCACAGCCCGATCAGCCCGGTGTAGAGCAGCACCCCGCCTGCCACCAGGCCTTGCCTCCACATCCGGACCCGGGCAGGGATGAGTACTGCGCCTGCCACCACCGCGTACCAGGGAAGCCAGAGCAAGATCGCCTCGAGCCCATCGATCATGAAGTTCAAGGCATCCGTGAGCGGGTTGAAGAACCCGGTGAACAAGGGATGGGAGCGCCGGTTGGCGCGAATCCAGTCACCGAGGGCATCGGTCGGTTCGGAGATGAGGGTGTCGAGCGCGGCGGGAAACCCCTCAGCTGCGCCAAAGGCGGCCTGCAAAACCACTACACCGCCCACGAGTCCAGCCCAGGGCGCCCATCGAGCCAGCTGTTCAGACGAGAAGACGGGAGCGGCGGGCTGCGCGCCGGCGGTCACAGTTCGAGGACCTTCGCCACCGCCGCCCGATCGATCATCCCGACTTCGGCGCCGTCGGCGTCGATCACGGCCATGGGCCGCGGGCTGGTCAGGAGTGACGGCAGGATCGACTCGATGGAAGCGTCGGCCGCGACGCGCTCGGAGGGGGCCTCGCCGTTGAGCGGCTCCATCACATTGGCGGCCGTCAACACCTTCGCTTTGGGAACGTCCTTGGTGAACTCGGCCACGTACTCGGTGGCGGGGCTGGTGATCAGTTCTGCCGCGGTGCCGATCTGGTCGAGGGCTCCATCCTTCATGATGGCAATGCGATCCCCCAGCTTGATTGCCTCGGCGAAGTCGTGGGTGATGAACACGATGGTCCGGTGCATCTGTTCCTGTAGCCGGAGGAGCTCGTCCTGCATGTCCCGGCGGATCAGCGGATCGAGCGCCGAAAACGGCTCATCGAAGAACAACAGCTCCGGATCGACGGCGAGTGCCCGCGCCAGGCCCACCCGCTGCTGCATGCCGCCGGACAACTGCTGGGGGTAGTGGTTTCCCCAACCCTCGAGACCGACGACATCGAGTACTTCCAGGGCCCGTTCGGCCCGCTCTTGTTTTCCCATGCCTTGGATCTCGAGCCCGTAGGCGACGTTGTCGATCACCCGCCGGTGCGGTAGCAGCCCGAAATGCTGGAACACCATCGACATCTTGTCCCGGCGGACTTGCCGAAGCTCGGCCTCTCCCATCGTCGTGAGGTCGGCATCGTCCAGCCAAACCGAGCCCCGGGTCACAGGCGTCAGCTGGGCGATGCAACGAATGAGAGTCGACTTGCCTGAACCGGAGAGGCCCATGACGACGAAGGTCTCGCCGTAGTTGACGTCGAACGTGACATCGTGCACGCCCACCGTGCATCCGGTGGCGTTGAGAATCTCTGCCCGAGGTGCTCCGCCTTCGGCCATCTGGAGTGCCCGCTCGGGCTTGGAGCCGAAGACTTTCCACACCCCGGCGAGTTGCAGGCACGCTGCGTTCGCCTCCTCCATATTTGCAATCTAGCCTCAGTGGGATTCGGCGACCGTGAAGCCGGCGAGGCAGGCCGCCGCAAGGAGGAATCATGAGAAAGTTACTGGCACTCATGCTGGCCCTGGCGATGATCGCCGCGGCGTGTGGGGGAGACGAGACAGGTGACACAACCGCCGACGCAGGGGGCGACACCGGAGGCGGCATCGACCCGGACAAGCCGACCATAAACCTGATTGTGAACCCGTGGACGGCATCACGTATGAACGTCGAGGTCGCCAAGGTCATCATCGAAGAGGAGCTGGGGTACCCGGTCGAGACCGTCGAGGTCAATGAGAACGACGCCATGTTCACCGGCATGGCCGACGGGACGCTGGACGCAGTGCTCGAGATCTGGCCTTCTGGCGTCACCGACGCCGAGACCACCTATTTCGATGACGGGTCGGTGGTCGATATCGGCGAGCTCGGTGCTGTCGGCAAGATCGGGTGGTTCGTGCCGAGCTACATGGTCGAGCAGTACCCGGAACTCGCCACGTGGGAGGGTTTCACGAATCCGGATCTTGCCGGGCTGTTCGCGACAGCCGAAACCGGGGACAAGGGTCGCTTCCTGGGAACCGATCCCTCGTACTCGCAGTATGACGAGCAGATCATCAGCAACCTGGATCTCCCGCTCGAAGTCGTGTTTTCCGGCTCGGAGCCTGCCACGGTTGCTGAGGTCGAGGCCCGGGTGGCCGCCGAGGAGCCCATCGTGCTCTACTGGTGGACCCCGACGGCGGCGGTTGCCAAGTTCGACCTGGTCAACGTGGAGCTGCCCGCCTATACCGATGCCTGCGGCGCCAGTGCTGCCGCCGGTGACGGGGGAGTGGATTGCGACTACCCCGAGGACGTCATCTTCAAGGCGGCCTCGGCCCAGCTGCAGGAGAAGGCACCGGATGTGTTCGCCTTCCTGCAGAGGTTCACGATCACGACCGAGGATCAGCTCTCGATGCTGCCTCCGGTGGAGATCGACGGCGACGACCCGGTGGCGGTGGCGGCCAAGTGGGTGGCCGAGAACGAGAGCAAGTGGAGGCCCTGGCTCAGCTGAAGGCCTCAGCTGAATAGTCGCTTTTGAACAATTGACCGCCCACCGGCGGTCGTGGAGCCCATCGGGCCCGCGTCCGCCGGTGAGCGGTGGGCCTTTCATGTGGTCGGATGGTCAGATGACCCCGCTCCTAGTACCGGTAGAAACCTTCGCCTGTTTTGCGCCCGAGCAGGCCGGCGTCGACCATGCGGCGTAGCAGTGGCGGAGCGGCGTAGAACGGATCGCCGAACTCGGCGAACAGCACCTCCTGGACGAACAGCATTGTGTCGAGCCCGATGAAGTCGGCCAGCTCCAGCGGTCCCATCGGGTGGTTGGCACCCAACTTCATGCCGCTGTCGATGTCTTCGGCGGAAGCAAAGCCCTCCTCGTACATCTTGATGGCGTTCACGATGTAGGGAACCAGTAGGTAGTTGACGATGAACCCGGCTCGGTCCTTGGACAGGATCATTTGCTTTCCCAGCTGCTCACCGAACGCCCGGGCGCGGGCGACCGTGTCCTCGGACGTCTTGAGCGACTGGACCAGCTCCAGGAGAGCCATCACCGGCACCGGATTGAAGAAGTGGGTACCTATCACCTTGTCCGGCCGGTTGGTGCGCGCCGCCAGCTTGATGATGGGGATCGAGCTCGTGTTCGAAGCGAGAATGGCGTTCGGGTCGGTCACGGACTCGTCGAGCTGCATGAAGAGCTCTTCCTTCAATGCCAGGTTCTCGACCACGGCCTCGATCACGAATTGGCGGTCGGCCAACTCGGCCAGGTCTGTTCCGAACCGCAGCCGGCCCAGCGCGGCGTCCGCTTCATCCTGACTGACCTTCTCTCGCGCCACCGCTCTATCGAGGCTGGACGAGATCCGCTCCTGTGATTTCTCTGCGATCTCCGGCAGCGCCTCGATGATGACCACGTCGATGCCGGCCTTGGCCGCCACCTCGCCGATGCCGCTTCCCATCTGGCCGCCCCCCACGATTCCGAGCCGGTCGACTGTCATTGGTCATCCTTTGGTTGTACGAAATGAATCAGGACCCCGGATGGGTCCCAGATGTGTGTGACGAAGGCATAACCCTGGTCGTGGATCGCTTTGGACTTCAAACCGAAGTCCTCGGCCACCTGGCCCGCCCGCGCCTCCCAGTGTTCGACGTCGTCGACGGTTACGTGGATCATGAAGTTCCACGCCCAGTCCTTGACGAAAAAGTCCTGCAGGTAGAACCGGTGGCCGGCCAGCTCTAGATCGGCCAGCGAGTTGTCGTCGGCCAGCCACAGCAGCTCCCATCCCAGGGCCTGATAGAAGTCCAGCGATCGGCGAAAATCCCGGGCCGGTACGAAGATTCGGACATCCAACACGCCTTCAGCCAATGATTCCGCCCCTGGTCATCGCCTCGATGTCGAGGGCTGCCTCCAGCTCCGCCTCGCTGAGGTCGGTCAACTCGGCGGCCACCTCGCGTACCCCTCGGCCCGACGCGAAAGCCTCTTTGGCGATCTTGGCTGCGGCGTCGTAGCCGATCTTGGGTGCCAGTGACGTGATGATGATGATCGACCGCTCGACCAGCTCGGTGTTGCGCTTCTCGTCCGCCTCGATCCCGTCGATGCAGCGTTCCCGCAGCGTACTGGAAGCGGTAGCGAGGATGCCGATCGATTCGAGGAGGTTGTGGGCCATCATCGGCATCATCACGTTCAGTTCGAAGTTGCCATTGGCGCCGCCCCAGGTGATGGCGGTGTCGTTGCCGATCACGTGTGCTGCCACCTGCATCATCATCTCCGGAATCACCGGGTTGACCTTGCCGGGCATGATCGAGGATCCGGGCTGAAGCGACGGGAGCCGGATCTCGGCAATTCCGGTCCGGGGTCCGGAGCTGAGCCACCGCAGGTCGTTGACGATCTTGAACAGTGATTGGGCCACCGTCTTCATCGCGCCGGAGGCGAACACCACGGCGTCTTTCGCCGCTTGGGCCTCGAAGTGGTTGTCGGCTTCTCGAAACGGGTAACCGGTCGCCTTGGCGATGCCTGCGATCGTGCGGGCGGCGAAGGAGGGCGGGGCATTCAGCCCGGTGCCGACCGCCGACCCTCCGAGGGCCAGCTCTTCCAGGCCGGGGAGCGTCGCCTTCACTCGGTCGCGTCCTTTGGTGATTTGGGCCGCGTAGCCCGAGAACTCCTGGCCGAGCGTCACCGGAGTTGCGTCCATCAGGTGGGTGCGACCGGATTTGACGATCCCGTCGAATTCCTCCGCCTTGGCCGTCAGCGAGGCCGCCAGCGCCTCCAGAGCGGGTAACAGGTCTTCCCGAATGGCGGCGACGGCGGCCATGTGGATGGCGGTGGGGATGACGTCGTTCGACGACTGGCCCTGGTTCACGTGGTCGTTGGGGTGGACCAACCGATCGCCTCCGAGCTCACCGCCCATGATCTGGGTTGCCCGGTTGGCGATCACCTCGTTGGCGTTCGTATTGGTGGAGGTGCCGGATCCGGTTTGAAAGATGTCGAGAACGAAATGATCGTCGAGGGCTCCGCTCATCACCTCGTCGGCGGCCTGGATGATGGCATCGCCCTGTTCGGGCGTCACGACGCCGAGTTCTTTGTTCACCTGGGCCGCTTCCCGCTTCAGCAGTCCAAGAGCCCAGATGAAGCGCCGGCCGAACCGCAGATCGGAAATCGGGAAGTTTTCGACAGCCCGCTGGGTAGAGGCGCCATAGAGGGCGTCGTCCGGTACTTGAAGCTCACCCATGGAGTCCCGTTCGATCCTCACGCAAGTCCTTTCACCGACCTGGTCCCTTCAACACTAGATCCCAGCCGGAGATCTGGCGGGCCTCGGATCACGGGGGCGTGAAGATGTATTCGATCTTCGTCCCAAAGGCCTCAGGATGGTGCGCTCGTGGATTCCCGCTTGTAGGGTCGCGACCATGGAACACACTGCCAGCACCCGACTCGACGGAAAGACCGTGATCGTCACCGGCGGAAGCCGGGGGATCGGATTGGCGATCGCCCATGCCACCGCGGATGCCGGTGCCAATGTGGTGGTCGCCTCGCGCAAACAAGAGGGAGTGGATGCAGCTGCCGAGACGATCCGGGAGACGGGTGGC
>JBFIPU010000061.1:0-16044 GCA_041609995.1 Acidimicrobiia bacterium
ACTTCTTCAGGGATCTCGATTCCTCGCCGACGGTCGTCCTGACCCTGACGTTCGCTCATCGACCGGGCCTCGCGCTAGACCGACGTAGGGGCGTGGAGTGGCGAGGTATCAACCGGAACGTCGCCGCGATCGCGATGCCACCGTTCCCACAGATATAGCAGGCTGGGCTGAACCAGCACGGAGGCGATCAGCGCAAACCCCACGGCGTACACCACCACCAGACCCATCTGCTGGAACGGTTTCAGGGTCGATGCCGTCAATGCGGCGAAGCCCGCCATGGTGGTGAAAGCCGACCCGGCCAAAGCACCGCCCGTGTGCTTCGTCGTGGAGCGGATCGCCTCGTTGATGTCGTCGTAGCGGAGGCGGTCTTCTTCGAACCGACGGGCGATGTGAATCGTGAATGGGACACCGATACCGATGGCGAGCGCCGACAACGTCGCCGTCACCGGACCGAACGGGATACCGGTGGCGGCCATCATGCCAAACACCCACAGCACCACCAGGAGAACGGGGATCACGGTGAGAATCCCCAGGAACGGCCGCCGGTTCTCGATGTAGAAGTTGATGACCAGCACGACCGCCGCCGCCGCCACCGCGATGATGAGCGACTGGACCTGCGAATCGGACAGGGACTTGACGATGACGTCGGTGATGATGTTCTGCGACGTGGGGATGGCCGACGCCCCGGCATCGACCAACGGCTGGATGTCCTCGATCAGGTCGAGCCGGAGCTGACGGGCCCCGTCCTCCCCGGCCTGGGTGGTGATGTCGAGCTGGGAGGCGACGTAGGTGCCGTTCTCCTTGAAGAGGACCGGGTTTCCTTCTGACAGCTCCACTGCTCGATCGTAAATGGCGGCCACGTCTGCGTCCGGCGCCATGAGTCCCCCCGGTTGCAGCCCGTTCTGGCCGGCAAAGGCCGCGAACTCCTGGTTCGTGGGCTGGCCGGTGGCCGGATCCACGCCGAGCGCCTGAAACACGAGCGCGACCGGGGAGGCGGCCTGGGCCTGATCGGCGAATGTGACGACGTTCTCGGTGTCGGCCGCGTTGGCGAGAGTGGCGGCAGTCGCGTTGTGGATCTCCGGAGTGGCGACGTCATCGGCCTCGATCAACACCTGGGTGGACTCTCCGAATCCACCTCCGAAGTCCTCCGTCAACAGGTTCAGCGTATCCACCACCGGCGCGTCCTCGGGCAAGAAGTCGGTGATGGAGAACTTGGTCTCGAGCTGAGTGAGGCCATAGAAACCGAGGCCGCCCAACAGCAAGGTGACGATCACGGTGGGCCAGGCGAACTTCTCCGCCAGCACAGAGGTGGCCCCGATCAGTTTGTTGAGGGGCCGCTCCGAAGAACGACCGAAGGGCTCTCGGGGGAGCGTGCCGGCGGCCTCGCCCCTCCGGTCCAGGATCTCGCGGATGCTCGGCACGAACGTCAGCATCAACAGAAAAGCGACGATGATGCCCACTGCCGAGAGAATGCCGAAGTCGGACAGGGCCGGCACCGGGTTGACGACGTTGGTGAGAAAACCGATCACGGTGGTGATGGTGGCCAGGGTGAGCGCCACCCCTACCCCCCGGATCGCTCGACCGATGCCCTCGTCGACGGATGCTCCGTTGCCGACTTCCTCCCGGTACCGGGCAGTGACGTGGATGGAATAGTCCACACCGAGGCCGATGATCAGGATCGGGACGATTTGGGCCACCTGCGAAAATGCCGTGATGATCCCGGCCTGCAGCAGCAGGTAGCCGATGCCCTGCATCCAGGTGATGGCGATGACGATCGTCAGCATCGTCAACAGCACATCCGCCACCGTCCGGCGGATCGAGGGCCCGAGCCGGTCCTGGTTGAGCCAGAACACGAAGCTCAGGATCGCCAGGATGATGAGGAAGGCGAGGCCGAAGAGCCGCGCGATCTCGGCCTGGAAGTCGTCGTCGCCTTCGAACAACAGGGCGAAGCTGAACGGCTCGATCGACAGGGGCGAGTCGATGGCTCGCAGCTCGTTGGCGATATCGGACTGCAGCGCCACCAGGCCGTCGATGTTGGTGGTATCGACGCCGGCCCGGGCCGGGTCGATGAACGCGAGCACCAACGCCGCAGGCGCCTCGGGTACACCGGCGTCTCCCTTGTCGCTCAGCAGCTGCTGCACGAATCCGACCTGTTCGGGGCTCTGCTGGCTCAACTGGGCCAGCGCCTGGTTGTAGGTGTCCTTGACGACGGCATCACCGGCGGCGACGAGCTGGGCCGGATCGAAGCCTTGTGCCTGGGCAGCCTGCAACACCGG
Organism: Acidimicrobiia bacterium; assembly: GCA_041609995.1. Taxonomy (GTDB): domain Bacteria; phylum Actinomycetota; class Acidimicrobiia; order Spongiisociales; family SHLN01; genus JABDOU01. Next base: position 2,277 of record JBFIPU010000061.1, read on the forward strand.
GGTCATATACGTGATGACTGCCGGCTGCTGCACCGTGTCCTCGATGAGCACGGCACCAGCCGAGCCGGTGCGGAGCACCTGCTGAACTGCGAGAGCTGCTTCGAGCCCGTCTGCCGTCAACACATCCTCGCCGTCGGGGTCTCGCACGACCACCTGCATGACCTCCTGTGACGACCCGGAGAAGAACTCCCCCAGACGCTCAGCCGCCTGCAGCTCCCGGTTGTCGGGCGAGAAACCCTCGTTGCCGGTCACGGGCTCGATCTGGGCGGCAAAGGCCCCGAACACCAGCGTGAGAACAATCACCACACCGATCCAGATCGCAGGAAGTCGGCGCACCAGTCCGGACAGCGCAGTGACCAACGACTTCATGGGACTCCCCTTCTGCGGCGTGTAGCGGACCGAAGAAGCCAACAGCCTACCCGGCTGCGGGGGTCTACTCCCTCAACGAATCGATGAGCCGGGCACGGGTCTCGTGGATCGACTCGGGCAAGATGCGCACGTTCGCAGACGTGGTCATGAAATTGGCGTCCCCCCGCCACCGCGGCACGATGTGGAGGTGCAAATGGCCGAGCACGCCGGCTCCGGCATCCCGCCCGAGGTTGGCGCCAACGTTGAACGCATCCGGCGAAAGTGCGCTCTCCAGGGCCTGCAGCGACCGATCGAGGAAATCCCACATTTCGAGGCGCTCATCGCGGGTGGCGTCACCAGGCGATGCCATGTGCCGATAGGGCGCAAGCATCATATGGCCCGTCGTATAGGGGTAGAGATTCATCACCGAATACACGAGCGCCCCCCGTTGCACGATCAGCGTGTCCTCGTCGGTGCCGGCGCCGGGTAGCCGACAGAACAAGCAGCCTGCTGCCTCGACGCTCTCGCCGGAATCGGGGTCCGTCACGTTGCGCATGTAGGCGGCCCGCCACCCGGCCCAGAGGATCTCCATTCCTACTCCTGTTCGTGGCCCGGTGAGGCCACCAGCTCGAGCAGGCGGGAGCGGGCGTCTGCCACCGCGATCCCACGCTCCTCGTGATCGGAGCCGCGCAGGCGCATGCCGACCGTTTCGTGTTCGACGTCGTCGTCACCGACGACCAGTACCGCCGGCTGCTTGTCGGTGATGGCTCTTCGCAGCTTCTCGCCCACGGTGGCCGAGCTCTCGTCCACCTCGACCCGAATCCCGGATGCCCCCAGATCCGCCGCCACGCTGCGGCCGTAGTCGACATGGCGGTCGGCAACAGGAACGATGGTCGCCTGCACGGGCGCCAGCCAGCCCGGAAAGGCGCCGGCGTAATGCTCTACGAGCACACCGATAAAGCGCTCCACGGAGCCGAATTTGGCGGAGTGGATCATCACCGGTCGTTCTCGCTCGTTGTTGGCGTCGTTGTATTCGAGGTCGAAACGCTCGGGAAGCGAGAAATCGACCTGGATGGTCGACATCTGCCACCGGCGGCCGATGGCGTCCTTCACGTGGACATCGATCTTGGGACCGTAGAAAGCGCCTTCCCCTTCGGCAACGTCATAGGGAACCTCGGCCGCCTCCAGCGCCTGACGCAGCGAATCGGTGGCCAGGTCCCACAATTCGAGCTCACCGACCCACTTGTCACCGGGGCGGGTGGCCAGCTCCGCTTCGTAGTCCTCGAATCCGAAATCGCGGAGCAGACGCAGAACGAACTCGAGGTGCATGCCGAGCTCATCGCCCAGCTGGTCTCTCCGGCAGAACGTGTGCGAGTCGTCCTGGGTGAAGCCGCGGGCACGGAGCAAGCCGTGCACCACACCGGACAACTCGTTGCGGTACACGGCCCCGAGCTCGGATAGCCGGATGGGCAGATCGCGATACGAGCGAGAAGCCGACCGGTAGACGAGTACGTGGAACGGGCAGTTCATCGGCTTGACGCGGTACTCGGTGCCGGCTCCGTCGGTGGCAGCGTCCATCTCGATACCGGGGTACATGCCTTCCGCATAGAAGTCGAGGTGCCCGGAGGTGTCCCACAGCTCACTCTTGGCCAGGTGGGGTGAGAAGACGAACTCGAATCCGAACTCCTCGTGGATGCGGCGGCTGTAATCCTCGATCGTCTTGCGCAGGATGCCGCCCTTGGGATGCCACACGGCCAGGCCCGGTCCCAGTTCGCTCGGGAATGAGAAGAGATCGAGCTCCCTCCCCAGCTTGCGGTGGTCACGCGCTTCGGCCTGTTCGAGACGCTCGAGGTAGTCGGCCAGTGCCTGCTTGTTGTCCCAGGCAGTTCCATAGATGCGCTGGAGTTGTTGACGGTGCTCGTCACCCCGCCAGTACGCTCCGGCCGACCGCAACAGCTTCATGGCCTTGATCCGGCCGGTCGAGGGAACGTGGGGGCCGCGGCACAGGTCGACGAAATCGAGATTTCGATATAGCGTCACAACGCCGTCGCCGGCCCCTTGGGCGGCTTCGCCGTCTGTGATGATCTCCGTTTTGAACGGCTGATCTGCGAAGATCTTCAAGCCTTCTTCGGTGGAGGTTTCGTCGCGCTCGAACGGCTGATCCTCGGCAATGATCTCTCGCATGCGCGCTTCGATCGCCTCGAGGTCCTCGGGGGTGAAGGGTCGACCGATGTCGAAGTCGTAGTAGAAGCCGTCGGTGATCGGTGGCCCGATGGCGAAATGCGCTCCGTCGTACAGATCGAGTACCGCCTGGGCCAGCACATGGGCTGTTGAGTGGCGGGTGATGAACAGCCCATCGTCGGAGCTCTGAGTGATCACCTCGAGCCGACCGTCTCCGGGGAGGGGGCGGGTCAGATCGAGCAGGTCTCCGTTGTGGCGGACCGCTACTGCGGCCTTCGCCAGGCGGCTCCCGATGCTCGATGCCACGTCCCAGCCGGTGGTGCCGTCGGGGAATTGCTGCTTGGACCCATCCGGAAGTTCGATGGTGAAAGCCACAGACAACCTCTCTCGGGCTTCATACGCTGATCACCGGGGCCGCGGGGCCACGATATACGGGAGATTAAGGGCTGGACGTGACGGTAGAAGCAATCGACATAGCGAGAACAATCTCGGCAAACGGCAGGGTGATGCCGCTGGATGCAGACACGAAGCGGTTCTACCGCGTTTGGGACAACAAGCACTCCCGGGTGATCAAGGTCGACCGCAGCAAGCGATCGCACGATCGTGAACTCCTGGTCATCGGGGCGCTCGACGGCGTGCTCGGTGTCCCCCTGGTGCTCGAGACGGGAAGCATCGAGGGCTGGCATTGGATCTCCTTTGCCGATCCCGGCCGTTGGAACCTGCTTTCGGTCCGGACCGCTGACATCGGTCGGCGGCTCGGGCAGAGCTTTGGCCAGATGTACTCGTTGCCGCTTTCGGCGTTCCCCCAACCCACGATCTCCAACGACATGATCCGGAGCGAACATGCTTCGGCACTGCGCCAGCTGCGGCCCATGCGCCGGCGGCTCCGACTGGAAGCAGAGCTGTTCGAGGACCTTCAGCGGATTCCGGCGCCCATTGGTTCTGCGCCCAGGCCGGCCCACCTGGGTGACAAAGGCCGGCGGGTCTTCGTCGATGACACCGGCAATGTCACGATCATGGGCTGGGACGACGGTGGCATCGCGCCCCCCGAGTGGGACTTCACGCAGGCTTTGAGTGCCCTCGACAACACGACCCAGGCGGCGACCGCCCTGGCAAAATCGACGCAACTCGATCCGGGGCCGATCGAGCTTCATCGCTGGATCGTTTTCCACACCATCCGGGAGATGTTGACGCGGGCCAACAACTACCAGGGACCGGCCGCAATTCAGCCGCTGGTTGAACGCCTTCAACGTGCGATACGGGTGGCGATCCTCGAAAAGACCGCCTGATCTTCATCAGAGATCGCGCCTGAAAGACGCGAAATCTTTTGCTAACCCGAGTACGGTTGCCGGGCTTTCATCCGAGGAGGTCGAATTGCTCGAAACCGTGATCGTCATATCACTGTTCGCTGCCCTGCTTCTGGCCGGCAGCACCTCGAACGACACCGCCCTGGACCTGCAGGTCTCGGACGGGCCGGCCGACCTCCCCTGCCCCTGGTGCCTCGCCCCGACGCAGGAGAGCGACGCCTACTGCTCGGCGTGCGGCCAGGAATTCGGCTGAGACGGCTCCCCACCCCCTCCGGCTGACGCTGACGGGGGCTGTCCGAGGCTGGAGATCTACTGCCGATCTACTGCCTGATCGGCCGCCGTCCTTCCCAAATGTGTGTTCACTCGCAACGAATTGTCGGTGCACGGACTCCCATCGCAGCATCCTTGTCAGCCCTCGGAGTAGAGAAACTCACTCCTTCTCTCAAGGGGGCGAAAGCCCTCGGAACGGTACAGCTGTTCGGCTGCTTCTTCACCTGCTCGCACGTAGAGGATCGCCTGGGTGCAGCCCGACCCGGTCAGATGATCGAGGCCGGCACGCAACAAGAACCGACCGAGTCCCTTACCACGATGATCGGGATCGGTGGCGATCACATAGATCTCGCCCGTCGCCGGGTCGTGCCGCTTCGTCCAGCAAAAGCCCGCCAACTGATCGCCCGCCCACGCCAGCAGGAAACCGCTCGCATCGAACCAGGGGCGGGACATCCGCTCGGCCAGTGTTGCGCCGTCCCACGACCCGTTCTCTGGATGGTCTCCAAAAGCCCGGTTGTTGACGACCAAGAAGACTGCGTCATCGGTTCCCGGGGCGAACGCGGCCAGCCGGATGCCCGGCATCGGCTCGGGCGGTGTGGCAGGCAGCGGCCGCCCCATGATGAGCAGTTGGCGTAACAGCGGATATTGCTCGGCCTCCGCCCATCGTTCCAGCCAGGGGGCAAACGCCCACAGATGAATCGGCCCGGGTCGCCGCCCATCGAGGACGCGGGCGGTGTGAGCCAGCATCGCCTCGACGAGCTCAACGGACCGGTGGGCGGGGTGGACCGCCGTCTCGACGGACCAGGCTTCCGTGGCCGGGTTCCAGGTCGCGTGCACATAACAGACGATGCGATCGGAGATGATTCCCACCTCCCCTTGGGCGCCGGCGTCGCCCACCAACCATTCGGCCTTCTTTTCCTCGGCCAGCGGTTCGGCTCCATCGTGGCGCGCCACGCTGGAGATGAGATCGGCAACCGCCGATCGATCGGTGGAGTCGTCGTACTCTCGCCAGTCGATCACGGGATCGGGATGTTCATCGTCGCTCCGCAGAAACCGAGTACCGAATCGTGCGCCCGCACCACTACCGCCGGCACGGGAACTGCAATCCCGGCCTGCGAGCGGGTGAACGGCTGCTCATTCTCATGGGGATGCGCCAGGATCCGCCCTCCGAGCACATCCCCTTGCTCGGTCAGGACCTCCCACCGGTCGGCGTACTTGTCCCAGCCCCGGTCGTCGGACTGAACGGTGACGTCGAAGCGGTAGGTGGTGACCCCTTCGACAGTGTTGCCGTCCGGGGTCGCCATGACTGCCACCACGTCGGCGCAACCGTCCACTCCTGCTCCTGCCGTCGTCTCGGTCGGTGCGGCCCCGCTGCAGGCCGTCACCGCCAGGCACGCAATCAGGAGAGCCACCTTCATGCAGCGACCCTAACCCGCGAGACGCGCCCGATGGGCTGTCGTAATATGCCGGCGAGGAGGGAGATGCCAGACGATTCGACCGTGACCGACCCGGCCCAGATGATCCGCTGCCTACCGGACCCTGCGGCCCCCGATGCACCCCTGTCCCCCCACTCCCTGTCCGATGACCAACTCCTCGACCTGTACCGGCGCATGGTTGAAATCCGGCGGCTGGATGCGCTGGCCATGTCGCTGCAGCGCCAGGGACAACTCGGTGTCTGGGCGAGCTGTCTTGGTCAGGAGGCTGCCCAGGTCGCCAGCGCCCATGCACTCGCCCCCCAGGACTGGGTCTTTCCCTCATATCGGGAGACGGCCGTCGGGGTCGTGCGGGGCATTCCGTTCGTGGACCTTCTCAGCCAGTACAAAGGCATCTGGCTGGGCGACTACGACCCCCACAAGTACCGGTTCGCGATGAACTCCATTCCGATCGCCACCCACGCCCTCCACGCCACGGGCCTGGCGATGGCGGCCCGGCGTGCGGGCGATGACCTGGTAGCGGTGGCCTACATGGGCGATGGGGCAACCTCCGAGGGCGACGCTCACGAGGCGATGAATTTCGCAGCCGTCTACGGCGCACCGGTCGTGTTCTTCATCCAGAACAATCAGTGGGCTATCTCTGTGCCGCTCCACCGCCAGACCGCCTCGCCGACGCTGGCGGCGCGGGCCGGCGCGCTCGGCTTTCGGGGAATCCGGGTCGACGGCAACGATGCGGCCGCCGTGCATACGGTCACTGCCGATGCGCTGGCTCACGCCCGGGGCGGCTCCGGTCCGGTACTGATCGAGGCGGTCACCTATCGCATCGAGTCGCATACGACCGCCGACGATCAAGCCCGCTATCGCACCGAGGCCGAGGTGGCACCATGGCGGGAGCGCGACCCGATCTCCCGGCTCGACCGATACCTGAGTGGAGGTGGGTTACTCACGGACGACGTGAGGGATGGAGCCCACCAACACGCCGACTCCCTCGCTGCCGCCACCCGAGACGAGATCCTGGCCCGCAGCCCGGGCGACCCGACCGAGATGTTCGATCATGTCTACGCAGATGAACGGGCGCTGTTGGAAGAACAGCGTCAGATGCTGGTGGCCGAACAGCGCGCCTTCGAGGAATCCTGGGAGGACTCGTGAGCGGGTTCACCATGGTAGAAGCGCTCAATCGGGCACTGGCCGACGAGCTAGAGGACGACCCACAGGTCCTCGTTTTCGGCCAGGACATCGCGGCGCTCGGTGGTGTCTTCCGGGTCACGGCCGGGCTGACGGAACGCTTCGGCGATCGGGTTTTCGACACCCCCCTGGCCGAGAGCGGGATTGTCGGAACCGCGGTCGGGATGGCGATGTACGGCTATCGACCCGTGGTCGAGATGCAGTTCGACGCGTTCTCTTACCCGGCTTTCGACCAGATCGTGAGCCATGTCGCCAAGATGCGAAACCGGTCGCGCGGACTGATCTCGCTCCCCCTGGTCATCCGGATCCCGTATGGGGGCGGAATCGGCTCGGTCGAGCACCACAGCGAGAGCCCCGAGACCTACTATGCGCACACGGCCGGCCTCACCGTGGTGACACCTGGGAGCCCCGCCGACGCCTACTCGTTGCTTCGGTCCAGCATCCGCAGTGACGATCCCATCGTCTTCCTCGAACCCAAGCGCCGGTATTGGCAGAAGCAAGAGGGGACGCTGCCGGTGACGACACCCGATATCGGTACTGCCGTCGTGAGACGCCCGGGGTCGACGGCGACACTGATCTGCTACGGACCGACCGTCGACCTCTGTCTCGAAACCGCCCAGGCCGGCACGGAGGAGGGCTGGGACCTGGAAGTCGTGGACCTTCGTTCGCTCAATCCGCTGGACATCGGCACACTGGTCGCCAGCGTCGAAAAGACCGGTCGCGCGATCGTCGTTCACGAAGCCGGTTCCTTTCTGGGAATGGGGGCCGAGATCGCCGGCCAGCTATCGGAGCGCGCCTTCTATTCATTGCGGGCCCCGGTGTTGCGGGTCACGGGTTTCGACGTGCCGTATCCGGCGGCCCGGCTCGAGTCGTTCTTCCTACCCGGGGTCGACCGCATTCTCGACGCGGTCGCCCGCAGCCTCGCCTACTGATGCCGACATTCGAACTTCCGGACCTCGGGGAGGGACTCGAAGACGCCGAGATCATCCGATGGCTGGTGGCGGAGGGAGACACCGTCACCATCGACCAGGAGATCGTCGAAGTCGAGACCTCCAAAGCCTCCGTTGTCATCCCATCCCCGTTTGCCGGCGTGGTTGCCTCGCTTCACGCGTCCGAAGGAGAGGTCGTTGCCGTCGGCGCGCCGCTCGTGTCCATTCAACCGGCCGACGAGCCCGAAGAACCTCCACCGGCCCCACCATCGGTGTTGGTCGGCTACGGGGCCACTTCCGGCCCCGGGCGGCGTCGGAGGCGGGTCGTGGCTGACCCGCCGACCCGTCCGCCCGGGATCGAGGAACGACGACGGCCCCCGCCCCAACTGCGCGGCGCTGCCCGCGTCATGGCATCCGCCATGGAAAGCACGCTGACGATCCCCGACGCGGCCGCATGGCTCCAAGCCGACGCCAGCGGGCTCTACGAAGCACGCCGAGAGTTGGGAAGCGAGCAGATCACGACGTTTGGGCTGTTGCTGCGGATCGTGGTGGTGGCGCTGGCCCGCTTTCCCACCCTCAACGCCCGCTACACCGCGGAGGGATTGATCGTTTCACCGGCCGTGCACCTGGGCGTAGCCACCCAAACCGACAGAGGGCTCCTGGTCCCGGTGGTCGAGAACGCGCAGGAGCTGGGGGGTCTGGCCCTGGGACAGACGGTGGCCGCTTTGGTTCAGTCCGCTCGTGACGGGGTGCTGGCCCCGGCTGAATTGTCCGGCTCGACTTTCTCGGTCTCCAACTACGGGGCGTTCGGTGTCGATGGCGGTCATCCGATCATCAATCCGCCGAACGTGGCCATTCTGGGGGTGGGGAGGTTCGCCGATCGGTCCTGGGTGGAAGACGGCTCGCTCGGCGTACGACCAACAGTCGAGCTCACGATCGCCTTTGATCATCGTTTCAATGACGGCTCGGTGCCGTCCGGCTTCCTCCGCTACCTCGCCGACCACGTGGCGGACGCCAACGCCATCAGGCAGGTTCTCAACCCGTCCTAGGCTCCGTGACATGGAACAACCCTCCATCGACCCGTCGGCGTTTGTGGCCCCCTCCGCCGTCGTGGTCGGCAACGTGATTCTGCGTCCCCGCTCGATCGTGATGTACGGGGCGGTGCTGAGGGCCGAGTGGGAAGAGATCGTGGTGGGCGAGGAGTCCAACATCCAGGACAACTGTGTCTTCCACACCGACGACGGTTTCCCCGTGCATTTGGGCCGCCGGGTCACGGTGGGACATGCCGCCGTGGTGCACGGCGCCCGGCTGGATGACGAGTCGCTGATCGGGATCGGAGCCACTGTGCTCAACGGAGCCCACATCGGCGAGGGTGCGCTGGTGGCGGCCGGGTCGCTGGTTCCGGAGGGCAAGTCGATCCCGGCCTGGACGATCGCCATCGGGGTTCCGGCCAAACCGGTTCGCGAACTCACTGAGGCCGAGATCAAACGCAATCGCGAGGGGGTCGATCATTACCACGACTTCGCCGCCCTCCACCGGGAGCTGGGTCGGGACGGGTAGGCGACTAGCGGGGAGACATCACCGCCAGGTGCTTGGAGCCGACCGAGAAGATCCGGCGTCCCGGCTGTACCGCATCATGGGGCTCCCCGACGTCCCAACCGGCCGCTCTCCACTCGGCGGCCACCTCTTCCAGGGGCTCGGAGGTCTCCAACGCCATCCCGTAGAAGTGGACATCGACCGGGGAGGTCTCGATCACCTCGACGAGGATCCCGGCCATGAGAAAGGCGGTGGGGCGGCACTTGACCTCGGTTTGGCGGCGGAGGTCGGCTCCTGCCTCGGCCAGGCGAGCCACGGTGTGGTCCAGGCTCGGGGTGGTCACCACGATGTGATCCACCGACCAGTTCGGCACGACTTGCCCCTCGACCACCGGGAACGTCGCGATCGGAAGGTCTGGCGTGTCTCCGAACCAGGCCCAGGCCGGAACCCCACGCGTCACCACAACACCCCCGAAATCAGGGACGGCCGGCATACCGACCTCCTCCCACGCGATGGGCACCTGCAACCCGACGAGGTGATTCATGCGGATCATGGTATCGGCACCGGGGCGCTGCGGAACCAGCCGGCGGTACTGATGGCAGCCAGCGCCGCCAGGCCGGCGATGGCGAAGAACGCGGCCGGGTAGGACCCGCCCCCATCGATGAACCAGCCGAACAAGGGAGGCGACAGGCCGAGCCCGGTCAGGAAACCGGCCTGAGCGAAACCGGTGGCCCGCCCAGCCTGGGCGGGATGAACAACCGCCATTGCCGCCAGGTTCGTGACCGAATTCCAAGCCATGAAGGACATCCCGAGCGCGATCGCTCCCACCCACACCAGCCAGCTACCGGCGCTGGGTGACCAGGCGATCAACCCGGCCGCCACGATGCCGCCTACCGCAATCGCCCCGTGGGCCGGGGCGAAGTGATCCGCCGACTGGGTTGCACGCCCAAAAAGGATCCGGGCGAATACGGCGGTGGCGGCTGCGGTCGCCGCAACCAGCCCGGCCTGGCGGGTGTCGAACCCGAGCGCCTCCTGAGCGAAGAGTGGCAGAAAGGTTCCGGCGGCGCCGATCCCGGCCCCCATCAAGAACCCGTACAGCGCCAGCCAACGCACATCGACCGGAAGCCGGGAGCTGCCGGCCCGGCGACGGGGCCTGCCATCGCCCGGATCGGTGTCCACGGCTGAAAACGTGAACACGGCGAGCAGAACGGCCACGGCCGCCACCACCATGCACGCCACCCGCCAGTTCCACACCGCGGCCACCGCCGGCAGAAACGCACCAGACATGGAGTTCCCCACTTGGACCCCCGACTGTTTTATCCCGGTGATGATGCCCCGCCGGTCGGGCGCTACGAAGTGGGTGATCAGCTTGTTGGCAGCGGGGTTGCTGCTCGCGCTGGCAACGCCAGACACACAGGCGCCCGCCACGGCCAACCCGAAGCCGGCGGCGCTTCCGATCAACGCCATGCCGATGGCCCCCAGCCCGAAGAGCACGAGCCCCAGCCGCTTGCCCCCGATGGCATCGGCCACCGTTCCCATCGGGCGCGACGCCAGGCCGCCGACGAGTGCGTTGGCCATTGCCAGCAGGCCGATCTGGAATCGATTGATCTGCAGCGCCTCGATCAGGTCGCCGGCGAGCACGGCCACGGCATATGGCTGTACCGTGCCGACCGCCATGATGGCCATCAGCACCGCGGTGAGTCGAATGCGGACCATCGACGCAGGCTAACTGGCGCCCGTGGGCGGGTCGGTTCTGCTGTTCGCAGGCGAACCATCAGTAGATTTGTCTACATGGAGCTGTTCGGCCTCGACCAAATCCAGACGCAGTGGGTGGTCTCGGTCATCGTGATTGTGGCCGTGATACTCGTCCACCGCCTGGTCATCGCCCTGATGCGTCGCCAGATGACCGACGCCGGAATCCAATACCGGGCATCGAAGATCAGCGCATACATCGGCACGGCGGTGGTGGCGATCGTGCTGGCCCAGATCTGGCTACAGGGCGCGGACGTGCTGACCTATTTGGGCATTGTCTCGGCAGGTCTGGTCATTGCTCTCAACGATGTGCTGAAGAATGTTGCCGGGTGGGTCTATATCCTCGGCCGGCATACCTTCGAGGTAGGCGATCGGGTGGAGATCGAAGGCATCCAGGGCGACGTGGTCGACATCCGCTTGCTGCGTTTCTCGGTCATAGAAATCGGGAATTGGGTCGAGGCCGACCAGTCGACCGGCCGGCTGGTCCACATCCCCAATGGCCGCCTGTTCACCGTGCCCATGTTCAACTACACAACCGGTTTCTCCTACATCTGGCACGAGGTGCCGGTTTCGATCACGTTCGAGTCCGATTTCGATGCGGCCGAACAGCTGGTGCGCGACGTGTTGGCCGATCACGTGCCCGACCTCAGTGCCGAGATACGAAAGGATCTGATACGAACGGCTCCCGAGTATCGCATTCGGTTTCAACACTTCACCCCCACCACCTATGTCACGGCGGCTCCGCACGGCATCGTCATCACCGCCCGATTCATGATTCCGGTGCGCCAGCGGCGCACCTACGACCAGATGATCTGGAAACCACTTCTGCGCGCCATTCGTGACCACCCTGACGTGCACTGGGCCTACCCGACGACCCGCACCATCTTCCGGGAGCCCATCGAGTTCGAACAGAAGTCGGGCGAGCAGTCGGAGGATCAGGACGTCAGACCCTGGCGCAGGTTGGGAGACGGAAAGACCCTGTAGTCGTCCGTCTGGTGGACCGAGGAGGCCTGATGGAAACGCTCGATCTGAAGAAAGAGCTGAAAGAGCTCTACACCGCCCGCAAGAACAAGCCGGCGATCGTCGAAGTACCCGAGATGCAGTTTCTGATGTTCGACGGGCGCGGCAACCCCGAGTCGACCCCGGTGATGCAGGATGGCTTCGAGGGCTTGTTCTCGATTGCTTATCCCATCAGGTTCGCGATCAAAGATCGCGACGAGATCGCCTACACCGTCATGCCGCCGGAAGGCTTGTTCTGGAGCCCGTCAGGTGACCTCGAGCTGGATGACATGGAGTCGTGGGAGTGGACGTTGATGATCATGCAGCCCGACTTCGTCGACGTCGAGGACGTGGAGGAGGCTCAAAAGCAGGCGCTCGACAAAGGAATCGCCGCCGCCTCTCAGGTGCGCTTGGATCGGTACGACGAGGGCCTGTCTGCCCAAGTCATGCATATCGGGCCATACAGCGAAGAGACCCCCACGATCGAGGCGCTCCACGAATTCATCGAATCCGAGGGGTACTCGAGACAGGGCAAGCACCACGAGATCTATCTGGGCGACCCCCGCCGCGCCAAGCCGGAGAATCTGCGAACGATCATCCGCCAACCGATCGCCTGAACATCGAGGCCAGAAGACGCTATCTGGACTTCCGGCTCGAGGTCAGTCCCCCGCCGGTAACCAGCTCTCTGCGTAATCGCCGCCGGCATTCCATAGCAGCCACCCGAGGCCCCGCGCCTCTGCTTCGGCGATCTCGGCTCCGATCTGGCGACCGTTGTAATAGAAGGCCTGGAGATACGGACGCAGGATGGCGGTGCCCTCCCAGCGGGGAATGGCCTTGTCGAGGGCAAACGCCACGACCGGGCCCGGATGGCTGTTCGGGTTGGAGAACCCGAGCCAACCGTTGTCGTAGTGGCTGGGGTAGATCATGGGGCTGAGGGCATCAACGGTGCGCGACAGTTCCTCGATCCGCTGGCCGATCCCCTCATCGCCCGGTGACGACATTACGATCGCAAAGATGTCGGCCGAGACGGCGCATCCCATTGGGTGCAGCAGTTCGACGGCGCGGTCGAGGAACCCGGTGATCGCCCCGACCCGCTCGTCCTGGGTCGTGGGCCGTTTCCGCTCCGCCGCCGCCGCCGTCTTTCCGGCGGGAAACCTCACATAGTCGAACTGGATCTCGTCGAAGCCCAACTCGCAGGCCTCGACGGCCAGCTCCAGCGGGTAATCCCAGTTGGCCTGGTTCAAAGGGTCCATCCAGATCCAGGCGAGCTTGTCTTCGGGCTTGGCTGCCGACCACACCTCGTCTTCGAACGTGACGATCCGCGTGATGGTGTAGAGACTGCGTTCTTTGGCCATCGCGATCTGCTCTCGGGGGTCGTAGTGGACGTTGATGGCATCCATCTCGTTGGCAATCGGGCTCTCTGTGTCGTAGAGCACGTATCCGGTTTCGTCTTTCGTGTCGAAGGCGAGGGCGTTGATGGTGGTCCCTTCGGCCAGGTCGAGCAACGCCTGGAACTTGTCCGGTTCCATGGACGTGTAGCTCGATACCCGGAGCGCCCTCACGACTCGGGGCTCGAGCTGGATTTCGACCTGTGCCTCTCCTTCGAACACGAACTCGGTGGGTAGCCAGCCCGGACGTTCAACGCTGGCGGTCCCGGCCGTCACCCCGGTCAGCGCGAATGAACCGTCCTCGGCGGACACCGCCGAGGCGCCGGCGATGGTGATGAGCGCGTCGTCGAGCGGCAAACCGTCCGCTGTGGTGACCGTTCCGTTCACATCGTAGGTGGGCACCGTGGTCGTGGTCGTGGTGCTGGTCGAGGTCGTCGTGG
>JBFIPU010000062.1:0-16021 GCA_041609995.1 Acidimicrobiia bacterium
ATGTCGGCGAGGCCGAAGGCCACCCCTTCCAGCACCGCCCTCGTCAGGTGGGGCCGCTCGTGGCGCACGGTCAAACCCACGAAAGCACCCCGGGCGTCGGGGTCCGGGTGGGGGCTCCGCTCGCCCGTCAGGTAGGGCAGGAAGAACAGGCCCTCGGCTCCCGGCTCGGCGACGGCGGCTTCGGCGTCGAGTTCGGCAAAGCCGGTGCCGGGGGCCAGCGTGTCGCGGTACCACCGGTAGCTGCCGGCCGCCGACAGCATGACGCCCATCAGGTGCCAGCGGCCCGGCACGGCATGGGGGAAGGCATGCACCCGGCCCCGCGGTTCGTACGAGGGCCCGGCGGTGGCGGCGAACACCACCCCTGAGGTGCCGAGCGACACGGTCACCAGGCCCGGGTCGATGGCGCCGGTGCCGACCGCACTCGCCGCCTGGTCGCCTCCTCCGGCCACTACGGGGGTGCCGGGGGTCAGGCCGGTGGCGGCCGCCGCTTCGCTCGTGACGTGGCCGGTGATCTGGGTGCCCTCGAAGGTCGGCGGGAGCAGCCCGGCCGGAATGTCGAGATCCGCCAGCAGCTCGTCCGACCAGGTCCGGGTGGCGAGGTCGAAGAGGAGGGTGCCGCCGCCGCCGGCCCGATCAGAGGCGTAGTCGCCGGTCAGTCGGAGCCGCACATAGTCCTTCGGCAGCAGCAGGTGACGGACGCGGGCCCAGATCTCCGGTTCATGGTTGCGGACCCACAGCACCTTGGGAGCCGTGAAGCCGGTGAGGGCGTCATTGCCCGAGATCTGTACGAGACGATCTGAGCCGATGCGTCGCCGGATCTCGTCGCATTCGGCTCCGGTGCGCTGGTCGTTCCAAAGGATGGCTGGTCGGAGAACCTCGCCGTCGTCGTCGAGGAGCACGAGCCCGTGCATCTGGCCGGTGAGCCCGACGGCGGCCACATGGGCAGGTTCGGTGCCGGCAAGGGCGGAGGTGATGGCCTCCCGGCTCGCGGCCCACCACAGGGTGGGATCCTGCTCGCTCCACTGCGGATGCGGCGTGTCGTAACCGTATTGGGAGACGCCCACCCGGACCACCTCCCCGGACTGGTCGACGAGAACCGCCTTGGTGGCGGTGGTCGACGTGTCGATGCCGAGAACGTAGGGCATGAAACGTCAGCCGGTGGCCCAGATCGCCTGGTTCACGAGGTTCTCGAGCGCCTCCTGACGCCCCGACACCGGGGCCGGGTCGATCTCGCCTGACTCGACTTCGGCGGCGATGTCCGCCAGTCCTGCGTCGTCCATGATTCGGGTTCCGAGGACGCCATCCCATCCGGAATAGCGTTCGGCCATTCGCGCAGCCAGATGTCCGTCCGTGATCATTCGCTCGGCCACGAGCAGGGCCCGGGCCAGAGTGTCGATGCCTCCGATGTGGCTGTGGAAGAGATCGTCGCGAGCCATCGACTGGCGACGGAGCTTCGTGTCAAAGTTGAAGCCCCCGGTTTCGAATCCCCCGGAGCGGAAGATTTCGTATAGGGCGAGTGACAGTTCGTCGACCGAATTGGGGAATTGGTCCGTGTCCCAGCCGTTCTGGTAGTCGCCCCGGTTGGCGTCGACGCTCCCGAAGATGCCCCCGGCGATCGCCACCGCGATCTCGTGGTGAAAACTGTGGCCGGCGAGGGTGGCGTGGTTCACCTCGATGTTGACCCGATATTCGTCTTGGAGTCCGTGGCGCTCGAGGAATCCCAGCACGGTGGCGGTGTCGTAGTCGTACTGGTGCTTGGTCGGCTCCTGAGGCTTGGGCTCGATCAGCAGCGTGCCCTCGAAGCCGATCGAGTGCTTGTACTCGGCCACCATGTGGAGGAAGCGGGCGAACTGCTGCTCTTCCCGCTTCAGATCGGTGTTGAGCAGCGTCTCATATCCCTCCCGGCCGCCCCACAGCACGTAGTTGGCCCCCCCGAGGCGGTGGGTGGCGTCGATGGCGTGCTTGATTTGAGCGGCCGCGTAGGCGAAGACCTCCGGGTCGGGGTTGGTGGAGGCACCGGCGGCGTAGCGGGGGTGGGAGAACAGGTTGGCGGTGCCCCACAGCAGCTTGATCCCGGTGCGCTCCATGTGGCCGGCGGCATAGTCGACCATCTCGTCCAGGTTGCGGGCCGACTGCGAGAACGTTTCGGCCGGCGGCGCCAGGTCGACATCGTGAAAACAGAAAAAGGGAACGCCGAGCTTGGAAATGAACTCGAACGCGGCGTCAGCCTTTTGCTTGGCCGCCTCGATACCAGCCGGATCCTGTAGCCAGGGACGGTCGAAGGTGCCGGCGCCGAAGACGTCGCTGCCGGGCCAGTTGAACGAGTGCCAATAGCACACCGCGATCCGCAGATGGTCTTCCATGCGCTTGCCCAGCACCACCCGCCCGGGGTCGTACACCTTGTAGGCGAAAGCGTTGGACGAATCCAGCCCTTCGAAGGCGATCGCGTCGACGTCGGCAAAGAAACTCATGTGGCTCCCTTTCACATTCCGTTCGGAGCCTAAATCTCGGGCCGCTCCGGCGTCGACAAGGCCCGGACCACGCACTCGATATTCGCCTCGGCCTCGGCCGCCGTCAGTTGTTTGACTGCGTAGCCGGAGTGGGACACGATCCAGTCGCCGATGTCGAGGCCGGCCAGCATGAGCAGTGAGATCGTGCGCACAGTGCCGCCGAAATCGACCTCGGCCGAGTCTTGATCGATAGACACAATCCGACCGGGGATGGCGACGCACATCTACCGCCTCCAATCCGAAATGGAGTCGTCTGTCTCACTTCCCCCTGCCCGTGCTCCACTGCAATCGGCCCCAGCACCTTCCCCCTCCCTGGCCGACTCCGTCGACGCCCGGAGGGGGCCCGCGACGTCGATGCTGAGGAGTCGGACGGCGCGAGGGTCGTCGTCGGGGTCGGGTGCGGCGAATGTCAGCGTGGCGCTTTCGGCCACGGAGCCGGAGGCGAAGATGGCGAAACGCTCTTCGATCGTCCGGGCGTCGGCGTGGCAGTCGGGCCCGACTGCCAACCTCACCCCCGTGACCTCCGCTCCGGCGGCTGACTTCACGATCATGGCCACGAGATCGCGGACCAGCGCAGTCTCATGCATGGGCATCGACCAGCTCGCGTACGACCGCATCGACTGCCTCGGCCACCGGGGGAGTGAGCTCGGTCCCGGCGGCCACGGACCCGGCCTCGATTCCGTAGACCGAGATCGAGGCAGGCAGGCGTCCGAGCGTGCGGGCGAGTTCGATGGCGTCACCGATGCCGAGGTTGTGGGTCGAAGCCGCCAGGCCAGGCGGTATCGGGGATGAGCTGACGTCGACGCGGTGGATCGTTCCCGGCTCGCAGCCTCCCACGACGGCGTCGATGATGACTGTCGGTTCGGTTCCCAGGAATTCGAGCAGGTCGAGTGGCTCGCCCCACCGCACGTCGACCGACGGTAAAAGCCGTTTGATGCGGCGGGCGGCCTCGATCCCGGCCGCGTCGTCGGTGCGGAACTCGTTGCCGACTCCGACGACCAACATCAGGTCCGCTTCACGGTCAGGTCGAGAAAGTGGGTGGCACACGAGATGCACGGGTCGTAGCCGCGGATGGCCTGTTCCAGTTGCCACTGCAACGTGTCGTCATCGAGGTGCGTGCGTCCGGGGATGTAGGCCCTGAGGTCTTCCTCGATCGACAGCTGGTTCTGCGACGTCGGGGGCGTGATCTGGGCATCGGTGATGAGCCCGCCGGCATCGATGAGGTAGCGGTGGTAGAGGAGGCCGCGGGGAGCTTCGGAGACCCCATGGCCTTCGGCCGCCGCGGCAGGGGTCGGGATCGCCGGTGCCACCGGTCGCTCGTAGGCGTCGATCACGTCGAGTGCGATGCGATAGGCGAGGGCAGTTTCGATGGACCGGATGATGATCGACTTGTAGGGGTTGCGGCATTCTCCGCCGACACCGAGTTCGTGTCCCAGTGCCTGCAGCTCGGCGGGCAGCTTCTCGAAATGCAGGCTGTAGCGCGCCATCGGCCCCACGTGGTATGCCCCCCGTTCCTTGATGCGGGCGTGGAGGGCGTTGGAACGCTCGACGTGCAGTTCTTCGAAGACGTCGTTCCACTCCCGGGCCGGGATGTCGATCCCGCCCGAGGAGATGATCCTGTCGCCCATGAAGGGGTACCGCACTCCGTTGTCGGTGGAGACGAACTCATAGGGCCGATCGAAATCGGGGAATTCGAACCCGGCCACGAAGCGGGCGGTTTCGACCGCGGCCTGATAACCCCACTCGAGGTCGGGTACCAGCGACTCCAGCTCGGTTCTGGTCGGGGTTCGGTAGAAGCCCCCCACTCTCACATTGATCGGGTGGATTTCGCGGCCGCCGAGCAGGGTGACGAGGTCATTGCCAATCTTCTTCATCCGCAAGCCACGCTCCACCACCTCTTTGTGGTCGGCGGCCATGTGGATGGCGGATTCGTAGCCGAGGAAGTCGGGGGCATGCAGCAGATAGACGTGGAGCACGTGGCTCTCGATCCACTCCCCGCAGTAGATGAGTCGACGTAGTTCGTGTAGAGAGCCGTCGACCTGCACACCGATGGCATCCTCCATGGCCGCCACCGCCGACATCTGGTACGCGATGGGGCATATGCCGCAGATGCGGGCAGTGAGGTCGGGGGCCTCGGTGAAATGGCGTCCCCGCATGAACGCCTCGAAGAAGCGGGGCGGCTCGAAGATGCGGAACTGCAGGTCTTTCACCTGATCGTCTTCGATCTCGAGGTACATCGCTCCTTCCCCCTCTACCCGGGCGAGGTAGTCGACGCTGATGGTTCTGCTCATGGCTGCTCCCGGTTGGCGGTCGTTTCGGAGGCGGCGGCGAAGGCGGGGGCGGCGGTGTTGAACGTGCGCAACACGCGGATCCATTCGTCATCGGTGACTCCCAGCTGCTTCCACCACATCTCGAGCGAATCGGTATTGGGTGATTCCGCCGGTCCGAAGCACCCATAGCAGCCGCGGTCATAGGCGGGGCAGATGGCGCTGCAGCCTGCCTGGGTGACTGGACCCAGGCAGGGCGTCCCGTGGGCGACCATCACGCAGACGTTGCCCCGGGCCTTGCACTCGACGCAAACCGAGTACGTGGGAATGTTGGGCTTGCGGCCCGTCAGCAGGGCGGAGATCAGCTCGACCAGCTGCTGTTTGTTGATGGGGCAGCCGTGCAGCTCAAAATCGACTTTCACGTGGTCGCTGATCGGGGTCGAACGGTTGAGCGTCGAGATGTACTCGGGGTGGGCGTAAACGATCTGGACGTAGTCGTCCACGTTGGCGTAGTTCCTCAGCGCCTGGACGCCGCCGGCGGTGGCGCAGGCACCGATTGTCACGAGGGTGGTCGACTGTTCACGCAAGGACCGGAGCCGGTCCCGGTCGTGTCCGGTGGTGACCGACCCCTCGACCAGCGTCAGGTCGTACGGTCCGTCCACATACTCTCGTGAGGCTTCCGGGAAATAGGCGATGTCGACCGCACCGGCGATGTCGAGCAGCTGATCCTCGACATCCAGCAAGCTCAACTGGCAACCGTCGCATGAGGCGAATTTGAGGACGGCCAGCTTGGGCTTCATCACAACTCCTTCACTCCCATGAGCGGCCCGATCCGGGTCAGGGGAAACACGGGTCCGTCCTTGCACACGAACTCGGGCCCCAGCTGACAATGGCCGCACAGCCCGATTCCGCATTTCATGTTGCGCTCCATGGTGAAATACACGTTCTCGGATCGCGATCCCCGCCGGGTGAGGGCTTCGCCCACGAAATGCATCATGATCTCGGGCCCGCAGACCAGCGCAATTGCGTCTTCCGCGTTGAACTGCGCCCGGTCGACCAGATGGGTGACAAGGCCGACGTCACCCATCCACTCCGGCCCGCCCCGGTCGACGGTGATCTCGACCTCCATGTCGAACCGGCCGCGCCAGTCGTGGAGCTCTCGCTCGTACAAGAGAGACGTCGGATCCCGGGCGCCATAGAGCAGCACCAGATTGCCGAAGCTTCCTCGGGAGTTCAGCGCTCGATAGATCACCGATCGCAGCGGGGCCAGGCCGATACCGCCGGCCACGATGACCAGGTCGCGATCGATCGCAGATTCGAGGGGCCACGAGGTTCCGTATGGTCCTCGCAGACCGACCACGTCGCCCGGCCGGAGCCGAGACAGTGCCTTCGTCACGAAGCCGATCGCCCTGATCGTGAGCGCAATGTGGTCGCGTTCGTCCGGGTTCGAAGAGATGGAGATCGGAACTTCACCGACCCCGGCCAGAGCAATCATCGCCATCTGTCCGGGTTCGAACTCGAACTCGCCGTCGGTGAAGAAGTACAGCGTGAAGGTATCGGCCAGCTCCCATTGGAAGTCGGCGACAGGGACCGCCTGCGGCAGCATTGCCGGGCTCACCGCGTGGGTCACGGACTCCACTGCTCGCCTCCCTGGTAGGCAGGCGGCTGGTAGAGGTCGAGCAGCTGTATGCGCGTGGCGTGGAGGCGTTTGGCCATCAGCTGCATGAACCGCGTCATGAGATCATCGTGGAGCACCACATCGCGCTCGGCTCGCTGCCGAATCTCGGCGGTGTCGAAGAAGATGGTGGAGACGGGCTTCACGGCGCGGGCCGAGAACTGCCACGTGTGAGGCGGTATCAACCATGAGATCCCGAGCACGTCGCCGGCGCCCAGCGTTTGCACCGCCAGCCGGCCTCTGGGTGCATCGAGTTCGAGCGATACGCGGCCGCTCGTGATGAGATAGAAACCGCTGGCGGGCCGTCCCCGCTGCAGGAGGTATTCGTCCGTATCGTGGTCGGCGGCATGTGCATGACGCGCCAGCAGTTCGAGCTCGGGCAGGGCCATTCCGGCAAAGAACTCGACCTGGGCCAGCTGGTTTACGAGTGATTGTGGTGTGCTCATGTGACTCCTGCTCCGGCCCTCATTGCGGCCATTTCTTCTGTGATATCGATCCCGACTGGACACCAGGTGATGCACCGGCCGCAGCCGACGCAGCCGCTGGTGCCGAACTGTTCGATCCATGTTCCGAGTTTGTGCGTCATCCACTGGCGGTAGCGGCCGGCCCCCGATTGCCGCACAGGGTGGCCGCCCATGAACGAGTACTCGAGAGAGAAGCACGAATCCCAGATTCGCTCCCTGGTGGCAGTCCCATCAAAACTGCTGGTGTCGACCGGGGTCGTGCAGAAACACGTGGGGCACACCGCGGTGCAGTTCGTGCATGCGAGGCATCGGCCGGCCACGTCGCTCCAGCGCGGGTGCTCCAGGTTGCTTGCCAGAAAGGCGGTGATGTCGGTGGTGTCGAGTGCCTTGGTGATGCCGCGGGCGGTGGCATCGACGGCGTCATCGCCCGCAGAGCACTGGGCGGACGTGGCTTCTGCGGGCTCGAGGGCCGCCAGCAGCTCGCGGCCCGCGTCGGTGCCGACCTCGACCAGGAAGAAGTGGTCGTCTTCGCTGAGCACCTCGGTGAGGCCGAGGTCGAAGCCCGACTCGGCCCGCGGCCCGGTTCCCATGGATGTGCAGAAGCACGTGGCCCCGTAGGTCGTGCAGTTGACGGCGACCACGAAGAACTCAGAACGCTGTCCCGCGTAGTGGCTGTCCGGATATGGCCCGTTCAACAAGACCTCGTCCTGGATGGCGATGGCGGCCAGGTCGCAGGCCCGCAAGCCAACGATCGCCGTCGGGGCGCCCTTGTCCGGCGCAGCCACGAAGTTCCCGTCGGTGTACGTCCACATCGGTGCCCGGGCCGGGAACAGGTAGGTCTTGGCGGAATCGGGTCCGTTGACGTAGCCGAAGTACGCCTGATCGGAGCGCGGCTGGAGACGGTAATGCCCGCCTCCATGCTCATCGGTCCATCCGGCCGGCAGATCCTCGATGGAGGTGATGGGGGCGTAGCGGATGACGCCATCCTCGGCCCGGGGGCCGATGAGCCGGTGATTCTCGGCCAGGACGGCGAGAAGATCAGCCAGTCCCGCTGCATCGATGATGTATGGCACAGGTTTGCCTAGCTGCCGACGACACTTCCGAAACTACGTAACCGGATGGGCCGCCAGTAGGGCCAGAGGTTGAGCGGGGTCGTGCCGATCGCCCCGTCCGGCTTGCTGCTGGATCGGTCACACTGGCCGCATCGCCCACTTCGAGAGGAGTGCCGTGGCCGAAACGCGAACTCGTCCAGAGGCTGAGAACAGAGACTCCCGGATACCCCACACGCGGATCTGGGGACTGCGGCTGGCGCTCGTCACGGCCGTCATCAGCGGCGTCGCCGTCGCCATCAACGGCTTCGGGGTCCGGGCATGGTCCGAGGTCGGCGGTCCCGGTCCTTACACGACGGCCAAGAACCTGGTGGCCGCTCTCATCCTGCTGTCGGTGCTGACGGTGCTGACGGCCAGGCGATCTGCTGACGGTTTCCGCGCGCCCCGCCAGGCGAGCGGCTGGTTGGGCTTGGGTGTCATCGGGCTGGTGGGGGGAAGCGTTCCGTTCCTGTTGTTCTTCGAGGGTTTGGCGCAGGCGGAATCGGTGAACGCCGCCTTCATCCACAAGACCCTGGTCGTTTGGGTGGCGGCCCTGGCGCTGGCCATCCTGAGGGAGCGAATCCGTTGGTTTCACACCGCCGCCATCGGGGTGTTGATCCTCGGCCAAGTCATGCTGGCGGGTGGGGTCAGCGGCCTCGTGTGGGGAACCGGGGAGGCAATGATCCTCGCAGCCACACTGCTGTGGGCAGTGGAGGTGGTAGTCGCCAAGCAGATCCTTCCCCAGACCACGTCGATGACATTGGGAGTGGCCCGCATGGGTCTGGGGTCTCTGGTCCTGGTTGTCTTCGGCGTCGCAACCGGCTCCTTTGCCTCCTTGGGTGAGCTCACCGCCACGCAGGTCGGCTGGGTATTGCTGACCGGAGCGGTCCTCAGCCTGTATGTGATGAGCTGGTTCGCGGCTCTGACCCGGGCGGGCGCCATCGACGTGACGGCCGTGTTGGTTCTGGGAGCCGTGATCACCGCCTTGATTCGCACCGGGTTCCAGGATGTCGCGCTGCCGTCTCCGGTCGGGCTCGTGTTGCTGGTGATGGGCGTAGCCGTCTTCACCGTTCCACGGCGGCGGTGGGTCGGCGGCTGACGATGGGAGGCTCGGGTCCGCTGCTGTTTGCGCGGTATGCGCTCCCCCCGAATGTTCTCGGTTACTGCGGGCCAGACGGCAACGAGCTGTGGGACCAGGCGTCCGCCATCGATCAGGAGGACGTCGAACACGACCTGCGGCGGCTGGGGCGGGCGTTCGATGGCGCCCTTCCTTACCTGGAGCTCATCGCCGAGACCACCGGGATCGGAGATCCCTTTGATCGCCGGGTGGTGCACGCTTATTGGATCGGCAATCCGCTCCTCGACCGGGTGCCGTTGCTGGACCTGGGTAATGCTCTGCGGGACCGGTTCCACGGACGGATGGGAAGCGGCTGGATCGACTTCACCGACCAGCTGACGACTTCCTCGGTTCCCCATCACTCGTTCCATGTTCTTTGTGTGTATCCCTGGGTCGGGCTCCTCCGCTCAGGCGCCGTGGAGGCGTCACTCCGCGTGCTCGACCGATGCCGTATTCGTACCGGGACCGTGGTTGAGGTGTTCGACGAGTACGCAGCGGTCACCTGGAGGCCCTTGCGGTGGTCCGAATTCCGGCTCGAGATCGGAACCGAAGAGGTCGAGGTCGTCCAGGTGGCCCGTGGCTCGTCCTCGCTCATCCGCCCGCTGGTTCCAGGCGACGTGGTGTCGATGCATTGGGATTGGGTGTGCGACATCGTCACCGCCGACGAGGCGGCAGCCATCGACGGCTACCTGCGGCGCCACCTGGACGACGTCAATGGCGTGAGTCGGGCGCCGCGCCCCGTCGACATCGGCAGCTGAGTTCCCGGTCCGGTCGAGAGGGTCCGGACTGGATTGAATCGCCGGCGGCAGAACCGGATACCGTCAGGGGCCCTAGGAGAGTGCCTCGGTGAGGGTGGAGCGTGCGTCCAGCTCGCGGATCGGCGACGGCATGTCGATCCCGGCGTCCTTGAGGGCCCGGGACACGGATCGCACGACCTGATCCTGTACCCGACGGACTTCGGCTTGCTCGGGATCGGTCCAGTAGCGGAGATCGAAATTCGTCGTGGAATCACCAAAACCGGTGAAGTAGACCTGAGGAGCCGGATCGTCTTTGACGCTCCCGACCTCGTTGACCGCGTCCAGCACGACCTGCGTCGCCTTGTCCTGGTCCTCGTGGTCGTCGAGACCGATGACGAGAACCGTCCGCTTGGGCCCGTAGGCGGTCTGGACCCGCACGACACTCTGGTACACGTCGGCGTTGGGAATGACGACTTTCTGGCCGCCGAAGGTCTTCAGCTGTGTTTCCCGGATCGTGATGTCCTCGACAGTCCCGGTCTGGCCGTTGACCTCGATCTGATCTCCGATCTCGAACGGCTGCCGGATGAGGATCAAGACTCCGGCCAGCAGGTTGGAGAGGATGTCCTGAAAGGCGAAGCCGATGGCGATGGAGAAGACGCCCAGCCCCGCCAAGAGGTCACCGGGCCTCACGCTGGGAAACACGATGGTGATCGCAATCAATGCCCCGAATGCGAGGACCGCACCAAATGCCAGTTTCGAGAAGACACGGGCAAAGCTCTCGCTGCGATCCTCGGCCAGCTTCGACCGCAGAAGACTCCGGGTCCCGCGTGCGATGAGGTAGGCAACGATCAGTGCCGCAAGGGCGAGGCCGATGCGAGGGACGGCCTCCAGCGCGGCCTCGACGATGTTGCCAAGTGTTTCCTCGATCTGGTTCGTCGGTGTGTCGGGAATGACGTTCGGGTCTTCGGATTCTGTCGAAACTTGCACGGGTCAAAGCCTTCCAGGTTCGGTTCAATCACCCATTACCCGGGACGGCCGCAGTCAAACCTGCCGAGGGTGGTCAATCGACTTTGGTCGAGATCCACCAGGTGGTCCCACCGGCGTCGCGGACGCCTCCTCGTTTGTCCTCGTCGTCCTTTTGTACCCGCTCCTGCACCGTGGTTGCAACGGCGGACAGCGCTCGCTGAAACGTGTCGTCGACTCTGGTACCGAGAATTACGAATCTGAAACACCGACATGAGCCCCCACACATTGGTGAACGACGCAGGTCCGACAAATGCCTCGCTGATCCACGACCGGCGACTCGGAAGTGCCGATCTTGACCCAGAAACCTGGGTGACCCGGCTGGGTTACTGCAACGTGATTGCGACCAACGTGCCGATGATGAGTGCCGTCACCACGACGACGACGAGCCAGGTCATCGTCGCAATGAGCATCTTCCTTCCCACCTGGGCTGCCTTGTCAGGACTGACCGGCATCTGCCACCACAGAAGCTTCCTGCCGTTGTATTCGGAGCCGTTGTATTCGGAGCCCATGGAGACCTCCTAGCCGAGCTCCTAGCCGAACTCCTTGTTGCGCTCTCCTGGAGCCCGAGACTGAAGTCACCAGTGAGCGAGGCACCAGTGAGCGAGGCACCAATGAGCGAGGCACCAATGAGCGAGGCACCAGTGAGCGCTACACGTTCCGAGTGTAGTCCCGGCTACGAGCAGGCGGCTCGTGGTAGCAGCATGGCCGCGTCGTGTAGCGGGCTCAATCTGTCAGTGCTCGATGCAGCTCGACCATCTGCATCCGAGCTGCCTGCAGGCGTTGGGCCATCACATTCACAACGCGGGTGAGCAAGTCGTCATGGAGCTTGCGATCGAGCCCGGCATCGATCCGCAGCTCTTTCCCGTCGAATTTGATCGCCTTCACATCGTCTGTGGCCCGGGCCGAGAACCGCCAGTAATAGGGAGGCACCATCCACGAGACGCCCAAAAGCTCGCCGGGACCGAGTTCCTGGACCACCAGCGGCTCATCAGGGGTGGTCACGTCGACCTCGACATGGCCCTCGATGATGAGAAAGAACTCCTCGGCCGGCTGGCCTTGCGTGAGGATTGTTTCGCCCGCGGCGAACTCGGCGGACTGGGCGTGCATGGCAAGCGTGAGCAGCTCATCACCGTCGAGGCCACTGAAGAAGCTGGTTTGGGCGAGCGTGGCTGCAAGCGTCTGTGGGCTACTCATGTCTGTCCTGTCCTTTCTTTCACAACGGAGAGTAGAGGACTGGCCGAGCGTTCGCGTAGGGCCAGAGGTCCGGCGGTGTCGATCCCTGTCCCGGGCCGGCATCCCTGTCCCAGCCCCTCGCTTGGAAAGAATTTCCTACCACCTGCTGCGATTCGTGGTAGCTTCGGAGACATAACGGAGCCGATCGTAGAGCACAGGGAGGCAGCGGCCGGGGGGAGTGGACGCCGAGTGAGAACTTGCCAGCAGCCGCTGTTCTAGCGTCGGCCGAGAAAGAAGTCGGCCTGCGGGTCGACTTCTTTCTTATGTGAAGCTCTGGATTCTTCGGGCTTGCCTCTTCGGGTGCTTCCGTCTTCGGCTGCTGTTCTCATCGGGTGCTGTTCTCATCGATTCATCGGCACGGGCGCACACCGGGAAGCTTCGGTAGCCGGTTGCGGTTGTTGGGGTATGGAACCGGCGGCATCCCAGCAGCACATGGCGTGGCTGGCCCGTTCGTTTGGGCGCCCCGACTATCTGCCTCTCGGTGTCGCCGATCTGCACGCCATCTCGGGAGCCGGCACCGTCTCGGCGTTCGAAACCGACGCCCACCTGTTCAAGGAAGGGGGCGAGGCGACCGCCGCCTATCTGATCGAGCGCGGATCGGTCCGGCTGTACCGGGGCCATGGCAAAGACCGCAAGGTCATCGCCCGGGTTGGCGCCGGCGCGGTATTAGGAGATATCGCCATGTTCGCCGACAGCGCCTACCACTCCTCGGCCCAGGCAACGGGCGAGGTGACCGCCATCCGATTCGATCGCGACCGGCTCTTGCCCGAGCTGGCCCGCCACCCTGCGATCTGTATGCGCTGGCTGGTGGCGGGCCTCAACCAGCTGGAGAACACCCAGCGACGGGTGATCGGTCTACTGCACAAGACCGCCCGGGCCAGGCTGGCTGAGCTACTCCTGGATGCGGCGGATCGGCGAGGGGTGGTCACGCTTTCGCAGGCCTCGATGGCAACGTTGTTGGGCATCAGCCGCCAGACGGTCAACCAGACCCTGGGAAGCCTCTCAGCGGAAGGGTTGGTGGAAACCGGATACCGCCAGGTGCGAATCGCCGATCCATCAGCGCTGGCGGAAGCCGCCAGATAACCCTCCCCTCTCGACTATGTCGGCTACCGGACACTTCCACCGTCCGGCGTCAACGAATCCGGTTGTGATAGTTGGTAACAACAATCTCCATACACGAAAGGAGGCGGTTTCATGGTTACGGTTGCAGACAACCTCGTGAAACCAAAGGCAGGTGCCGATTATCGAGAGGCATCCCGCCATCGCCCACTAGGGTTCGCAATAGCCGCTCTCGGTGTGCTGTTGGCGTTCATTGCGTTCTTCGGCAACCTGGCGGCTGCGTCTACTGCTGAGCCGGCCGGCACCCTGGCCTGGACATTCGGGCTGACCACCCTCGCATTCGGGACGATCAAAGTCGGCATTGCCACTGTTCTGATCGGCATCCTGGTGCGCTTGTGGCTCCGGGTGGAGGGCGTCGAGGAATCGCTCCCGTCGCTTCGCGGAGCGGCTCCGGGAGGGGGCTCGGCCCCCGAGGGCTACGGCGCCGTGGCGACCAGCCACTCGGTTCCCCGACCGCTTCCCATCCATCGCATTGCGCGGACCATGTGGGGTCCGATGTTGGCGATGGGTGTCATGTTTGTCGGAGCCGGGTTTCTGGCATCTTTGTCGTGGGCGAGCGACGGCGGAACCGCGGCTGCTGCCTGGACGCAGGGGCTGCAGTTCCTGGGCGAGGGGTTGATCCTTGCCGGAATCTCGTTCCTGCTCGGATCGATCCTCGCCTCATTGCGAGAAGGAGGAGGCCGGGTGCAACAGTCGCTCGACCTTCCGGTTTACACGCTCGAAATGCCAGGCACTGCCAAGACGTTCGTCGTGTTGATGATGGCCGGCCTCATGATCTCGATCTCGCAGTTCGTGATCTACGTATGGGCGGCGACCCAGGCGGCCGACGTGGTGGCGGTCAGCTTTGCGTGGCTTGGTCCCTTCCGAGAGTTGGGATTGGGCCTGCTGCTGGCGGGCATCGTGCTTGCCCTCGCGTCCATCGCCAAGGCGCTCGGTTTCCAATACGAGCGCATTCGTCAGATCTGCACAACGGGCAGTTGAGAAGGAAGAGAGGTAACACCATGGCAGAATTTGCTACGACTACATCAACCCAAGGTCTAGGACCCAACCTGCCTCAGCAGATGGGGCGGCGACTGTGGAAGCCGATGCTTGCACTGGCCCTGATGGCCTTCCCGATCGGCTTCGTTCTGGCTGTCGTCCGGGCTTCGGCCATCGCCGACCAGGCGGAAGCCACCAGAGTTGCCGGACTTCAGCATGTCGGTACCGCCGTGATGTGGCTCGGCTTCATGGCCGTGTTCTCGGCGATCTCGTTCGCCATCGCCAAGATCCTCAGCGAGTTCCGCACAGGTGGAGGAGCGGTGCAAGAGGCAACGGGCAGCCGAGTCAAGACACTGAAGATGCCTGCCACGGCGCGGGTGTTCATCGTCTCGATGATGATGGGCATGATGATCATCCTGGTGTCGGTCGTCGTCCACCTGGTGGTCGGCGCCGGGCTCCTCGGTGGTGACGCCGCCGCTTTGGATGGGCTCGAGGCAGGCTTGATTCGTCTCGAGGCCTGGCGCCGACTCGGCGTGGCCTTCTATCTGTTCGGCATCACGTTCGGGCTCGGAACGATCATCCACGTACTCCGCTTCCAGACGATCCGCATTCGGGAGCTGCCCGACCTGGCGTAGAGAACCCGTCAAACACACAACAAACCCCCGGTTGCCTCTGGCACCGGGGGTTTAGGGTTGCGGCTCCGAAAGGATGCGCGCACGATGCCAAGGCAGAGCGGCAAAACGAGGAACCCCACAAACGCGTCGGGCCGGGGCCTCTCGGCTGCCGCCCCGGGGTGCGCCCATGGGGTCCCTCAGAGCTCTCCTAGCTGTCGCAGTCGGCGTAGATCCGCAGCACAATCCTGACGAGGGCTCGCGCCCTCCCCGTAATCGGTACCACGCGTCGGTCTGCGGCAACCGTTGCCATGACAGCGAAGCTCATCTGCCACGACCCGTCTCAACGTTGTTTCTGGGCCCGTCGGCCCTCGTTCCGGTCAGACGGGGCAAATATACGACGCCGGTCTGCGCCGTCAATCGACTCGCGAAAACAATGCGAGGTGCTGGGTCAACCGAAGCTCACGGTGGCCAGATCGTCACAGACGATGATCTCTCCGTTGAACCCGCCCGCGCGTACAGCGTCGCTGAATCGTGTGTAATCGTCGACCGTCGAGGGAGCCGGGATCAGGTGGGTGAGCATGAGGGTACTCACCCCGGCCCGGCGCGCCAGGGCACCCACACCGTCCGGCGGGCTGTGATACGCCCCGATTGAATCCGCGTTGGAAATCAAGCCATCCGGCAGCATGTCCTGCGCGAACACTTCGTGGACCAGGACTGCGGCGCCTTTGGCCAGTTTCTCCACTTCATCGCAGATCGCGGTGTCTCCGGACACGGCCACCGCGCCGTCGGGGGTCGTGACGCGGTACCCGACGGCCCCGGGGACCGGTTCATGCCGCACCTGGACGGCCTCGATCACGATGTCTCCCGCCGTGAACACCCGCTGGGGCGTGGCGGGCGGCTCGAAGTCGTGCATCTCGGGAAAAGGTGAGCCCGGATACCCCTGGTGCTCGCCCCGCATGGCCAGTTCCCGATTCCACGGCACCAGCACATGTTGGGCCAAATCAGCCGCCATCCCGGAGGGTGCATAGACCGGGAGCGGATCTCCCGTCGTGCCGGTTCCTTCCAGCCACCTGGTCATGAGCAAATCTGGTAGGCCCACGACGTGGTCGCTGTGCTGGTGGGTGAGGAAGAGCGCCGTCAGCTCTCGCAGTGACAAGCCGGTGGCAGCGAGACGCATGACTGTGGCCCGGCCC